>JAXJWH010000137.1:0-7928 GCA_036308125.1 Agathobacter sp.
ATTTGCGTATGTGCATTATAACCATGTACGTCCGCATTCTTATAATAATTACAAAACGCCTTTTGAGGCACGCTACGGGGAAATCTAAACCCTGTAGCAAAAATTAGGTCGTAGTGTTACAAAAATACTTGACCACAACAAGCCTCTGCTAAGCAACATAAACATTTAATTTCATGGTAGATTTCCATCCCCTCACTATTTCTCTATAATAGTTTATAGAAATGGCTAACATTTTTGAAAAATATTAGCCATTACATAATCATAATCACTAAGATATGTAATGGCTATATGTATCTAAATATTATTCATGTATTTCTAACGGAAGATTATCAGGATCTCTGAAAAATGTCATTCTTTTTTGTGTATACTCATCCATTCTAATAGGTTCTGTTTGAATCCCCTTTGAATTTAACCATTTGACAGCCTCTTCAATATCGTCCACCTTAAAAGCCAAATGTCGCAATCCACAAGCCTCTGGCTGAGTCACTCTAGCCGGTGGTTTTTCTACACCAAATATCTCTAATTCGATATTTCCCACCTTCAAATCCAACTTATAGTCATTTCTTTCTTTTCTATAATTTTCTCTTATAATTGGAAGTTCAAGTTGTTCTACATAAAATTTTTTTGATTTTTCGTAATCTGATACTATAATTGCTACATGATGTATTAAATTAAACATAATTCAATCTGCCTCCTCTATATATTTTAGACAAAATTAGGTGTTATACAAAATGCCACAATCCACATAATACGGCACTTTTTATTCTTAAAAATCAAATAACTCCTCACTGGATATGATATAACAGAATTACCTAGAAACTAAATACCATCCCCCAAGAAAAGACGTTATTCTGATACTTATAATACCATACAACCAGCTTTCTTTAACAGATATTTTTCAATATTTTGAAAATAAATTTGATAATGACAACCCCTTGTTTCTTTCTCTATTAGAACGGCATATCCTCCTTGATGAAATTATTCCTGCTACTTTTTATAGCCATTTCTATGCATCCACAGGTAGAACTCGAAAATGCCCTTTAAAGGCATTGCTTTGGGGTTTGATTATTCAACGTATTTTCTCAATCCCTACAGACCAGCTTCTTTTCTAAAGATGCCAAAACTTCCTATGAAGCTAGTATTGAATCCTAAAAATATCTGGTACATACACATATTTCTTCATTCACAATTTTTGTCTAGTTTTTGAATTAATTTGGCGAGTAATCTATCTTATTTTTGATTATGATTACCTCAGAAAGAACGAAAGGAGATGAGAAATATGAAACAGACCATCAAGAATTATATTGATGAAATGCTTAATTTCTATGCACCAGTTTTTCTCCATACACCAAACCGTATGTGGTAATCCATATGACAGAAAAATTTCCTTTTCTTAAATTTATTTAACCTCGCCAGTTATTATAAAAGAGAAACGGAATTACCACGAAATAATTCTGTGTTGCTACCTATTACAAGGGCAACACTTTCTATATTGATAGATATATTCCTTATGAGAATATGTCTATTTTTTTATGCCAATCCAATGACTTGAATGTCTTTTTTCTTACTGTTTATGAATATATTATATAAGGTTAGAATTCACATCAAAAGCTACTTCCATATACTCACGATATCCTGTCACGAATATATTAATACTTTTTCTCTTACCCTATTTTTCCAGTTCTTTTCTCATGTGCTTTGAAACATCTATATAAATAACAAATTTACCAACACACCCTCCAGGAATGTCGATAAACAATCATAGTAAACAATCATAGCAAGCACTGCCTGTGTCATGACACAGGCGAAATTTCCCATTCACTGCCTACCGTCTGCTCTGTACAAATTTCCACAGGGAAGTATCCCTAACCCTCTTTTATTTTTCCACTGTTTTTCTCCAATTCTCCTTGACCTTTTCCAGTCATTTTGATAAAATTCTGCTTGGATAATTCTATCCAAAACTAAATAAACATTTAAACCAACTGTTGTAAAACATCGAACATTTTACAGCAGTTTTTTTGTACCCATTTTTAGAAAGGAAGTGTCAAAATTGGCAAAACGAACACGCACCAATCCGGTGCAATTTTATTTGAATGATGATGAGCAATATATTCTTGATGCAAAATTTAAAGAATCAAAAATGAAAAGCAAATCTGCCTTTTTACGAAAACTGATTTTGTTTGGATTTGTTTATGATGTGGACTACAGTTATTTAAGAAATTACAACACAGAGCTTGGACGGATTAGCAAAAGTCTGAACCAGATTGCAAAGCGTATTAACAGCACAAATAACATTTATAAAGAAGATATGGACGAAGTAAAGGAGCTGATGAACGAGGTATGGCGTACACAAAAATCCATGCTATCAAAGCAACCGTTGATAAAGCAATAGACTATATCTGCGACCCGGATAAAACAGACGATAAAATTTTTATTTCTTCCTACGCCTGTTCTCCGGAAACTGCTGCGATTGACTTTAAATATACCCTGGACCATTGCCGAGAAAACAGCCCTAACAAAGCCTATCATTTGATACAGGCTTTTGCTCCTGGAGAAGTTGGTTTTGAGGAAGCTCACAAGATTGGACAGGAGCTTGCCGACAAAGTTTTAGAGGAAAAATATTCTTACGTTGTTACCACTCATATTGATAAAGATCACGTTCACAATCACATTATTTTTTGTGCTGCAGATAACATCAACCATGACAAATATCATGACTGTAATAAGACCTATTACCGCATCCGCCATTTGAGTGATGAACTGTGCAAGGAACATAATCTATCCATCATCTCTCCTAACGAACAGCGTGGTAAAAAATACAATGAATGGCAGGCAGACAAGCGTGGTGGTTCTGATAAAACCCAGCTTAGAAAAGACATCAACATTGCTATAAAATCCGCTTCTACTTATGAGGAATTTCTCTTGCTTATGCGGGCAAAAGGATATGAAATCAAAGGGGAAACTTTTGGTGAAGATGCAAGAAAATACATTTCTTTCCGTCCTCTACACCAGAAAAATTTTGTACGTGGCAGTGCAAGGTCTTTGGGAAAGGAATACACAAAAGAACGTATCAAAGAACGTGTCGAACAAAAACGGGAACGCAAAGTTATTATTCCCAAAAGAGATTATTCTTCACGAAAGTTAGTGGATACTTCTGATGAGAAATTTAAAAACAGTCCCGGTTTGAACCGTTGGGCAACCATTGAAAATCTAAAAATTGCTTCTGCAAATTATAATGAAGTCGGTTCCATTTCTGAACTGGAACACAAGATTTCTGTCAAAAAAGAAGCCGGAAAATCCGCGAAACAAAGTGTCGTGGAATTGGAACATCGCATCAAAGATTTGGCGGAAATTATTAAATATGCCGAACAGTATAAAGCCAATCGTTCCTATCATATTGGCTACAAAAAAGCCAAAAACCCGGACGCGTATTTTCGTAGATATGAAAGCCAGATTATCCTTTATGGCGGTGCCAGACGTATGCTTGAGCAGGCAGGTATCAATCTGAAATCTTTGAATGTTGATAAGCTGAAATCAGAGTACCAGGAACTGGTAAGCCAGAAGAATGAGCTGACTGCTACTTATAAGAATTGTGAAAAAGAAGTTCGGGAACTGAACCGGAAGCTGGAGAACCTTAATCGGTATCTTGGACGGGAAACTGTAAAACAAACTGAGCAAGTATTACAAATGCAAACCAAAAGTTTATAAAATAATATATAGTTTTCTATGATTGGTTCAAAGCTTATCTATTGATACCAAATTGCAATTCATAGACGTTAACAACATCATAAGGATACATTGAGAACTTTCGAATTTTTTTGCTTGAAGTATAAAAGCATACAGAGTAAAATCCCCCACAAAAAACAAACAATATAAAAAAGATGATGATTTTTTCGAATTAATAGTGTATACTTAAAATAAATTAGAAATCATACAAGCATATAGAAATATATCAATATATGAAAAGAGAACATATATCATATACATAGGAACTTATGAATAATTAACGTATTGATTGGCAATAATTTAACTGATATTGCATAAAATAAACATGTATGATAGAATGTTACTCAATGCGCCATTAAGGTTGAAAAGGAGTTGGCGAATGGAGGCAAAAGCAATTCTGTATCATAGTAATAAGGAAGACGAATGTAAAAAGTTTATTTCAAAAAAAGATTACTTAATTTTAAGCAAAAATTCGAAAGATGATATTTGGCTTGGAAAAGGCATGTATTTTTGGGATAATAGAGGAAATGCCAATTGGTGGAATCAAAAGCAATCTAGAAGAAAACCTAACGAAGTTTATAGCATTGCAGTCGTAAATGCTGATTTGTGTGAATTACTCGACTTAACAGATTTTGATATTTATATGAAACTTGAAGAATTATGGGAAACAGCTTGCAAGAAAATGAAAAAAAATTCCAATGTACCATTAGGAAATAAGTTAAATTTTTTCTTTGATTCATATGGTTTTGAAACAATGTATGCTATAATAAAAGTATATGGGAAGTATAACTCAACTCCAAGTCAAGGTTTATTTAAATTTGAGTATTCTT
Organism: Agathobacter sp.; assembly: GCA_036308125.1. GTDB lineage: Bacteria > Bacillota > Clostridia > Lachnospirales > Lachnospiraceae > Roseburia. The sequence continues at coordinate 4,557 of JAXJWH010000137.1, forward strand.
CAATGAGAGCTGAACCTACTATTGGAGTTAAATGTATATTCAACATAAGAGATAAAAGATGTATTATAGAAAAAGAATTAGTTAATTGAGGAGGAATAACTATGGATAAGAACGAAAGTTTAGCTTTTTTACAGAGTTGTATTGATAGCATTAATGTTGCAACATTAGACGAAATTGCTTTGCTTCAAAAAGCATATGAAATAAACTGTATTGCTCCAATTGTTTCTTCCGATTTTGAATTTGTTCATCCCTGTGATTTATCTACGTATTTGTACCAAAGAACCAAAGTTGTGAACATGAAAATTTCAAAAACAGACTGCATAATGAATGTCAATGAAATTTCATGGAATTATAACCTTGAAGGAATTAGTGCAAATAATGAGCAGAGCAATGAAAATCTTTCATATGCAGCATAAAGGAGTAATTATGAATAAGAGTAAATTTCAATTTTCAAATCCAGAATTAGAAAAAATCGAATTCCTAGTTAATGAAGAATTTAATCAAGAAGCCTGCGATGGCATATCAATGCAGTCTAATACCGAAGTTAAAATTGTAGCTACTAATGAAGCTTATGTTTCATTAACATTGAATGTCGGAGATAGTAGTGAAAGTCAGCCATTTGATATCACAGTAAAAATGAGTGCTATGTTTTTTTGGGATGAGTCAATCGACGAAATCCAAGCACAAAAAATGCTTAATATTAATGCTCCTGCCGCCCTATTATCTTATATAAGACCATTAGTATCTAGTATGACATGTAGCTCTAGATACCCTGCATTAAATATTCCATTTATTGATTTTACAAAAAACGAAACAAAATAGTATATTTAAGGATTACCATAACACATATTTTAGTAAGATAGTCCTTATTACGTACGCATACTTAGACGAGCTAGATGCTCAAATATTTTTATCACTAAAAAAAGCAGTAACCAAAGGGATTTCCAATGGCTACTGCTTTTCTGTTACGGTCTTATATCTCTCTATGTGATTTCTTTTCCGCATCCTTATCCGGCGATAATTTTTCTCCCTTATCACGATGCTCTATCATTGCCTTTTTCTCTGCCAGCTTCTCCTTTATGGAAATTCTCCCCGGTGAACGTTCTTCCTCTTTCTTTGACTTTTCATTGTTCAGAACATTATCAATCATATTATAATTACTTTCTTCAAGCTCCTCCACCTTTGCAAGTGGTTTATATTCTGACAACTTATCTAATAGCTCCTTTGCCTTCCTGGCGGTCTGTATGGCTTCACTGTTATCAATTTCCGTACCTTGTCCAAAAATGTCTGTTATACCCTCTCTGACACTTTCTGCTACGATTGCATTAAGGAAATCATTAAGATACCCGATATTTCCGTTTCTGATGTCCTCTGTGATATTTGCTACCTGTGCAGCTCTGTCTTCAACTGTATCTCGATATTGATACGTGTCATAATCATAAGAAAGCTGGTCTATCTGTGTAGCAAGCGAAGCAGCCTGCCACTTGTCCAGAGAACCACGTACTTTTATATCTGGTAATTTATCAATCAGCTCTGCAATCATTTCTATTGCTTTCGGAGCGTCTGTAATATCTGGCACATAATCCAAAATCTCTAAATCGGCAACTTTACCGGAAACAATATCCATTTCAACATCCTCATAGCGTTCTGTTCCCTCTGTGTGTACATTGATTCCTATACCTCTAATTCCATTCATTCGCTCCGGTGGTATCTGATTATACAGTTTTATGGCTTCATCAACGGTTTCTATCCCCTCATGAAATTCTCCAAGATTATGAAACTCACTGCACTCGGACACCATAAGAGTAACTATTGTAGACTTCTTCTCTGCTACATCTTCCTTTGCAGACTCTTTTTGCATTGCTTCACGTTTTTCTGAAAGATAGCTTTCCACACCTGGAAGATATGTTGCAAGTGTTCCGGTCTTTCCCTCTGTAATTGGATTGATGTCAACCTTAACACCGCCAATTTTCAAACCATCTTCGTTAAAAGCATTAAATAAATCATCTTCCTTCTCTTTTCCCTTATATTCCACCACTACATCAAGGTCAGATCCTTCCTTTTCAAGACCTCTGCACCGGCTACCTGATACAGCTACATCTACAATATCCACATCTATCTCATATTCCTCTATTTTGGATTTTATATAAGCATAGGCGGTCTGCTCCACATCCTCCGGTGTCTGACCTTCTATGTTATGGAACAGCTCATTTGTCTTTTCTTTGAAATCCGAAACGATATGACGGGCTGCTATCTCAGCCTGTTCCACAGCTTCTCCTTTTTCTATAAGTTCCTCATAATCAACCGGGATACGTTCATCCCATTCCGTTACGCCTATATCTTCCAGTATATCCTTTAATGCTGCATGAATGGATATATCAGGGTTGTCATACACCCCACCATCAAGCAGCTTGTAATTTGCATCAAAAATAGAATAATCATATCCATCATCACAGGTCTGTATGCTGACAAATTTATCATTAATGGAAAATGCCATTTGTTCCGGCTCAAATCCCCAAAATTCACTTTCTCTTACCTTTGCAACCAATTCTTCAGGTATCTCAAAATACCTTGTTTCTTCGCCATCACAAACGGTTACAACAGGTATGTTCTCCTGCAGGCAATGGTCTTTTTCTTCCACAGGATAATTCCACAGTTTTGCATTGCTGTTCATAATCTCCATCAATCCATCCACCGATACCTGTGCCGGTTCCAATCCCAACAAAGTTTCATATTCCACTACAGACAGCTCCTTGTCTGCTATATCCGCAAATCTATTGTTTATGCTGATATATTCATTATCCCACTCCACAAGCGGTATATCCTCCATGATGTGCTTCTGGTTGGCTGTCGGCATGAGATGCTCCATTTTTCCCTGTTCATAAAGTGTATCAAATCGGCTCATATACATGGAAATATCATCAATACCACCTTTATTAAGCTGATACTCAAATCGTTCTTTTACAAAGTCTTTTACTTCCTCTGGTGTCATATCTCTATGCACCCTTACCTTATCCACAAGTTCATTGCACAAAATCTGTAAATCGTCCATAAAACGGTCACTCTGTTTGGCTTCGCTGCTATGAGTAAAATCAAGACTCAAAACGTTCTCGTTATTCCTTGCATGGATAACGTCAAACTCAATACCATGCACATTGACACCAAAGGTTGTCCTTGCTTTATCATTACTGAACTGTACGTCTTTCTTGCGGTATGCCTTAAATTGCTCCAATGGTGTTAGTATATAACCATAGACATAAAAAGTTGAACGGTCTATAATAATCATAATAATGTAAAGGAGCTGTTCAACATGGCTAAAAACCAAAAGAAGTACACACAAGAGTTTAAACAACAAATTGTGGATTTGTACAA
>JAXJWH010000138.1:0-2136 GCA_036308125.1 Agathobacter sp.
ATGTGAGGTCGCCGAGAATATACACCAGGTCACGCTTTCCGACACTGGACTTCCATAAGTTCAGCATGTACTCATCGTGCGCCTTGGTATCTCCCTCCTGAGCGAAAGGACGGTCTGGTTGGTGCTTTAGTATGTTAGTGTGACCAAAGTGAAGGTCTGCGGTAAAAAGTATCTTGTTCATGATCATCGTCGATTTCGAAGCCGCTTTCGCTTGAAGGCTCCTGGGTTAATGGTAAATGTTTCACGGATGCAGGTTCCCTGCGTCATCGGGGCTATCACCGATAGCCATTCAGATGTTCTGATTGTCTGTTTCATTTTTGATTGAATGATTTTGATTGTTAATATTTCGTGGATAATAACGGGCACAAAAAAAGAGGTGCCGCTTTGTTGCGACACCTCCGTGTATAGTCGTGACAGATCTATCTATCAGTTACCACTACAATGAGCATATCGCACTCTGCAACCCAGGATCCATCCTGTGCTGACTTTCGGTTCAAGTGTGATTATGTTCATTGAATATCTCATGGTTTTTCTTTGTTTGCGGATGCAAATGTAGAGACTTTTTCCTTATCTCAAACACCTCCAGGCAACTTTTTTCAAGAACGAAATCGCTTATATCTTAAGATATAAAGTTTTTTCCTGAAGCCACATTCTCTGGAGTAAAGTATCGTTATAACGATAGTTTTCATCATGCTGATAGTGGTATGTGCAAATTTTGCACACACTCACCTATAATCTTCTGTATCGGCTCCGACTAGTGATATAGAACTATGTCGTAAACTCTATCGTATCCTTAACAGCCACCAATCATATTGTCTTATAACTCGCTATGCTGCAAGATATTATCATAGCTAACTCTATCGTCAGCTCTGTCGTTAACTCTGTCGTAAGCTATATCGCAAATACTCAGTTGGACAGTCTTCCAACTCCACCGTCATCTTCACCATCACCTCTATCGCCATTCTTTTTATCACTTGTTAAAACATTATCTACAAGTCGTTTATCTTCACCATGCACACCGATAACTCCACCATCAACCTCACCATTATCCTATGAATAACTGATTCAGATAATCGAACTTCAGCTTAGACACAAACTTCGACACCATTTCATTTTTTCTAAAAGGATATGACATGCAAGATGCTATTTTCCACGTTAACATACACCACAGCTTCGACACTATCTTAGACACATACTTAGTCACACTCTAGGTGTCAAACTTGTTATTTCCATTTTGGAAACAACTACTTCAATTCGGCAGTTAGCGACCGCCGAATTTGCAAAACGAGATTTATATTTATTAGAACCAACTTTCGCAGATTTTCGAGTTAAAGTCGCAAAATCGCAATCTCAACTCACTTTTATGTGAAATTTTCACATATTTGGCAGTTAAGATACTAAAACCGAGAATTCAACGTATTTTTATCTGATTTTGTAGAACAAGACGAATCAACCTATCATAAAATTAAGAAATATTACTATATTTGCATATTATATGATATGTTAAGCATCCATTATGGGTAAAAGTACTATGGCAACACGTCTTCCGAGAAGACTTGAAGAGAACATGAAGATTGTAGGTGAGCAGATCAAGCTTGCCAGACTCAGGCGTAACCTCAGCAGAGCGCAGGTCGCTGAACGCGCTATGTGTTCTGAACTGACCGAAGCTCGAGTTGAAAAAGGAAGTCCGACAGTAGCTATCGGAATATATCTGCGCGTCTTGTATGCCTTGCAGCTTGAAGACGACATATTATTCATTGCTAAGGAAGATAAGCTTGGCAAGGAACTCCAGGATATAGCCATGATTAACCGCGAACGAGCATCTAAGAAGTAGTGGATATGGACAAATTATATGTATATGCAGATTTCAATTGGCTGGAGAAGCCGATGCTAGTCGGAGAACTCGGATACGAAAGTATCAGGGGTTCTCAGAGTTATTCCTTCAAATACTCTCCGGAGTGGCTTAACCGTCATGCTAGTATAATTCTGAGTGAAGACATACGAAACTATCCAGGCGTTCAGTATACACAGCCTGGTAAAGAAATCTTCGGATGCTTTTCGGACTCACTTCCTGACAGATGGGGAACAACTCTCCTGAAAAGACGAGAACAGACCTTAGCAAAAGAAGAAGGAAGA
>JAXJWH010000139.1:0-3829 GCA_036308125.1 Agathobacter sp.
CTGGGACCATGACTATAAAGTAACTTATTAACTATGTGGGTGTAAAAGGATGTCCAACAATTCATCCAATACCTGCATCATAAAAAATAAGTCTATAGCCTCTTTGAATGAGGTCTATAAACTTATTATACGAGGAGTGAATTTATGGGAAGTTTATCCAAGAATGAGCAGGAAACAATAATCAATTTTAATGCAGGGGAGCAGTCAGCAACAGTATATACCAGAGATAAGGCAGTTATGAGGAAACTTGACGCATTAGTTATTGAGTTTCCAGAGGTTTATAAACTGATAGAAGAAACAGATATAGATAAGACTTATTCCATGCCTAAATCATGCGTGAATTATCGTAAGCCAAGAAAGCTAGATGATAAATACAGAGAACTAAAAAGAGTGCAGATGGTGAAGTACAATATGCAGAGGTAAATCGTTGAAAAAATGTGTGTTCAATGATACAATTGATTTGCTTGATGAGAGCGAAACTTTGAATTCTCACTTGAGGTATTTTTAGGGATTTAATAACTGTTATATTTTGTTATAAAAATCTCGTTAAACCCTTGAAAATACTAAAGTTTTCGTGGGTGTCGTCTCTGTCACATCTTGTATCGTGTTATATCGTTTTACCCTTGATTATGACCGCTGATAAGGGAAAAAATAAGGGAAAGAAAATCTGGTAACAACTTATAATAAATTATGAAAATGGCAGTTGGAACTGGATGAGATGCTTATAATACATTTTCAAGAAAGGATGGATTGGATGAACATTATATATGCAGAGTACAACATTTACCACAACAGCATTGATATATGCACTGATGCCGGATATATTCTGAGGATTGACTGCTGGGAGGCAGAAAAGAATTTAAAAACAACTCCCGGGTCTGAATGTGCATTGAATGCTCTTGCCATAGACAACCCTTTGGAGTATGAACGACTTTACCTTGATGGGACTATGCAAATGTGGATTGATGCAGAGGACAGTTTAGAATTGTGGTAATTATACAGGAGGATTGCTAAGAAAGGAGTTCTATGCGATACACGATTAATCAGATTAATAAAGGCGAAGATGAGCTGATTTTAAATTACAGGGAGAAAAATCCTGAGGTTGAGGCGGTGTTGCTTTTTATGGACAAACGTCAAAGAAAACTAATAGGACGAAAAAACGACGAGACAATTGTTTTTACACCGGAGGAAATTCTGTATGTAGAAAAGGTGGATAATAAGACATTTGTCTACACAGACGATAATGAAATTCAAGTAGACATGTCATTATATTCAATCGAATTATTTTTAGACGATGAGAGTTATTTCCGCTGTAGCAAGTCGATGATTATCAATGTCAACAAGGTGGAAAAGCTAAAAAGTATGCCGTCGAATAGGATTGATGCAACACTTGTCAGCGGTGAGCATATCATTATTTCCCGTACATACGCATCGGATTTTAGGAAGCTTCTGAAAGGAGAAAGGGCATGAAAAAAAGTGATAAGAAAAAAGTATCCCTCTGGGAAAGGTATCTTACAAAGGAAATTGGAATCGAGTTTAAGGCATGTCTTTATTTTTTCGGGGTTCTTTTTTACTACTGTACATATCGGCTCTGCATTGGTGTGACTGTGGCAGAAATACTGCATATGGCGGAAATGATTTTTTTGACCTATGCAGTTGGGTATCTTCAGGTTTATGTGCTTTGGAATTTTGATGAGGCAGACGCAATGAGCAAGAAGGAACTGATAGGTATAATAATCTGCACAATAATATATACGGTAGTGTCATACATAGGAAACTGGTTTGATAAAAATCCTTATGTGACTTTTGGGTTCGCCGCCTATATTGTATTCATATATTTTTGTGTTTATTTGGTATATAAATGCAGGCGCAGAATTGATGATAAAATATTGAATTCTGATTTGAAAGTATTTAAAACAAGGACAGATAATAAATAGTGCAACTTAGAGTTGAAAAAGTGTCACTGATGGGTACAACTATTGTGCCCATCTTTTTTTTGTACTATTCTATCATCAGACGGAGGTACATGAGAAATGAAAGATATGATAACGATTCAAAATTTAACAAAAAATTATGGAAAAAACAGAGGTGTGGAGGATATAACATTCTCGGTTCGGGAAGGTGAAATTTTTGGTTTCCTTGGACCGAATGGTGCCGGAAAATCAACGACTATACGCTCAATGCTTGGATTGATAAAGTATGACCAAGGAGAAATAAGAATCAATGGTCTTGACAGCGTAAAGGACAGAGAAAAAATCCTTGCAGACATTGGCTATATGCCAAGTGAAGCGTGGTTTTATTCAGGCATGACAATCAGGGAAATGCTGAAGCATTCGGCAGATGTCAGAAAGGTTGATTGTACCGATGAAGCAGAAAAACTTTGCGACAGACTTCAGGTGGACGTAAAAAGAAAAATCAATGAGCTCTCACTTGGAAACAGGAAAAAGGTCAGCATCATCTGTGCAATGCAGCACAGACCAAAGCTTTTTGTTTTTGATGAACCGACCAGCGGACTTGATCCTCTGATGCAAAATGTTTTCTTTGAGTTGATTCAGGAGTATGTGGATGAGGGTGCGACCTGTATGCTTTCCACTCACGTTTTATCGGAAGTAAGAAATCACTGTACTCGTGTGGCAATTATGAAGGAAGGCAGGCTGGTTGTCACAGATACCGTCGATAATCTTCTGAGCAGTCGAACAAAGAGAATCAAAATGATACGGGATGGCGAAAAGCTTGATTATATCTACAAGGATAACCTGAACAATTTATATAAGGAACTGGAAGGACATCATATCGAGGATATTATCATCGAGGAACCGTCCATAGAAGAAGTATTTATGCACTATTATTTGAAGGAGGAAAAGTAAATGCCGGCAATATTGAAAAACGAATGGAAATCAGGTTGGAAAAGTCTTTTGATATGGGCGCTTTCCGTGGGCGGAATGGGGCTCATCTGCATCATTTTATATAAGGGCATGGAAGATAGCATGGCAGATATGGCAGAGAGTTTTGCAACAATGGGCGCGTTTTCGGATGCTTTTGGAACTAGTACACTCAGCATAGCAACATTAAAGGGATATTTTGCCACAGAGATTGGCACGATTCATGCACTTGGAAGCAGTATGTTTGCGGCTTCCATTGCCACAGTAATTCTTTCAAAGGAAGAGGATGGGCATACTGCAGAATATACGTTTACGCTTCCGGTTTCAAGGGGCAAGGTCATAGCAATGAAGTTTTTGGCAGTGTTGATAAATCTTATTTGTTTTACATTAATTTGTGGCTTGCTTTATGAAGTCGGGTTTGTTTTTCTTGGGGGAACGGATTTTGGAAGCACATTCGCAGAATATATGCTTTTCCAGTTAATGATGAATATCGAAATTGCGGCTATTTGCTTTGTTATCTCTGGGGTAAGTAAAAAGAACAGGTTGGGAATTGGAATTTCAGTTGCAATGCTGCTGTATGTGTATGATTTGATGGCGAGAGTTGTTCCTGATTTAAAGGAAGCTATCTTTATTTCTCCGTTTTCCTATTCAAATGCGACATCTATTTTTGCCGGAGAATCAAAGGATTGTGTGGCTTTGATTTTAGGGACGATAATGATTGTGGCTATGACTGTGGGAGCCGGTATGATTTACGAAAAAAGGGATCTGGCTTCATAATGCTTAGATTTTAGCAGCTTTCTGATTTTAACCTGAATCCGTGAAGTTCCTTTTTTATAAAAAATAGCCTATGATTGTAGTTATATTTTATAGGCTGCACACTAATTACAATCAATCATATAGGTCAAAAGGGCACACCACCCCCCTTGAATTTCAATAACCAGTTTATA
>JAXJWH010000140.1:0-28587 GCA_036308125.1 Agathobacter sp.
TACCAACTTCATAACCATATGAGGTTTATTGAAGTGCGCCTAAAAACTAAAGAACTCGCTTCATCTAGGAATTTATGCATTGACACAAACTCTTCCTTGTGTTGTATCAAGATTGCGAACTTGTTTCGCAATTACCTATTTTAATTAAATTATTCGTCTTTTCCTGATGGAATCTGCTGTGTAATACAGTGAATATTTCCTCCACCTACAATTATCGGTCTTGCATATATCGGATAAATCTTTCTATCAGGAAATGCCTTTGACAAAATATCTACGGCAACTTTGTCATTTTCATCACCAAATTGTGGTAAAATTATTCCTTTATTGGATATATAGAAATTCACATAACTTGCAGCTAATCTTTCGCCTTCTTCTCTGTAATCTTCACCTTCTTCGAATACAAATCCTTCCAGTTCTTCCTTTGTGATGCACACGGGTTTCTTTGGAATAGGGAGTTTATGGATTACAAATTCTCGTCCCTTTGCATCCGTTTCCGCTTTCAAAACATCATAACTTTCCTTTGAAGCATTATATTGCACATCATTTTCATCATCACACCATGCAAGTACAACTTCCCCAGGCTTTACAAATGCACATACGTTATCCACATGTTCATTGGTTTCATCTCCGTCTATTCCACGAGGCAGCCAGATTATCTTTTGTGCATTAAGATATTTTTTTAATTCCTCTTCAATTTCTCCTTTTGTTAATTTTGGATTTCTCCCTTTACTAAGAAGGCAGGTTTCGGTTACAATAACCGTTCCTTCGCCGTCTGAATGAATTGAACCGCCCTCTAATACAAAATGACTTGCATCATAACATAAAAGCCCTGTTTCCTTGCATATTTTTGCTGCAGCTTCATTATCTTTGTCCCAGCTTGCATAAAGACCATCATATTCTCCTCCCCATGCATTAAACTGCCAGCTTATTCCCCTTACATCACCATCATCATTAACAACACATGTCGGACCTACATCCCTTGCCCATGCATCATCAGTTTCCACTTCAATTGGAAAAATATTTGTATCATCCTTAAAAATCTCCTGCACACTTTGAATATCTTCCTTCCCTGCGCACATCCAGACCTTTTCACTTTCCGCAATGGCTCTTGCCACCTTCGAAAATGTTTCCTTAGCCTCCTTGCCGCCATATGGCCATGAACCAGGTCTTACCGGCCATATCATCACACAACCTTCATGTTTTTCAAATTCTCCGGGCATACGGAATCCGTCTTCCCTTGGCGTATTCATTAATTCCATATTTAATTAACCTCATTTGCTTTGTATTAACTGCAATAAACCTATATTTTTTTATAAAAAAGCATGTTAAACATATTAATACGAAACTTCTGTCATATATAAATATGTGTTAACATGCTTACTTTAGATATTTCTTTAATTGTTATGATAATCTCATTTTAAAATCATCATATCCGAATTTTCTGACAAGCATAAGTGAGCCATCCTCTTTCATGGTATAAATCGAAGGAAGTGCCATTCCATTGAATGTATTATTTTTAACCATGGAATATATAGCCATATCCTCAAAACATAACCTGTCCCCCGGTTTAATCTCTCTGTCAAAGGAATAATCTCCAATTATATCACCTGCAAGACATGTGCAGGATGAAAGTCTGTAAGTATATCTAAGTTCTCCTGCCTCTCCGCTATCCCTTAATGGTGGTCTGTATGGCATCTCAAGAACATCCGGCATATGGCAGGCAGCCGACGCATCAAGAATCAGCGTCTTTATATCATTGTCCACAACATCCATAACCTCAGTTATCAGATATCCTGCATTAAGGGCAATCGCCTCGCCTGGTTCAAGATATACCTCAACATTGTATTTTTCTTTGATATTTTTAATAAGACGGATAAGTCTTTCAACATCATAATCATCCCTTGTAATATGATGTCCGCCTCCCATGTTTATCCACTTAACCTTATGAAGATATTTTCCGAATTTTTCTTCCACCGCTTTAAGAGTAGTCTCCAAATCGTCAGAATTCTGCTCACATAGAGTGTGAAAATGAATCCCTTCTATGACATCTTCAATTCCTTCTTCCCTGATTCCTTTCTCAAATGCATTAAGGGTAACACCAAGTCTTGAACCTTTGGCGCATGGATCATATATAGGATTTTCTCCTTGTGTGGAACATTCAGGATTAATCCTTATTCCAATACTTGTCCGCCCCACGCACCTGTCTTTATATTTTTTAAGCTGGGAAAATGAATTAAAAATCACATGGTCGCAAATATCTGCAAGCTCGTCAATTTCATCCTCCTTAAAAGCCGGAGCAAACACATGGTTTTCCTTACCCATCTCTTCCTTGCCAAGCCTTGCCTCATACAACCCGCTTGCTGTCGTTCCGCTTATATATTTTGCAATAATGGGATATGCATAAAACATGGAAAAAGCCTTCTGTGCCAGCAAAATCTTACAGCCTGCTTCATCTTCAACCCTTTTTAGTATTTTTAAATTATTAATTAATTTCTTCTCATCCAATACATATGAAGGAGTTAAAACTTCACAAAGTTGCATCTTCTAACCTCTTATCCTATTACATATTCTTAGCATAATCGACTCTGATTCCACATCCGTTTGCAGTTGCAATAAGATTGTTCATCTTCGAAGCTGCATATGGGAAAATAACATAACTGTCGCTTTCAATGTCAATTGCAGCTATACAGATATCATTTTCCTTCCATTTGTCGTCCACTATCTTACACCAGATTGCAATGCAATCATCCTCATCAAAGTCACCTCTGTCAAGAGTAAGACCGTTTCTTTTTATTACCGGCATTTCCTCAACCCAGTGAATAAATTCATCTATATCAGTCTTCCAGTCCAATTCACAGGCAAACTCGTTGGCAATAAGAATATCCACCATTCCAAGAAGTCTGATGTCATCTACTTCCTCAATGTCTTCTTCATCAAATCCTCTTTCAAGAAAATCCTCCAAATGATTCTCGAAGTAGGCTGAAGGATTCAAGACGCAGTCCATCACCTCAGAAAAAAGCTTAACATCCTCTCCTATAAGTTGCTTGCAAAAATCATCTATCATTTTATTCTCCTTAAATTTTATACTAAATATATGCAATAATTAATTTTATATTTTATATTAATCAACAAGTACCGGATTTTCCTCAACTACCCATGGAAGTCCCCACTTATTAAGCGCCTCCATGTATGGATCAGGATCAAATTCATCTGTTGTGAATACTCCAGGTTTCTTCCACTGACCTGTTAATACCATCATTGCTCCAATCATCGCAGGCACACCTGTTGTATATGAAATAGCCTGTGACTCAACTTCCTTATAACATTCCTGATGGTCACAAACATTGTAAATATATATACTTCTTTCTTTACCATCCTTAATTCCGGTGAAAATACATCCAATATTTGTTTTTCCAACTGTTCTAGGTCCTAATGAAGCTGGATCAGGAAGTAATTCCTTCAAAAACTGAATTGGAACAATCTGCTGACCATTAAATTCAATAGGAGTAGTAGAAAGCATTCCCACATTCTCAAGACATTTCATATGAGTAAGATAGCTTTGTCCAAATGTCATAAAGAATCTGATTCTCTTAACCTCTGGCATATTTCTTCCCAATGCCTCAATCTCTTCATGGTGGAGAAGATACATATCCTTCATTCCAACCTCTGGGAAATTGTATTCTCTTTTAATACTCATTGCTGGAATTTCCACCCATTTGCCATTTTCCATATAAGAACCTGGAGCTGACACTTCCCTTAAATTTATTTCAGGATTGAAATTTGTGGCAAAAGGATATCCATGGTCACCACCGTTACAATCCAAAATGTCTATTGTGTGAATTTCATCAAAATAATGCTTCTTGGCATATGCTGCAAATACGCTTGTTACTCCAGGATCAAATCCTGTACCAAGAAGGGCTGTAAGTCCGGCTTCCTTAAATTTTTCTTCATAAGCCCACTGCCATGAATAGTCAAAATAAGCGGAAAATCCAAGCTCCTTACATCTTTTTTCATAAATTTCTTTCCACTTAGGATCATCAGTATCTTCCGGCTCATAATTAGCTGTATCAATATAATCAACCTTTGCCTCAAGACATGCATCCATAATAGTAAGATCCTGATAAGGCAATGCAACATTTAAAACTGCATCAGGCTTATATTCATTAATTAATGCCACAAGCTCGTCCTTATTATCTGCATCTACCTTGGCAGTTGTTATCTTTGTCTTGGTATTTGCTTCTAATTTTTCCTTTAAAGCATCACACTTTGAAACTGTACGGCTTGCAATCATTATCTCATCGAATATCTCACTATTCTGACAACATTTGTTAATTGCAACCGAAGCTACTCCTCCACATCCAATTATCATTAATCTGCTCATAATCTATTTTTCCTCCTCTTCTAATAAATCCTCTACATATTTTGGCAACATAAACGCCCCCTGATGTAGATTTGTTGTATAGTACCATGTCTTGATATCTCTGTCATTCCACCTTTTAGGATCAAAATCATTAAGTGGATGATATTTTTTCGATGCAAATCCAAACATCCAGTAACCCGCCGGACATGTTGGGATACTTGCCTGATACACTCGGCTTATTGGAAAACATCTGTATACTTTTCTGTGCATTGCCCTGAAAGCCTGCTCGTCCTCATCATAGAAGGGACTTCCATGCTGGTATACCATGATTCCATCATCCTTAAGCGCCCTATAACAGCTTCCATAAAATTCCCTTGTAAATAATCCTTCCGTATGTCCGAAGGGATCTGTTGAGTCATTGATAATAAGGTCGTATTTTCCTATGCACCTTCTGAGAAATCTAAGCCCATCCTGATTATAAACCGTTACTCTTGGATCATCAAACCCCTTTGCTGTTTCCGGGAAAAACTCCTTACTTACCCTTACAAAAAGCTCATCAGGCTCAACTACATCTATTCTTTCTATCTCCGGATATTCAATTATTGTTCTTGCAACACCACCGTCACCGCCACCTATAATCAGCACATCCTTAACATTTGGATGAACCGCCATTGGCACATGAACAACCATTTCATTATATATAAATTCATCCGCCTCAGAAAATATTATATCACCGTCTAATACAATCATTCTGCCAAATTCCTTAGACTCAAATACATCAATTCTCTGGTAATCGCTTTCCTGACTAAAAAGCTGTTTATCAACACGAACACTTGTCTTTACATTATCCGTATCCATTTGAGAAAACCAAATATCCATTTTCTCTCCTCCCAAAATCCAACTAATTTTTATTAATTCACATTTTATTAAGAATGTTAATTACGATTATATTTACATACATTTATCATATTACAATCCGGATCCTGAGTTCCCTGAAGGGAGCAGCCTTTTTCCTTTGCGTATGAAATGTATTCAATTATCTCCTCTGTGATAAGTTCCCCGGGAGTTAAAATAGGAATTCCCGGTGGATAGCACATCACAAGTTCTCCACTTACTTCCATGGCTGTTTCATGTAATGGAAGCTGAATCTTTTCCGCATAAAACGCCTTCTGTGGTGAAGTAACAACTTTCGGCTGAATAAAATCACCACAATATAAATCATTGGTATCCTTGCCATATACCCTCTTGATATCCTCAAGAGCTCCAACAAGTCTTTCTATATCCTGAATTCTGTCGCCTATGGAAATATATGCCAGTATGTTTCCGATATCACCAAATTCTATCTGAATGTCATATTCATCCCTTAATAAATCATAAACCTCAATTCCTGTAAGTCCGATTCCCTGAGTATAAATCGAAAGTTTTGTTACATCATAGTCAAAAACACTGTCGCCGTCAATAAGTTCCTTACCATATGCATAATATCCGCCGATTTCATTTATCTCATTTCTTGCATATTCTGCCATTTTGCTCACCTTGGCAAAGGATTCCCTTCCTCTCAATGCCAGATTTCGTCTTGAAATATCAAGACTTGAAAGTAATAGGTAAGAAGCACTTGTAGTCTGTGTAAGATTGATAATCTGTCTTACATATTCTGAATCAACCGCCTCACCACACAAAAGGATTGAACTTTGTGTCAGACTTCCTCCTGATTTATGCATGGAAACCGCCGCAAGATCAGCTCCTGCCTTAATTCCCGAAATAGGAAGATTCTCTCCAAAATACAAATGAGTTCCATGAGCTTCATCCACTAATACTTTCATTCCACGCTCGTGTGCCATTTTGACTATCTCCACCATATTTGAACATATTCCATAATATGTAGGATTATTTATAAAAACTGCCTTGGCATCAGGGTTTTCATCCATTACCCTTCTCATGTTCTCCATCTCAACTCCAAGGGCAATTCCTATTTTGTGGTCCACCTTGACTTCCACATATACCGGAATTCCTCCGCAAAGCACCAGTGCATTTATTACACTTTTATGGACATTTCTTGGGAGAATTATCTTATCTCCCGCCTTGCATACAGATAAAATCATTGTCTGTACGGCACTTGTTGTACCATTTACCATAAGAAAAGCATGTGCCGCCCCAAATGCCTCCGCCGTTAACATCTCCGCATCCCTGATAACAGATATTGGATGTCCCAGATTATCCAGTGGCTTCATTGAATTTACATCCAGCCCTACGCATTTTTCTCCTAATAATTCTACAAGTTCAGGATTTCCCCTGCCTCTTTTGTGTCCCGGTACATCAAAGGGAACTACTCTTCTTTTTCTAAATCTCTCAAGAGCTTCATAAATTGGTGCTGATTTCTGATTCATTTTCATAACCTCTACTTACTACTGCTTTTATTACTATTCTTTAATGATTCTATTTGCTTTAATATTTGCTTTAAAATTATACAAAAAGCAGGTGGCTACTCCACCTGCTCGTTAACGTTCTATTTTCTTCATATAGAGTATCTCTGCATAAATTACTACTCATATTGACCGTTTCACAAGATGACGTGCCTAGCACTGATTATAAAGTAATCAACTTATAAAATTTGAGCTTCTAACTCAATCAATAATTCGCTTTGCAAAACATACTCTGTTTTACTCACTAGAATGTATTATATATCCTTTTAATATCTCTGTCAACATTATATGCTTTTTGAATAAAAAAAAGACAGTTTGTCGAACAACTGTCTTTTAGGAGAAGGTATTTTACTATGGGGATAGTAAAAATATATAATGTATTGGGGGGTTTTTACAATTGATATAATATCACATTTCATCATGTAAGTGTTGACAATTTTTCAAAATTTTTCATATATGTTTTTGGTAATTTATACCATATTCAAAAAAGAAGTTCCATTTCTGAAACCTCTTTTTTTGTCGTAAGAATGTATGTATCCCTTTTTATCCGATTTTCATCATCAAAAATGCCATTACTATGCATACAACAGCTGCAATAACCGCTGATAACATAACCAGCATAACCTTCTGATATGGTCTTTTTGCCACCTCAGCAATTTTGTCTTCTTTTTCAAGTTTTCTCCCCTTCATAAATTCTACTATCTCACGATACGACTGAATGTCATTTTCCTTTTTGACTTTCTCCACTTTCAAAGCCCAGTACATGGTGATAATAAATAAAATAGCAAAAATTACATATCCTGCAGCTTTAAGTCCAATCATTAACGGAGCCGCCGCTAATATGGTTATCACCAGATGAAGTGTATAAATCTTTCCATAGAAATCAAAATTTTTAATATCCTTCTCATTGATTATTTCTTTCATAATTTCCACATCTCCTTTAATTAAAGTATCCAAGGATACATCAAAAATTTCCCCAAGTAAAATCAGACTATGAACATCAGGATAACTTTTGCCATTTTCCCAGTTGGATATTGTCTGTCTTGACACATACATTCTCTCAGCCAACGCATCCTGATTCATATTTAATTCACTTCTGTATTGTTTGATTCTCTTTCCCAGTTCCATCTTTGCTCTCCCTTCACCAATAATTTACCCTATGTCTTTCTTGAATACCATCAAATGTGGTTTACAAAATGCTATTTTTGCATGTCAAAATCCTTTTACATGTCATTTTTTTACATAATATTTATGTTTTTTCATATTCTAAGTTCCACATGCATATCCTATACTTATTATATCCCTTTAGCCTTTCTCACGCATTATACTTTTCTCATGTATCATATTTTCCTCATGCATTACATTTTTATCATGTATTATTATGTAAAAAAACAGAGATTGAAGATATTATCATTTCAATCCCTGTTTTTAATTAATAAGCCATTTATAATATTTAATTACAAATTATTTCTTTAAAGTCTTAATTGCAGACCACTTTCCATATACAATGGCATTTTTACCATTAATCTTTGTTACCTTATAAGTTCTGATTCTTGTATAATATGTATTAGCCTTTTTCTTGTTGGTAACTTTGACTTTAGTATTATTCAGCCCTTTAATTTTTACAGTCTTTGTTGTAGCTGAAGTAAATGTCTTCTTAGATGAACACTGTAACTGGTAACCTGTTACATCACTTGCCTTCTTCCATGTGATTGTGGCAGTTTTACCTGATACCTTAGTCTTCTTAAACTTAACTTTGTTACTCCAGTTTACATATCGAACCTGTACCGGTGTTCCATTAGTAACATCATAAACTACAATAAACTGACATTTTTCTGGAATCTTATATTGAATATCAAATGGAAAATCATCAAATGTCTTTCCTGAAAATTCCTTTGCAGTTGGACAAGCAGCAATCTTGTAAGTATAAGTATGTCCTGTCGATGTGCACACCTTAAATGTTCTCTCCACATTTGTGTCGTTACTTACAGTCATAAATGTTGAATCTTCCACAGCACTTCTTTTTACTGTACCAACATAAATTGAGCTTGCATCTTTCCATGTTTTCTGATTTGTCTCAACCGCTGAATCTACCTTGTAATATAATCTTCCAAATCTCGCACTACATCCGAATGTAATGTTGTTAAATACGATATTTGACATCTTCCAGCTATCGCCCTTGGCATGAGCATAGATGGTGTATCCTCCACCATTAAGATAACAATCGCTAAATTTCATATTATATCCGTCATTAAATTCAAGCTGCAACATAATGCAGGCATTAACGTATGTATTTGGGGCAGTTGGATAAGCTACCGCAGGCATCTCAAATCTGCATCCTGTAAATCGGATATCATGTGCCTTTGTTGTCTTCCATCCGTAAATCTGTGTTCCATCTACATGAACTATACCATCATTTTTAATACTGCTTGGTGGATTGGCAATATAACATTTATTCAATGTAATATTACAAAATGGAATAATTCTGTCCCCTACTCCGCCACCGAAATAGCATTTTTCAAATTTGGTATTACTTCCTGAAAAACTCTTAAATGTACATCTTTCGAAAGTATAGGATACATAATCCCTTTCCTCTCTGCCTACACTAAATGAATTAAATACACAATTTTTAAATATGAAATTAATTTCTTCGGATTTCGAATTACGAACATTTTCACCTAATACACAAAAAACTGAAAGATTTTTTGAAAAATCATAATTCTCAAAAATAACTGTTCCCTTCAAATTCTTGTGTGCATACTGAAGATTAATCTTTTGCGTTGTTCCTGAATCCAAAAGAGTAACATCAACATCCTTTCCGCTTGCATTCTTAGCCTTAAGAGTGCCTCCTCTTGTTACTTCCTTAAATCCACCTGCCGGTGTCTTTGCCTTGGTATTTCTCTTATCCGGTATGATATTAAGATCCACTGATTTCTGCTTAACTACAACTGCAGCATTAACTGTTTCTCGGCCAATACCTCCTCCGATTGATATTGAAAGAAACATCAAAAATACAATAGATAAAATGCCTAACTTAATATGTCTTATTCTGATTGTTTTATTATTCATGACCTCACCTGTTAACCCTTTTTGCTTAGTAAACAGTTACCTTATTATTTTTACTATTAAATTGTATATCGAAATTATATGTTTTTTTATTATACTCAATCCCTTGAGTTATTGAAGCTTTGTTATATCCTGAATACTTAAACAGGAATTTCTTATTGGTAAGCTTCTTATCTCCTGTACAAGGCATATATTTTAAATAAACCGTATTGCCTGAAGCAATATCTATATTCTTTGGAAAAGTTTTACTTGTGTAGCTTTTCCATGACTTATTGTCAGTGCTGTAAGAAACCAGCTTTAGATACTGAACCTTCTTACTGCTTGTTGAATATTTCTTTGATTCATATTTGATTATACTGTCAGTTGGAATTGACACCGTATAATTTCCTTTGTTACTTGTTACTGAATATGAAATAGTGCTTTGATTACCTTCTTTTGTCAGAAGCTTTCCGGTAATCTGTGGAATACTGTTTCTGTATGTGATTGAAACAGCATCCGAAGTTTCTCCAACTTTGTTTGTGCCGTTTATTGTTTTGTATAATTTTACCTTGTATTTGTATGTATTTCCTGCTGTTACTTTTGTGTCCTTATATGCTATAAGCCCTTTTTTATCGTCATCCGTAAATGGTCTGGATGCTATTCTCTTATAGCTTCCACCTGCTTCTTTTCTGTAAATCCAGACACCAGTTGGTGTCATACACTGTGCTTTACGATAATTCATAAACAGCTTTACGCCGCCGGATACATTCTTTATGCTTCCTTTCCACACTTCGGATAAGCCTGTATATACATCAATGTCTTTTGCCTGATACAGGTATTTCCTGTCGTCATGTGAATTTACATATCCTTTGACAGTGTAATAATAATGGGTTTCTTCTTCTGTTGACGTATCTGTATAAGTCTTTAAGTCTCCGTCAACATCTGCTATACATGTAGATATATATTCATCTTCTGCCTCATCGTATTCTTCACGATATATCTCGTAGCCGTCAACACTGTGCTTACTCCAGGTCATTTTAACTGAAGCCGTGTCTTTGACAGTAGTATTTACTGACATGTCAGCAATTGAAGCCGCACTTACGGAAATATTGTTCACCCCCGTTGTCAGCATGACAAAAGTCATTGAAAAAACTACTGTTTTTTTCATTTTCTTCATGCATACTCTCCTTTGTTCATTTGCTCTTTGTCGGACGATCACGACTTTATGCTTTTCCTAACTACCCTGATTCGCAAATGAGTCCAGACCATCTTCCTTCACTTCGTTAATACTCCTGAATGAACCAGCCATCTACTGTAGACTCCAGACCAGATTCATTCAATGTCTTAATGTTTCCCTGGTCATAGGAAAAAATGTATTCATAACCATGACTTTCATCTCCATATTTCACTTTAAAAACTGAAATATTACCATCTTCATCATAGGCTATTGAACATGAGGTATCCTTCCAGTTTACGGAATTCAAATCCTCTTTTGCCATATTCAAAATATTTAATCCGTTTACAGTGGAAACATCTTCGCATGATGCCTCGATGGACGCCACCTCACAATATTCCTTAATGCTATTAGCGGTATCCAAATAAGAAGTGAGCCTGCTCTTTTCCAGATAACTAAAATAGGCAGGTGTTAGAAATGCCACAAGAAGTAATACCGTAAATGACACCAGCAAAACCTCCAGCAACAATCGTCCCTGATTATTTGTCCCTAACATTTTCAAATCCTCACTAATCAAACTCCACTTTATTTTACTTCTAGATGATTAAAAATGCTAGTATTTTTTTAACAAAAACTCTATTCTCAGTTTAAATTCGTAACTTAACACTAAATTTACACATTATTTGCCTAAATTTTAGACAATTCTGCCAAATATTTAATCACACACATTTTTGTTTAAAATGTAAAACTTAAATTCTAATTTTATAAGGATTTTATCCCACAAACTTTAATAAAAAAATTCGCTCATATATCTGATTTATAAAACTTTTTGCAACCATGCTTCAAAATGTAACCAAGTGAAAATTTTTCCTCTACTAATTGTTTGACGTCACAATTTTTCCTGATGATATTACCAGCCCTTTGGAATAAACTATATAAAATTCAGGTTTTATTAGCGTAATCGTGTCTTTGTTGGCATTTGCCATTCATCAAACTGTGGAGTGGAGTGTGCAGGAAGCACACTCAGGCAAACCTAAGCCATGGAGGGCGGTTTTTGCCGTCCCCACAGTTTGACTCGAAGAGTGGCAAATACCTTACAAAGACTAGATTTACGATTTTTAAACATGAATTTTATATAGTTTATCCAAAGAGGCGGTAATATCACATCTCACTAAATTAATTGTCAAACAAAGTAGAAGATATTTTCACTTGGACATTTTGGGAATGGTCGCAAAATTTATTAATCAAATATATGAGCAAATACTTATATTGTCAGTTGGGATAAAATCCTTCAAAATTCAAATTAAGTTTATTTACTCTAAAAAAATATGAACTTGTATATTTCAACATCTTATATATATGTGTGTGAATTAATTAAGGTAACGTTTTACGCCGTCCATGACGAGCATCTTTTTGCCGCATTTTGGACAGGTGTATGTGCCGTAGTAGTGTCTTAGGGCATTTATTACATCATTGCACCCTAAAATTTGTGCAAAATTGCTAATCCAAAGGTATGTGTCGGACAAATCGTTCCCATCCCACTGTCCTGTTACATCCTTAGCCACTTTAATGTATTCACATTCTTCTCCAAGGAGAGAATCAATGTCCTCGTTACAATCCCCGCAGCCGTCACATATTACATACATTTCCTCGAACACAAGGCTCATCATTGCATTTGCAGCCCCCGGATCATCAAGGATGGCAAGAACACATGCCATAAACCATGTCTTTTCTTCTTC
The DNA here is from genome assembly GCA_036308125.1 of Agathobacter sp. Classification (GTDB taxonomy): domain Bacteria; phylum Bacillota; class Clostridia; order Lachnospirales; family Lachnospiraceae; genus Roseburia. The sequence continues at coordinate 12,742 of JAXJWH010000140.1, forward strand.
ACCAAATTCCACAAGGGAATCAACATACTCCATCAGGAAAATCTTGACCATTTCAGCGAAGGCTTCTTTTGCCGAAAGATAATTATTAAAAATGTCTTCTTTGATGCCGGCATCCGGTTCTTTATAATCACAGGCAATCACAGGTCCTAAATTTAAAATAAGCTGAAACTGTTCTTCAGGACTTCCTGTTTGACTTTCAAGCTCAAATAATTTCACAAGATAAGGCAAACTAATATATTTAGCGTCATAAGAAATTCCAGGAACAGAAACACCCTGAATAAGGCTGTCAAGGGCATCATAATAATCCTCTTCGTAAACCTCTTCCCCGTTAATTACCTTATTTAGCACCATTATCTCATTAATTACACTTCCAAAAGCACCTTCATATTCATCCCATAATTTCGAATCCAAATCCAAAAGTTCATATGCATTGTGTAATAATTTTTCTTCGTTAATCTTAAAGTCTAATTTCATTATTCAAATTCCTCTACTAATTTTTCTATCTGAAGCTCTCCGTATACCCATACAAATCCAAACATCTGCGCTCTGGCAGACATTTTTGAATTTTTAAGTAATTCTTTAACTTCTTCCTTAGAATACCATCCTGCCTCAATTTCTTCGAATGGATTATGCTTGTCTACAATCTCCCCTGAGACTTCTGCAAGAACAACGGAGCTTGTTTCATTTGTTATTCCCACCGCATTATAACTGCTTTTCATTCTGTATAAACGTCTTTCCATTATAAGACCTGTTTCTTCTTCAAGCTCTCGTTTTGCCGCCTGACTAGGTGTCTCCCCAGGATCTATCATTCCTGATGGAAAATTGTATATCCAGTCTCCTGCCGCCATTCTGAATTCACGATTTAATAAAAGTTTGCCGTTTTCCTTGTTAATGGCAATAATAACAACGGTCTTACTTGACCATGACTGTAAATCCTCCAGAGAATGTAAATGTCTGTCCCTGCTTACAATCTCATATTTTTTTATTCTTTTATCCTCTGTTTCATATTCCAAATCATATCTGCAGATATGCTTTGCTTTTTCAATTCTTTTGATGTTTAAAAACTTCATATAACATCCTCCGTTTCACATTATATTTTACCAAAACTATCATAATAAATGCAGCTGTTATCGCATTTTCCCTCAAAAAGCCCCTCACAGGGTTTCATCTTGCAAAGCGCCTCCGACTCATCATCATACCTTGATATTCGCTTTCTGACATAGCCTATGTTTTCAAAATTCATTGCTTTCTCCGGCACCATTGCCGAGCAGCTGTTTATCCAGACAACGTTACAATAATCATGTGCGCACAAATCAAATGACGTTTTAAAATCATAAGCTCCTGTGGAAAATGACGGAACAATAATCATGGTAAGCATAAATCCCCTCATGATTCTCTCCATATATCTTGTGGTAAGAAAATCCTTGCATATCAAAATCGCAAAGCGCCCAATCCCCTCATAATGAAAAACATTTATTTCATTATGAATGGTGTTAAGATTCTCCATGTAATCGCCTTCCGGAGTATTCATTACATATGGATTATGCTTATGCTGAACTGCAAGTATATTTCCAAATTTATCAAATACCGTAGAGGTATTCTCCCCATCATCAGAAAAAGAGGGAAGAACAATCATTGCCGGAATGTTTTTTCTTGATTTATTATCCAGGCTATTAAGCTTATTCCCAATAAATTCTACCATAGAACTATTTCCAAGCATCTCCGGAAATATTATAATTTCACTTCCGGCCCTGCCTGCTGTGCATATTTTATCCCACACCAGCATATTATCCTTTTCTTCACATTCTTTTTTATATTTTATTGAAAAAACCTTAAAGTTATCATCTTCGTATCTGTTTATATCAAAATTTGCCTTGGCGGTTATTGGACTTGCTGCAACATATAGCATTTTTGTCTTATCAAAATTCTTAAAAAAGTTATTAGGCAAAAAAATATGTCTGTCTTTAATTTCATACAAAACCCTGTCTTCCATAACCATAAAATGCTTAAGATAATTATCAATTCTTCTATATGAATAGGACATTCTGCTTTTTCTCGCCCATACACAGTCACATCTGGGTAAAAGACCAATTCCTGTTTCTTTCCTGTTTGTATTTAATTCCTTGGAAAAATTCTCTTTCTGAAATTTCTTAACTTCTAATTTAAGAACCTCAGACAGTGTTCCGTCAAGTGCCTGCAACAATCCCATAATGGAATTATTGTCATCTTCGTCCATAAGTTTTCTTGAAAAACTGCATATTTCATCAACAAACCTCTGGTCTATATTTTCCATGCTCACCCTTACGAAGCGTCCATTTTCCCCTCTGAAAAGACTTGTGTTTTTTTCGATTTCAAGTTTTATACGTTTTTTTTCATTTGTTGATATGCAACCGTACCTTACGAGATAATTTTTTTCTCTGCCCGTTACTATATACTGACACAATTTTGCAAATATATTATACAATTCAGTAATACAATTACAGTTATCCATCCTTCACCCCCGCATATGAATTAGAGCAATATATGCATATTTTCAATTCAAGCAAAGCAGAAATTCATATTCTATCCCTTAATCTTATGTTATTTAGAATTATTTATCTTTATATATATTGTATCAAAAGTACTTATTTATCTCAACAAAAAATACTGCCCGGCATCATACCGGACAGTATCAAAATTTATCTTAGATATTTAAAAGGTCACTGTATACTTTAAGCGCTCCATCTGTCTCATGAGCAAGTACTTTCTTAGCAAGTACTTTACCAAGCTGAACACCTTCCTGGTCGAAACTGTTAATATTCCATACAAATCCCTGGAACATAACTTTGTTCTCGTAATGAGCAAGAAGTGCACCAAGTGATTCAGGTGTAAGTTTATCTCCGATAATGATACTTGAAGGACGGCCTCCCTCGAAGTTCTTATTCTTATCATCATCACTCTTACCACATGCAAATGCTACGATCTGAGCTGCAACGTTAGCGCAGAGCTTCTGCTGGCTTGTGCTTCCCTGAATATTAACATCCAAACCAATCTGGCTGTTCTTAAATCCGATGAACTGAAGTGGAATAATATCAGTTCCCTGATGTAATAACTGGTAGAATGAATGCTGTCCGTTTGTTCCTGGCTCTCCGAAAATCATTGGACCTGTCTTGTAATTTACAGGCTCTCCGAAACGGTTAACTGATTTTCCGTTAGACTCCATATCAAGCTGCTGAAGATGAGCTGGGAAACGGCTAAGTGCCTGAGAGTATGGAAGAACTGCTGTTGAACCATATCCAAGTACGTTACGCTCATATACACCGATAAGTGCATCAAGTAATGCTGCATTTTCCTTAACATCCTTCTTAGCTGCAAGTTTGTCTGCCTCTGCTGCACCGTCTAAGAATCTTGCGAATACATCAGGACCAAATGCTAATGAAAGAACTGCTCCACCAACTGCTGAAGTTGAAGAGAAACGTCCTCCAATATAATCATCCATGAAGAATGCCTCAAGGTAATCATCACTCTTTGCAAGTGGAGATGTCTCACTTGTTACTGCAATCATGTGTTTTGCAGGATCTAATCCGGCTTTCTTAAGTGCTTCTTTAACAAATGATTCGTTAGTAAGTGTCTCAAGTGTTGTTCCAGACTTAGATACAAGAACGAAAATTGCATGTGCTACATCTGTTGAATTAAGAACTGCAGCAGCATCATCTGGATCTACGTTACTGATGAATTTAGCATCCATCTTAAATGTGTTATTCTCTTTTGCCCAGTTTTCTAATGCAAGATACATGGCACGAGGTCCTAAATCACTTCCACCGATACCAATCTGTACTACTGTTGTGAATTTCTCTCCTGCGGCATTTGTAATCTCACCGTTATGAACTTTGTTTGCAAAATCAGCAATCTTCTTCTGCTGTGCAACATAGAAATCTCTCTTATTAACTCCGTCAGCTTCTACATCTTTACCAAGCTGTCCTCTTGTTAACTGATGAAGAACAAGTCTTTTCTCTCCTGTATTAATAACAGCTCCGTTATAAAGTTCTTCGAATTTATCTACAAGTGAAGCTTCCTGTGCAAGTGCTTCAAGTTTTTCAATAATATCATCATCAACCTGCTTTGATGCATAATTATAACTAAGACCTGCTGCCATTGGAACATTGTAATTTTTTACACGATTTGCTCCGTTTTCACCTGACATAGCCTCTACAAGGTTTACCTTCTTAGTATCCTTTAATGCGCTATATGCATTAAGGGTATCAAAGTTATTCCATTCTACCATAAGAATTCCTCCATTTTGTTACTTTTTAACCTATCGTTTCTATTATGAAACATGAATGATGAAATGGCAAGGCATTTTTCTAATTTTTTACATACAAAAGTTTTTTTATTTCGTAAGTTTAATTTCTATAATATCCGTTGCTATTTCCTCCCTGAAACGCACGTCATGCTCCACCAGAATCATTGTTGGATTAAAATCCTTTATTACCCTTTCAATTTGCATCCTTGAAAATACATCTATATAATTCAACGGTTCATCCCAGATATAAATATGAGCTTTTTTCAATAAACCTGATGCAATTAAAACCTTTTTCTTCTGTCCCTCCGAAAATTCCTTCATATCCTTTTGAAATTGTTTTCTGTCAAAATCAAGCTGCCTTAAAATAGAAAGAAAAAGAGTATAATCAATACCATTATCCTTGGCAAAATCCTTTAAATTTCCCTTTAGCATGGATGTATCCTGACTTATATATGAAATAACAAGGTTACCTGGAACAATTAATTCCCCCTTTGTTGTAAAATTAGTATCTGAAAGACTGCCTGTTTTGTTAAGTTCTAATATAGCTTTAATAAGACTTGACTTTCCGCAGCCGTTTTCTCCGCACAAAAACACCCTTTGACCTTCCATCACTTCAAAGGTCAGTTCATCAAAAAGCATTTCCTTTCCATCTTTATATTTCATGGAAAAATCCCTGCATTCAATAAGCCTTTTCTTGTGATATGATAATGGCTGGAGTTTTAAATCAATCGTCTCTTCAATGTCCTTAAGCAGTCCTTCCTTTTGTTCTATACTTCTTTCCATTCTGTTTTGATAATTTTTAACTCTGGATTGCATTTTCTTGGTTTTTGCCCCAATATACGCCCTTGTGCTGATATTTCTTTCTGGCTCTTTTAATGGATCAAATCCTATTTTTGTGGCTTCATTTTTGATAGCCCACCTATTTGAACGGTCAGCAGTTTCCCTTAACTTCTTGATTTCCTTGTTATGTTTTTCATTCTCCGCCAAAGCGTTTATATCTGCTCTTTCCTTTTGCTTCCACCATGTAGAAAAATTTCCGGACATAACTTCTATGGATTCTCTGTTAAAAATCAGCATATGATTGGTGCAGGCATCAAGCAAATCTCTGTCGTGGGATACAAGAATAAAACCCTCCTTGGATTTTAAATATTCCTTGATAACCTCCCTCGCTTCCTTATCCAGATGATTTGTAGGTTCATCAATCAAAAGAAAATCATTGTCCCCTGAAAACAAAACTGCAAGCATTATTTTTGTACGCTCACCATGACTTAGTGTTCCAAAAGGTCTGTATAAAATTTCCGCATCCACATTCAAAGCTGCAAGTTCACAGATTACCCTCCAGCTTTCCACGCCGACCTTCCATGAATCCATAAGTTCATCCGCCGTCTTATCAAAATCCCTTTCACTCACCTCATATGGAAAATAATCAAATACCGTTGATGTATTTATGTTTCCGGTATATTCATATTTTCCCATTAACAAATTTAAAAATGTGGTCTTTCCCTTTCCGTTTCTTCCTATGAAACCAATTTTCCAATCAGTATCTATGGAAAAGGAAATATTCTCAAAAACATTATCAAAACTTCCTTCATATCCAAATGTTACATTATTTACCATAATCTGAGCCATGTTATTTCCTCCTGTAAATAAAAAAGTCCATTTTGCATACGCAAAACAGACCGACAGAAATAAATCCTATTTATAGCCAAAATTACATAATGTAACAAGACAAAAAGGAATGAATCTTCGATAATCAGATTAAGCGTACACAAAACACCCATACAGATATGGGTTCTCAAAAAAATATATGTGTTCTACCTAAACTAAATTATCTATTCTTCATTTCTCCACCTTGCACACAATATGTGTGTTCCTTCTATTGTAATATAATGATTAATAATTTAATTCATCCAATAATCGATAACTAAAATAGTATTTTGTGATTAGTGTTTTGTAACAAATAAACACTAACAAGAAACTAAGAAACAAGAAACTATAAATTATGAATTCAAAATTAAAAATTTACGTTCAATATATATTTATCAACACTAACACTCATACTAACAATCAGCTATCAATCATTAAGATGATGTAGGTATTTCCTACATAACTCATTCTAACAGTTTGCATCCAATAATACAATATTTTTTTATTTTGTAATTGCCCTGTATAACAAATTAAATCCATATTTTAAATATTCCTCTGGGGTTTTTCCAAGGAGACTTCCTAAATAATCCTTCTTATTAAATGCTAAAATTATATTTCCCGACAACATTCCCCACATGGACATTATGGTCGGCACAATCTCAATGTCACTCCTTAATATTCCAAGGGATATTCCCTTTTGAATATATTCCGACAAAAGCGCATTGATTTTCTCTCCGACTTTGAAGGTCTCCATTTCCTCAGGTAAATAATTTCCGCTGTCAAAATCAATATTTATCGTGTCAAGAACCATGTTAAAATACAAAGGATATGCCTTTTTATACTCTATCATCGCATCACAGATTCTATAATAGCTCTTCTCGTAATCATCCTCAACTACTATGGCATTACTTATATATTCATATAATTTTTGCATACTTTCAAGAACCAGAAAACCAACAAGTTCTTCCTTATTCTTAAAATATACATACAAAGTAGCTTTACTGTAACCTGATTCCCTTGCTATATCATTCATGGAAGTATTATTAATCCCCTTTTCCATAAATAATTTCTCCGCTACAATGGAAATATTTTTTCTATGAACACTCTGTGGTTCTTTTTTGCGCCTAGCCATGTCATCCTCCTATTGCATTTTCGATAGCTTTCTTAATAACCTTCGAAGAATTTGTAGCACCACTTACCTCATCCACATCAATCTGCTGTCTTTTAAGAATATCATCTATTATTTGCTCTGCAGGTTTTCCCTTTTCATTTCTATGTTCCAGCAAATCGATTGACACAATTTTTTCATCTTTTACCTGCACTTTGACCTTAGCATATATATATCCAGCATCATATTCGCCTACATACATTCCATCTTCCAAATCAGAACAATCCACCATTCCAATTTCTATATTTTCTATATTATTCTGATATTCCATAAAATCTGCAAAATAAGTAACTACATGCCCAATTATACACGCAAATGCGATTATGGTAAATATTCTGTGAAGCTTCATTTTCACTTTATTATTTCTTGTAACATGGCAGGAAACAATAATAGCCACCATCAACACAAATGCCAGTACCCCTGTAAAATTCACCAGAACATCTCTGTTTTTCATCACAGGGATTACCACAATAAAATGTACTATACCAAGTATCAGAGCTATTACCCCAAGGGGCTTATGTAACTTTCCAAGAATGTTATTAACCCTTGTAATATTAAATTTTCTCGCTACCCACTTCATCATAAGCACCAAATAAACTATCAACAATACATATCCCAATATAATTCCCATATACTTCTTCCTTTCATTTATATAATTGAACCACTGGTTTAATTATATAAATGTTCCACCCGCTTGTCAACTCCAAAAAAATTATTCAACTCATGTGCATAGACTTATTACTTTTTCTTCTTTTTCTAATTAAATTCTCTAATAAATTTATCAGTAACTAATTTTAAATGAGTACTGTATTTTTAAAGTATTTGCAATAAATCAAGATTATTTTCAAAATGTATTTTTGTAATTTAATTATTTTTGTCAAAAACCAATTACAATGATTAAACCACAAATTAATTTATTGATTTAATTCAGTATTTTAAGCATCCAGAAAGTACACTCATCAAATTTGATGAATTTTTCCAATTTTCTCATCAAATTTGATTATTGACACTTATGTCCTTAATAATAATAATAATATATGAAGCAATTAAGTCAAGGAATTATGAATATATTAAGGAGGTTCATAATGAGAAAAAAATTAATTACTGTTTTATTGTTACTTTCTATGGCTGCCACTGGATGTTCCAACGGTGCAGCAAATGATACTGATTCTTCTAAGGATGTTAAGGAATCTTCACAAACAGATTCTTCTGCTGATGAAGGTGATTCTGCCAGCGATGAGACTTCTGCTGACGATGCGGCTTCTGCTAACGATGAAGACGACACAACAAACGCTAAGGAGTCATCTTCTCTTGCTGGTATTCTTAAATATACTTCATCCGGGGAAATTACAAATGATTTTCCTGATGAGGCGATTAATTTATCCTATAAGGCTGATTTAACTGATGACGGGGCTGATGATACTATTGATCTTACAATTTCACCTAAGACTGATTCAGGTGACGATAATGTTATAGTTTCCGTTAAGAGCAACGATAAGGAAATATACAAGAAAACCATGCCTGTTCATTCTAATTTGGGAGAAATATTATTCCTTACCAAGGTTGATGGCAAAAGCTATTTGATGGAATACATTCCGCAATTAGCACATTCCAGTGCCACATGCTCTTATAAAGTCTTCAATTTATCTTCTGAGGGCAAAGAAAATGTTTTGGACTCTGACAGCATTGAGGCTTCATTTGTATCCAAGGAATCATTTGATTTAGACAAAACCAAGTGGATTTCTTTTGCCGATAAGGAGAACCAATATTTCCAGAATGCCTTCCTTTTAGCTGACACTCTCTACGACCTAAGCTATTCCAAGGACTCTTCCTGCGACATCACATACGAAGAAACCTTCGACTGGCTAAGCACCACCAAAACCGGCAACATCGACTCAAACCTTGATAATCTTATTCAGGAAGTTGACAGCTTAAGCGAATAACCAAAAGCCATACTAAAGCTAAACCCAAAACTTTGGTATGGCTTTTTAATCCACATCTATTCCAAATATCTTTCTAAATATCCACAAAACATTTCTGATAAATCCACTTATATTTTTTATTTGTAAAAACTTCTTACAGCTTATTCCAAGAAATTTATCCTGCCATTTTTGGTATTTGTATCTGGGATAAAACTTAATTTTGCTGTATCTTCCATGAATTTAATACTGGACTATGGAACTTAAAGGTGTTTTATCAGCAGTCATTCTTCTGTTGTAATAAAAACTTTTATGCAGATACCAGTTGCGAAGTTTTGCAGTAAAATGCTTCAGGGTGTTGGAAAATATTTTTTAACAATATTACATGCCTTTTTTGTAAAACTACATAAGTCTTCGTTCATATGCATAGGTTTTTTGAAATATTGCAACCATACTACAAATTTAATCCAAGGAAAATTTTTCTTCTACTAATGTTTGACCGCACAATTTTTCCAAGGGATATTACTAAGCCATTTGACGAAAACTATATTATATTTGGTTTTGGTTTAGCGTATTCGTGTATTTGTTGGTGTTTGTCATTTATAAACTGTTGGTGGTGTGCCGGATGCACACCAAGGCAATTTTAAGCCATGGATGGCGATTTTGCCGTCCCACAGTTTATAAAAGGCAAACTCCTTACAAATACTAGAATTACGGTTTCTTAAACCAAATATAATATAGTTTTTGCCAAAGTGGCAGTAATATCACCATTCACCAAATTGCTTGTCAAACAAAGTAGAAGGAATTTTTCCTTGGTAAATTTGTGTATAGTCACAAAAAATTCCCAAAAACCTATGCATTTGAGCCGAAGACTTATGTAGTTTTTGAGAAAGAAACCTGTTTAATCATTTTTCCGTCAAAGAGCAGTAATATCACACTCACCAAATTGCTTGTCAAGCAAAGTAGAAGGAATTTTTCCTTGGGCAATTTGTGGATGGTTACAAAAAAATTTGAAAAAGTTATGCATATGAACGAAGACTTTTAAATTTAACCAATAAAGGCATGTAATATTTTTAAATAAAATATATTTTCCAATGCCATAAAACATTTTACTGCAAAGCTCCATAACTGGTATCTGCATAAAATTCCTTATTACAACAGAGGATGGCTATTAATAAAACACCTTTAAATTCCATAGACCAGTATTAAATTCATATTAGAAGATACAACAAAATTAAGTTTTACTCTCTGATACAAATATCAGAAATGGCAGGATAAATTTCTTTGAATAAGCCGAAATATGTTTTTACACATGAATAAAATATAAGTTGATTTATCAGAAAAGTTTTGTGGATATCTATGAAAATATTTATGGTGGGTGTGGATTTATGCATAAAAAAGCCATACCAAAGTCTGCAATTTGGCTTTAGTATGGCTTATGATTATTCTCTTAAGTTGTCGGCTTCCTGAATCAGATTATCGGCTTTGGGTTAGTGAAGCCGGTTTGGTTGCTATTTTCTGCCGCAGCATTTCTTGTATTTTTTACCGGAACCGCAAGGACATGGTTCGTTTGGATAAATCTTTCTGTCGCTTGCAGGCGATGAAATGGTTGCTGAGGAAACGGATGTTGTATCAACAGAAATTCCCATTGATTTAAGGTGCTTATCAGCCTCTTTGAGGATTGAATCAGCTTTATAGGAATCATTTAATACAGCAAGATTGTTCATTCGTTCATTCTGCTCAAATAATTCAGCCGGTTTATGCCCTCTGTTTTCTAAGACTCTTGTGCCGTTTGACACCTCAATAAGCAATGACAACAATTCATCAAGTTTATCATCTGATGTGATTTCAATTCCATCAGAAACCATATCGTTAAGTAAATCAGCTGGTGACTCACCAATAAGATAACTGTTCCAGATGTCTAGACACCAGATTGTTGCCTCATTTTTACTCATGCCAAGCTCATTTTTGAAATATTTATTAAGCTTAATGTATACAGGGGAGCTTTTTTCATAGCCTTCTTTGCAAATCTCCTCAATCTCATCTGCATCTGGAATATAAAAATCCTTTTCATCCTGAGATTCGAGAATATACATAAGCTCCTGATCCTCCATAATGTCAAAACTAACCAGCAAGCCTGTGTCTGAATAAAGCACTGATGATTTATCAATTGTTTCACTTCCGAATGCATCCATAGGATACAGTCCCGCACCTAAAATATCCGCAGGTATATCACTAAGTAACTGAATCATCTCATTCATTGAGGAATCCGCCTTCAACTGATACAATTTGTAAATAATCTCAAGTGGAGCTAAACCATAATACCAGTTAAAGTATTCAATACATTTCATAAGCCAGTTCTTCTTGGACTGTTCTTCTTTGAATTTTTCATCATCGATTCTTAAAAATGCATCCTTAACTTCATCATACAAAACAAGATTTTCACTATCAGTACCAAATGAACCTAACCAGTACATATTAAGTTTAACTGCATAAATTATTTCATCATCCTCAATATAAACCTGTGAATTAAGTCCTTTTCTAAAAAGTTCAAGCTGCTCATTTGTAAGACAGCTCATTCTCTTTCTTAAAATCTCATCAGAACAAAATGCCTCAACGATTCTGTCAATGAGCTGTGCTTTGTTAAGGGTGGAAAATCCTTTGACTCCATAACATCTTGCCCAGTCAAGTAACAGATTCTTTGTGTATTCGTTTAAATGTTCTTTTAATAACATGTAATAACCTCCGCTTTATGTAATGATAAAATTATAACATTTATCCTAAAAGCTATCAACTACATACGGATTGTCTCAATGATACTTTGTTTTTTCCATCATATAAGAAATTCATCTATATAATCAACGTAATTTTTCCTGTTTACGTCATTTCTATTTTCCACATACCAGTCGAAGGATTCCTTTAGCCCTTCCTTCATGTCAATGGTTTCATCTATTAATTCAAACTGCTTTGTTACGTCAAGGTAATATTCATAATCCGCAAAACAAAAATAATTTCTCTGTGGAACTTTTTCTTCGATTTCCTTGAAAATTACCTCTTTTCCTGCAACTTCGTAACACATTTTAACCCATTCTTTAATGGAAACTGTTTCTTTATTTCCTACATTAAAGATGTGATTATCTGGTTTCTTCTGTAAAATGGCATCCATGAATCTGCATAAATCCTTTACATGGAAAAACTGCATTTTCATGCTTCCATCCTTAGGAAGTGCAAACTGCCTGTCCTGCATGGCGCAGTCAAACACAAACCCTTCCCTGTATACATTATTCATAGGTCCGTATAAATATGGTGGTCGAATGATATATGCGTTGGGATTTATTGCAAGCAACGCTTTTTCCGCTTCTATCTTACCAACACCATATGCTCCCCAGAATTTATTTAATCCAGGCTCTTGTTCTTCAACAAATGGCTGTGGTGAAGTTTCCATATAGACTGCACTTGAACTAATCATTATGTAATCATCATAACTTCCAAGGGCATTGGTAAGATTTACAATGTCATCCTTGTCATATGAAGTTATATCAAATACTATATCAAAATGTATTGATTTTAATATGTCTCCGATGTTTTTTCTATCAGCCTTTAATAATTTCACTCCGTCAATCTGAGGTTTTGTTCCACGATTAAGTACATAAACCTCATAACCTTTGTCCGCATAATATTTCGCAACATATTTGCTTACAAAAACCGTTCCACCTGTTACAAGAATCTTTTTCATAATTATTCCCTCTCTCCAAATAATTTATTGTTCCTGCTTAAATTTACATAGAATATTAAGCAGATAATAACCGAAAGCAATGAACCTGCCGCTGCTGCAAGTCCCATTGGAAGTAGTGTGTCTGCAAAAAGCGATGACATAAAATACGCCCCGGGAACACGCACCAATATAATTGACATAATGTTATGAAAAAATGATATTCCTGATTTTCCATATGCACAAAAATATCCGCTGAAGCAAAAATGCACTCCTGCAAAAACACAATCCCAAATATATCCTCTAAGATACTGTCCTCCTGCTGTTACAACTGCCGGAGTATTATCAAACAGCATCACAACCGGTTCTGAAATAAACTGAATTAGTATTGCAACCACAAGACCAAATCCTACACATATGATAACACCATACTTGAGTGTAGCCTTAGCCCGATTATGCTTATTTGCACCAATATTTTGTGCCGCAAGGGCTGAAACCGTAGACAGCATGGACGAAGGAACAAGGAACATAAAACTTATGACTTTTTCCACAATTCCAACTGCTGCCGCATCATCAAGTCCCCTTTGGTTTGCAATTAAAAATAGCAACTGCCATAAATAAAACGGCAGTATTTCCAATAATTTTTGATGTTTTCTTATTATCCCCCGCTCCTGTTGCCTGTCCAATATTAACAGTAGTTCCCATTGCAAGACCCACAATCATCACCGTAAGCATGTGCATAACCTGACTTCCGATTGATACCGCCGTTATGCTGTCTGTTGAATTAAACTGGCCAGTGATAAACAAATCTGCCATGCCATACAATGACTGCAAAAAATATGAAAGCAGAAATGGTAACGAAAAAGTTATAACATTTTTTAAGATATTCCCTGATGTAAGATTATTTTCCACAACAAATTCCACTCCTGTAAATAATACCTTTTAAATTTTATCTTGGAAGATTTTTTAATTCCTTCTTTAAATCCCTTCTGATACTTGCATGCCAGAAAAATTCTCCCAAGAACAAGACTTTATGCACCATATCCTCTGAAATTAAAGCCTTAATTAATCTTTTGAAAGAATAAATTCTCTTACTTGCGTCAATATGCTCAAGCTGAAGTTCATATGGCGACATATTCTTTGGTCTGTGAACAGTGTTGCCGTTATATTTGCTCCAGTCCTTATGTAGCAATCTGTCCTTATTGTTCTCATACGCAGGTGTTCCCGGAACAAAATACATACACTGAATCAAAACACCCTGAATATGATTTCTTATTACAAAATCTGCCAGTTCCTTTCCACAGCCCTTCTTCTGATTATCCGAACCTAAAATGAAAAGTCCTCTGACACTTAATCCATGTTTTTGGATATTTTTTATTGAGGCTTCAATATCTTCAACGGTACTCTTCTTATGGTATGTCGAAAAGGAAGCATCATCAATAAATTCAATTCCCATATCAAGCTCGAAAAATCCAGCCTTCTTAAGTAAATCTAGCATCTCATCGTCAAAACCAACTTCGTAACGAGCCTGTATATTAAAACGATATTTAATTCCGCTGTCAATTATGGCATTTAACACATCTATTGCCCACTGTCTGTCGGCAAAGAAATTATCATCCGTAATCCATAAATCCTTTAATATTCTGAATTTATGCTTATGGAAAAAGTCAATTGAATATTTAATATCCTCCACCACATTTTCTGGAGTTCTTGTACGAACCTTTCTTCCAAAATGCTTAACAAGAGCGCAGTAATCACAATTGTGAGGACATCCCCTTGAAGCATGAACCTGCGGCCAGATTGTAAGATGGTTTACCATTTTCCTGTAATTATGAATAAGACTTCTGTCTGGAATTGTATCAATATTTACAGGTAAATCAGGTTTTCCCGTTGATACAATCTGTCCGTCTTCAATCCACGAAACGCCTTTAAAATCAGGCTTCCTGCCATTTTTTATAGCTTCAATTAAAGGAATTATGGTTTCATCCCCTTCTCCCATCAAAACATAATCACAATAATTAACTGCTTCTTCGTAATTCATTGAAGGATGAAGTCCGCCTAAAACTATTGTTGCATTGGAATTTTCCTTGAAATATCTGGCAAGCTCGTATCCTCTTACTGCCGCATATGTGAAAAATCCCATGAATATGATGTCTGCATTAAGAACATCCGACATATTAATCTTTGAAATTGATTCGCTATACATATATATATCCGGATATTCTTTCTTAACTATGGTTGCCAATGTATTAAGTCCAACTGAGGGAGTTCTTATGTACCTGTCATATACAAAATAATTTAAAATTGTTTTCTTATATGGTCTGTTACCTGGTTCAATAAATCTGATTTTCATTTTTATTATTCAACTTCCTTTTGTTTTTGTTTAGTTTTATACATTCGCTCATCTGCAATTTTTACAAGCCCCTTTATATCCTTTCCATCTCCATATGCATAGCCATATGCCACCATAAAGTCCAGTTCAGAGGTTCTTGACTTCATCTCAAGAAGTTCTTCCCACTGGTCAAGTAATGTCTCAATTTCCTTTTCTTTAGGATTTTCAATAACCATGACAAATTCGTCTCCACCAATACGATATGCCTTCTTGTTGGTATCCTCCATCGCAAGAATCATTCGTCCGACGGTTGTTATTAATACATCCCCTTTATCGTGGCCCAGATTATCATTTACCCATTTTAAGTTATTGACATCAAAAAATATTACACCGACTTTGTCCATGTCAGGATATTCTTCATCTATCATCCTTAAAAATTTGTTGCGATTTTTAAGCCCTGTCATATCATCCTTCTCGCCACGTTTTTCCATTTTTATTGCATATTCTTCGTAATTTCTTATATTCTTGGATATACTGGTTATTACAGGTATAAGAAGTGTTATAAGTATGCTTCGTGGCAAAACATAATACATAGGAATTGTATACCATTCGTTTACATTAATTCCGTCAAATTGCAGACTTTTGCGAGGCTTCGTGTATGTTTGTGGGTAAATTCTTAAAAATTTAAAATAAAAAAACCATCTTAGTTAGCTTATAATGTATTAGCGACCAAACCAATACAAAGGAGTTAATCTAAGATGGCTACAACTAATACTTTATGTAAAA
>JAXJWH010000141.1:0-37937 GCA_036308125.1 Agathobacter sp.
AGCATTTATCCTTTCTGATATTTTGGAATTTTGGTCGAGGACATTATATCAAAAATGGGAGGTAAATGCTCTTTTTATTTGCAAACTCCCTAAAATAAAGGTTTTTAATAAAAAATGAGGTAGTAAACTTGACACTACCTCTAAAGAGGGGGAGGATTTTTTAGGATATGCAAGGCAGGTATTAGAACAGGTTTCGATTCTTGAAGATAAATATAAAGGCAGCGCTGGAGGCAAAAAGCAGTTTTGTGTATCTACACAGCATTATTCCTTTGCAGTGAATGCATTTGTTGATTTGATTAAGCAATACGGACAGGACGAATATGATTTTAGCTTGCGTGAAACACAAACCTATGAAATAATAGAGGATGTTGCAAAAATGAAAAGTGAAATAGGAATATTATTTATGAATAGCTTCAATGAAGCTGTAATTAATAAAATTTTAAAATCACATGATTTGGAATTTCATCAGCTTTTTGTCGCAAAGCCCCATGTGTTTATTAACCAAAAGCATCCTCTTGCAGATAAATCTGTGATAACAAATCAGGAACTTGAACCATATCCATATTTATCTTTTGAGCAGGGAGAACATAATTCCTTTTATTTTTCGGAAGAGATTTTCTCGCCATTGGAGAGAAAGAAAAATATTCGTGTGAGGGATCGTGCGACTTTATTTAATCTTTTGATAGGATTAAATGGGTATACGGTGTGCAGCGGTATTATTGACAGAAAATTAAATGGTAATGATATTATTGCAGTTCCGCTTGCGGAAGAAAGCGATATGCATATTGGTTACATAACTCATAGGAAAGGTCTTATCAGCAGGCTTGGAAACACATATCTTGAAGCTTTGAAAAAATATACCCAGGAATAATTTTTGGAGTACATTCTTATATTTAAAGAAATACGGAGGATACCATGGAACTTATAGTAAAACATTTTTCAGAATTAACCATTGATGAACTTTATGATATATATAAACTTCGTGTAGACGTTTTTGTGGTTGAACAGAAATGTCCTTATCCTGAAGTGGATGAAGCAGATAAGGTTGCATATCATGTGTGGCTAAAGGATGAAAATGGAATTGCGGCATACGCACGAGTATTGCCAAAGGGGGCGACATTCTCTGATGTTTCCATAGGGCGTGTCATTGCAGTTAAAAGAAGAAGCGGTATCGGAAGTAAGCTTATTAAGGCTGCCATTGATGTGGCAAAGGAGAAATTTAATGCCACAAAGATAATAATAGGTGCACAGGTGTATGCACGCTCTTTTTATGAAAAAGCAGGTTTTCGTCAGATTTCAGAGCAATATGTTGAGGATGGAATACCACACATTCATATGGAGCTTTCCTGTTAACAGTTGAAGAAGTAAAATTAAGTTGGTTGCTCATAGTTTTAAACTATGGACAACCGCTTTTTTTAAATATTATACATGTTGCCTGAAGAAATTTATAATGTAGAAAACAAATTTCTATTATCAGGAGGACATTATGACAACATCAGTGATTGGTTTTCCCAGAATTGGAGCTTTAAGAGAATTAAAGTTTGCTTCTGAGAAATATTTCAGAAAAGAAATTACAGCAGAGGAACTTAATGATACGGCTAAGACTTTGCGAAAAACACATTGGCTTAAGCAAAAGGAAGCAGATATAAATTATATATCAAGTAATGATTTTTCATTTTATGATACAACCCTTGACACAGCTGTTATGTTTGGAATTGTACCAAAGCGTTATAAGGAACTTGGCCTTTTGGAACTGGATACATATTTTGCAATGGCGCGAGGCTATCAGGGCGCTTTAGGAGATGTAAAGGCTCTTGCCATGAAAAAGTGGTTTAATACGAACTATCATTACATTGTCCCTGAGGTAGAAGATGATACTAAGATTAAGTTGTCGGGAAGTAAGTTGTGGGACGAATATGAAGAAGCTAAAGAACTTGGAATTGTAACGAAGCCTGTTATAACGGGTGCATATACTTTATTAAAGCTATGCCGATATACGGGAGAAAAATCAGCTTTAGATTTTGAAGATGCAGTAATAAAGGCTTATCAGGATGTGATTAAAAAATGTGAAATCCATAAAATTGAATGGATTCAGTTTGATGAACCTGCACTTGTTTTGGATATGAGTCAGGAGGATATAGAATTATTTAATAGAATTTATGAAGGAATCCTTTCGGCAAAAGATAAATGTAAGATTTTGTTACAGACTTATTTCGGGGATGTAAGGGATATCTATTGCGATTTAATTAAGATGCCTTTTGATGGTATAGGTCTTGACTTTGTGGAGGGAAAGGAAACTAAAAATCTTATAGATAAATATAATTTTCCAGAAGATAAGTTATTGTTTGCAGGCCTTTTGAATGGTAAAAATATCTGGAAAAACAACTATAAGAATACATTGGAGACATTGGATGAATTAAAACAAAAGGGGATTAATACTGTACTTTCGACTTCCTGCTCATTACAACATGTGCCATATACTTTGGAAAATGAAACAACATTATCAGATAAATATTTGTCTCATTTTGCCTTTGCATATGAAAAATTAGCAGAATTAAAGGAATTAAAAACCCTTGCCAATAGCAGTGATTATTCTAAGGAAACAGCATACAAAACTAACGAAAAGCTTTTTGAAGAAAAAAGAGATTGTGAAAATGAAAGTGTGAGGGAGCGACTTTCGAAAGTGGAAGAAAAAGACTATATAAGACTTCCAAAAAGAAGTGACCGTCAGCTTCTTCAGAAAAAAGCACTTAATCTTCCTAAACTTCCTACAACAACAATCGGTTCATTTCCTCAGACAAAGGATGTAAAGGTAAAACGATTAGCTTATCGCAAGGGAGAAATATCAAAAGAAGAATATATTAATTTTACCAAGGAAAAAATTTCAAAATGTATAAAATGGCAGGAAGAAATCGGACTTGATGTGCTGGTTCATGGAGAATATGAAAGAAATGACATGGTAGAATATTTCGGCGAAGCCCTTGGGGGATTTTTATTTACAGAAAAAGCATGGGTGCAGTCATACGGTACAAGATGCGTAAAGCCACCGATTATCTGGGGTGATGTATACAGGGAAAAGCCTATTACAGTGGAGTGGTCTGTTTATGCGCAGTCGCAAACTGATAAAATAATGAAGGGAATGCTTACAGGACCTGTTACTATCTTAAACTGGTCATTCCCAAGGGAAGATATTTCCATCAAAGAATCAATCTCCCAGATTGCATTGGCAATAAGGGATGAGGTGCTTGATTTAGAGAAAAATGGAATTCATATTATTCAGATTGATGAAGCTGCATTACGAGAAAAACTTCCCCTTAGAAAATCTGACTGGTATAGTGAATATCTTGATTTTGCAATCCCTGCATTCCGCCTGACACACAGTGGGGTAAAACCTGAAACCCAGATACATACCCATATGTGTTATAGTGAATTTACAGATATTATTCCGGCAATAGATGATATGGATGCAGATGTAATTACCTTTGAGGCATCCCGTTCAGATTTGCAGATATTAGATTCTTTAAAGGAAAACAATTTCGAAACAGAAGTAGGACCAGGAGTGTACGATATTCATTCTCCTAGAGTACCATCGGTGGAGGAGATTGTGGAGGTATTAAATATTATGCTTTCCAAAATTGATAAGGATAAGCTATGGGTAAATCCTGATTGTGGACTAAAGACAAGGGATATACCAGAAACTAAAGCAAGTCTTATAAATATGGTGGAGGCTGCAAGGGTAGTAAAAGAAAATTTATAGAAATTTATACTTTTATAAGTGCTTGAGATAGCGTACAATTATGTAACAGTAATTGTACGTTTTTTTATGTAATATTTTAATAGACAAAATATTTTACTACATTAATGTATGAATATTTAGCAGTTAATAATATATTCATTTGTAAAGATAAAAAGAAAGATAGAGGTAAACACGAATGGCGATGGAATTTCCTATAAAAAAGCATAATAAGTTTGTGGTTTTCTTAGATGTGGATGGAGTTCTTAATTCAAGGACAACTGTTAAGAAAAGTCCTGACGGTTACAAGGGTATTGATAGTGCAAGGGTTTTACTTTTGGCAAATGTAATTAATAAGTATGGTGGAGCGGATATTGTTCTTTCATCAGACTGGAAGGAAATGAAGTCTACGGACGATGATTACGTATATCTTGTTTCAAAATTAAATGAATATGGTCTGGAAATATCAGGTCATACAAAGGATATTCGCCATAACAGAGGCGAGGGCATTATGGAATATCTAAATGAGCATCAGGAGATAGAAGAATTTGTAGTTCTTGATGATTGTACCTTTGATTTTGAGGATTATAGGAAAATCTGGGAGCGTTTATTAATTACCGATGGTTTGGAAAGAGCGAAATTTGCCTCTAAAACACCAGCGGTGGAAGCTATAATATTTATGGATTATTTAAAGAAGTTTTAATATCGAAGTGATAAATTGTACGCTTTTATGTTTAATTAAAATTAGACAAATATATGATATCTGTCTGAATTTTGGATATTTACATATTTTTTGTCCATTGTGAAATTACTTCAATCAGAATAAATTATTGTTGTGAACAAAACATATGAAAATGTAGATAAAAGTTCATAAGTTTGAAAAAACAAACACAACAGGAATGATTGATTGGAGGAGAAAATAATGAATGCATCAAACACATTAAAGAAGCTTGGAATTGAGCAGACATTTAATTATATTTATAAGGATCCTGACAAGAACATGATTAAAATTATGGACTGGGCGGATAAATTCGCAGAAGGTCAGTTCCCATCACAGCGAAAGGCAATAAGGGAGGCAATTGAAGATCCTGCCCACCCTTACTATAATTACATTCGCCGCCTTTTTAAAGAGGTTGATCCTAATGTAACAAAAACCCTTGCGGTAAACCTTTTTATTAATGCAAGTCTGGTAGGCTGGAAAAAGCAGGAAGAACTTAGAAATAAATATAATTGCAATATTCCATGGGCAATTCTTTTGGATCCAACATCAGCATGTAATTTACATTGCACAGGATGTTGGGCTGCAGAATATGGACATAAATTAAATCTTACATATGATGAGATTGATGATATTATCTGTCAGGGTAAGGAAATGGGAATATATTTTTATGTTTATACAGGTGGTGAACCATTAGTTAGAAAAAAGGATTTAATTCGTCTTTGTGAAAAACATTCAGATTGTGTATTCCTTTGCTTTACAAATTCAACTTTGATTGATGAAGAATTTGCAGATGAAATGCTTCGTGTTGGTAATTTTGTACCAGCTATTTCTCTTGAGGGATTTGAGGAGGCAACAGATGGCAGACGTGGACAAGGTGTATACCAGAAAGTTAGAAAAGCCATGGAACTTTTAAGAAGAAAGAAACTGGTTTATGGTATTTCATGCTGCTATACAAGTGCCAATTATGAATCAATTGCTTCTGAGGAATTTTACGATTCACTGATTGAGATGGGGGCTTACTTCGTATGGTATTTCCACTATATGCCTGTAGGAAACGATGCTGTACCTGAATTAATGCCAACTCCAACACAGCGTACCGGTGTCTATGAGAAAATTCGCCGTTACAGAGCAACAAAACCTCTCTTTGCACTTGATTTCCAAAATGATGCAGAATATGTTGGTGGATGTATTGCCGGAGGACATCGCTATTTACATATTAATGCAAATGGTGATATTGATCCTTGTGTATTTATCCATTATTCAGATTCCAATATCCGTCAAAAGACATTGTTAGAAGCACTTCGCTCGCCGATGATGATGGCTTACCATGATAATCAGCCATTTAATGATAATATGCTTCGTCCATGTCCAATGCTTGAGAATCCGGAAAAACTGCGTATGATGGTAGAAAAAGCAAATGCACATTCCACAGACATGCAGTCACCGGAAACAGTAGAGCATCTTTGTGCAAAATGTGACAAATATGCAGCAGACTGGACACCTGTTGCGGATAAAATCTGGAAAGAAAGTCAGGCTAAAAAGCAAAACAAAAATAATTAATTTTTATCTGGGGAAATTGCACATTTAAGCAGGACATTTTCACTGGAACCTGCAAAAAGGTCGCAAAGTCTTGTAAAGGTTTCCGCCAGGTCATAAGAGCAGTCAGCGTCAAGCCAGTCCAAAAGAATTCCGATAAAAGAGCATTTGTAATATCGGATTAGGATTTCCTTATCTTCTTTTGGAAGGGTAAGATGTTCGGCTGTGTTATCTAAATAGGATTGAATAATATGATAACCCAGAGCATTTATATGATTTAGCAAGGATTCCTTTTGTGTGGAATTATAAAGATGCAAAAGGGCTTTTTTCCTTTTGGTACATTCCTTTGCCATGTATGTAAGGCAGTGAATAGGTGAACCAAAAACTCCCTTACTCTTTATTGCCGCATCAGCCCATTCTTCAATAGAACTTTGGGCAAGGGATGGAATATCATGAAAATGGTAATAAAAAGTGTTACGATTTACCTGGCATCGATTAACAATATCCTGTACAGTTATTTTATTGTAGGGCTTTTCTTCCAATAGTTGCCAGAAAGTATCTGTAATATATGATTTTGTCAGATTCATCTTTGGTATTTCCTTTTTTAAAATAATTAAGAAAATTATTCAGGATTAGTTTGATTATTATAGAAGAAACAGAAATTAGTATTCTTAGAAGCAGTATCAGGATAAACTGAACAGAAAAAGGATTAGAAAGGTTAGCACCAAGTAAAGTTGTGGTGATAATACTTAGCATAGAACCACAAATTCCTCCTGCCAGATATGTAGGAAAATCTATTTTACATGATCCAAGATATAAACTAACGATATCACCAGGCAAAAAACCAACAATTCTTGTGATAAAGCAGATGAAAAATGCATTATTATGTTGAAATTTTGCAATATGGTCTAATTTGGGATATTTGTTGCAAATAGCATTTATAATTTTGTTGCCACCGTATTTTCCTATATGATAGGGAATAGAAATGGTGATGCCAAGACCGGCTGTACTTACAAGGATTGCGGTAACAGGTGGAAATATGATTCCGCTTGCCAGATACAAAACCGATAAAGGAATTACAACGGTAAAGCTTTTTATTGCAAAAAGCAAAAGCAAGACGAAAGCTGCCAAAACAGCATTTTCAGGGGTGTATTCTAGTATTGTATCCACTGTCATTTTGTTAAAGAGAATTCTCCTTTCATAATTTAATAGATTATTAAGTGTCTTATTAAATTTTATATTAGCAAAAGGAAATATTAACTAAAAGAGACAAAACCATGGTAAATATCCAAAAAACAGACAAACAGGGGTGAATTGTCTGTTTTTTCTTAGGAAAAAGAGCAATACAATAGAAATCTGTTATGGTATACTGTAAGTAGTATATTAAATTGATGGAGAAGAAATATGAATTTTGAAAAATTTGAAAGACTTTTTAGGGAGAATTCTTATGATGAGATAAGGATTATTGGAAAAGATATAGAAATTGATGGACAATTTATTTATATTATTGGAATGACATTAAAAGATGGCAGGGTATCAGTTTATGCATTAGAAGAAGCTGAAAATTATTATGAAAATGAGGATTCTTACCAGAAAATTGAAAATTACAGGCAGCAGTTAAAGGAATGTTATAGTAATGAAGATAATAGCATTTTATCATCCATAAGCGAGTTTCATTCAAATGGGGAAGCTTATAAGGTTGAAAGTATGGAAAGTTGTGTCATGGAAAGTTTTAATACACCAGAATGTATGATATTTTTTATGTCAATGAGAGAAAAGGGATGGAAAATATCTGAAAATTCATATTTTTATGATAAAGAGTGGGAAAGACTAACAATGTCTGTTTTTGAGCTTGAAAATGAAGTGGAAACATTGCCAGAGTGGGAAAAGGATTTGGAAGTAAGATGTTATTCTAAGCCCGAAACAAAGGTTTTAGAGATGCCGATAACTCTTACTTTGGGAGAAAGTACTGATATTTCTTTTAAGCTTAAGGATAAAACAGTTTCCAAATGTTATATTAACAATATATTTCTTATGGATGTGTGGGAGGAACAGGAAGCTAGATTTGAAGATGAAGAATATAAAAATAAAATGTTAAAATTTGTAACCAAAGAGGAATTTATGAAAATGAAAGAGCAATGTGATGAAGCTTTGCTAAAGGTGTGTCCAAAGGGCAAATGTTACATGGTTTTGGAATATGAATGTGACTCTGATGTGGCATTAAATTTTTATGCAACATCTTATCTTGATTCAGAGATAGAAATAGGTTCTGAAAATGCGGTTTCCACGATTTTTATGCATTATCCGGATAAAAAAGTGGGAGCAAATGGATTAAAACTTCAAAGTTGCGTGATTCAGGTTCCTTTGGAACATGATACAACAACACTTGAGGCAGAATTATTTTCATATTCGAAAAGAATAAAGGAATGTAAGAAAAAATTGTATTAATCAGGAGGAGAAAATGGATTGATATATTTTGATAATGGAAGCACATCATTTCCAAAGGCACCGGGGGTTACCGATGCAATGGCAGATTATATTAATAATGGAGCTTTTAATATAAACCGGGGGAATTATGAAGGTGCTTATGATATAGAAGAAATGGTGCTTGAAACAAGGGAATTACTTTTGGATTTTTTTAAAGCACCAAAGGAGACACATGTGGTATTTACACCGGGGATTACATATTCGCTTAATTATTTTATAAAGGGATTTTTGAAAAAAGGTGACCATGTGTTAATTTCAGGGATGGAGCATAATGCAGTGGTTCGCCCCCTTGTGCAATTAGAAAAAGAGGGAATACGTTGGGAAATAATTAATACCAGAAAAAATGGAATTATTTCACTGGAGGATTTAAGGAAAAAGATAACACTGGATACGAAGGCTGTTATAATTAACCATGCATCAAATGTGTGCGGAGCGGTTCAGCCTATTAGTGAGATTGGAAGGATATGTCGGGAAAAGGGTATTGTTTTGGCAATAGATACAGCCCAGTCAGCAGGTACAATTGCAATAGACATGGAATCGGATTTTGTGGATTTTCTAGCGTTTACCGGTCATAAAGGACTTCTTGGACCTCAGGGAATCGGGGGCTTTATCGTTACCAAAAGTCTGGCCGAAAAAATTGTACCACTTATTGTTGGGGGAACGGGAAGTATGTCCGATAAATTAATTGTACCAGAGTTTTTACCGGACAGATTTGAAAGTGGGACTTTGAATCTGCCGGGGATTATTGGTTTAAGGACTGCTATTTTGCACATTAATGATGTGGGAATAAAGGGGATTTATCAAAAGAAAATGGAATTAACTGATTATTTTTTTAATGAAGTTGAGAATTTTAAAGAGATAAAGATAATTGGTGATTTTAAAGCTAATGACAGGGCAGCAGTTGTATCTTTGGATTTTCAGGGAAGGGATAATGCAATGATTGCATTTGATTTGGAGCAGGATTATGGAATTATGACAAGGGTAGGACTTCATTGTGCGCCGATTGCCCATAAGACTTTAGGAACATTTCCAAAGGGAACGGTACGTTTTTCTTTTAGTAAGAATAATACAATAGAAGAAATTGATAGGTGCATTAAGGCATTTTATGAAATGGAAATTAAATAACCTAAATATTTATTGAGGTTAGAATATACATATTAAATTATTTCAGGAGGATTTTATAATGGCAGATTACAGAAACAATGTGGGAAGAACTTGATATGGATTTAGAGCTTCATGACCAGCTTTGTGAGGTATTACCTCAGGCTGTGGGAGATGTATTTCTTTCAAGGGATAATAGACCCGAGGCTATGGACTATTTTGATTTTGTAATTTCAGAAGTACATGGAGTTCGACCAGCAGAGCTTATTGATTTTCAGAAAAAAGGCGGCAAGGTGTTTGGAACATTTTGTACATATGTGCCTGATGAGATTATTTTTGCAGCAGATGCAATAGCTACAGGACTTTGCGGCGGTTCACAGTTTTGGGTTCCAGGAGGAGAGAAGGTTCTTCCTATCAACACATGTCCACTTATTAAAGCATCAGTTGGTGCAAGACTTGACCGTACATGTCCATTTTTCCGTATTGCAGATATGTATATCGGAGAGACAACATGTGATGGCAAGAAAAAGGCATGGGAAATTTTAGGTGAGGATGTTCCAATGCATGTAATGGACCTTCCACAGATGAAGAGAAGGAAGGACGTTAAGGCATGGGCAGAAGAAATTCAGGATTTAAAGGACGTTGTTGAAAAATTCACAGGAAATAAAGTAACAAGTGAAAAACTTGCAGAGTCAATAAAACTTATAAATGAAAAGAGAAAAGCACTTGCACGTTTATATGAGTGTCGTAAAGCTGACAAACTTCCAATTGCAGGAACAGATGTGCTTTTGATTTCTCAGATTGCATTTTATGATGATCCAACAAGATTTACACAGATGACTAACAAACTTGCAGATGAGCTTGAGAAGAGAATTGCAGATGGTGTAAGTGTATTTGATGACGGAACTAAGAGAATAATGATTACAGGTACTCCTATGGCAGTTCCAAACTGGAAACTTCACAATATCATTGAGACAAGTGGCGGTGCTGTAGTATGTGAAGAAACATGTACAGGAACAAGATATTTTGAAAATTATGTCGATGAGACAAAAAATACAATGGAAGAACAAATTGATGCCCTTGCAGAGCGTTACATGAAGATTAATTGTGCATGCTTTACACCTAATGAGGGAAGAGTTGATGATATTATCCGACTTGCAAAGGAATATAAGGTTGATGGTGTAATTGATGTAAATCTTAAATTCTGTAACTGTTTTGCTACAGAAAGTTATTTCGTTGAAAAAGCACTTAAAGAAGCTAAAATCCCTTGCCTTAAGATTGAAACAGATTATGCAGACAGCGATGCACAGCAGCTTAGAACAAGAATAAGTGCATTTATTGAGATGTTAAATAATTAGGAGCAGACAATGGGTGAAAGCGGAAAAGAAGTAAAAATACAATACTATGTTCTGTTTCCAAATCATGAAGCCGGTATAAAATTATACCGGCTTTTAAAAGCGCAAGGAATAAGAACTCAGATTTCGCCAACTCCAAGGGCGGCAAGCAAATGTTGCGGAATTTCACTTCTTGTAAAGGATGAATTATTGCTTGATGATATACGAAAATGCATAGAAGAAAATGAGATAGAAATTATTGATATAGTGGCTCTTGAAGTGGATATAAACAGGACAAGGGACCGTTATTGTTAACAGAAACAGGTGATATTATGAATTATGTTGGAATTGATATTGGTTCAACGGCATCAAAAGTTATGACAACAGGTGACATCAAAACCCATTTTGTCCTTCCCACAGGATGGAGCAGCAAAGATACTGCATCAGACATTAAAGAAAAACTGCTGGCACAGGGAATAGATGTATTAGATAAAGAAAATACCGTAACTGTTGCGACGGGCTATGGGCGTGTTGCTGTTGATTTTTCTGATTATGTAATTACAGAGATTACATGTCATGGCAGAGGTGGAAGAGAACTTTTTGGAGGAGACTGCTCAATTATTGATGTGGGAGGTCAGGATACCAAGGTTATCATAATAGAAAATGGCGTGGTCTGTGATTTTATAATGAATGACAAGTGTTCAGCGGGAACTGGAAAATTCATTGAAATTATGGCAAATCGTCTTGGAGTTTCCTTAGAGGAAATTTTTGACATGGCAAAAAAGGGAAAGGTACTGCCAATAAGTTCTCTTTGTACCGTATTTGCGGAGTCAGAGGTGATAAGCTATATCGGAGAGGGCAAACCCAGGGAAGATATTGCAGCTGGTGTAATTGATTCTGTTGTTAATAAGGTTGTTTCTCTTTGCAATAAAAAGCGACTTGGAAAAGATGTAATTTTAACAGGTGGACTTAGTTTTAGTCCGTATTTTACCAAATGTCTTGGTGATAAGCTAGGTGTAACCATTGAACCAAGGGAAATGGGAAGATATGCAGGTGCTTACGGAGCAGCACTTATTGGAAAAGAAAAGCATGAAAAGCTTGACTGCAATGCATAAAAATGGTACTATAGTACTATAAGATAACTCCTGTGGGGGTTCAAAGTAAGAAAGGAGTAAGTGTAATCTAAATGAGCGCTATAGAATTAATACGAACAAATGATAAATGTGTAGGTTGTAACAAATGTATCAATGTTTGTAGTTGTATGGGAGCTACGGTTGCAAAAGAAAATGAATCAGGATTAAACATTATTGATGTAGATAATGATAAGTGCATTGCATGTGGAGCCTGTTTTGATGCCTGTGAGCATGGCGCAAGGGAATATGAAGATGATACAGAAGCCTTTTTTGATGCGTTAAAGCGTGGAGAAAGGATTTCTGTCCTTATAGCACCAGCTTTTTTAGCAAATTATCCTAGAGAATATGAAAGTGTGCTGGGTGGCCTTAAGAAATTAGGGGTAAATCGAATGATTAGTGTGTCATTTGGTGCAGATATAACAACATGGGCATATCTTAATTATATTAAAAAATACGATTTTAAAGGTGGAATTTCCCAACCTTGTCCGGCGGTTGTAAGTTATATTGAGCGTTATATACCAGAACTTATACCAAGATTATTTCCGGTACAAAGTCCAATGATGTGTGCTGCAATTTATGCAAGAAATGAGATGGGAATTTCCGATAAATTTGCATTTATCAGTCCTTGTATTGCCAAGAAAGAAGAGATGATATCAAAGCGTGGTAAGGGACTGATTTCTTACAATGTGACATTTGATCATCTTATGGAATATGTAAGGAAAAATAATATATCAGGTTCATCCTTTAAGGATGAAATTGAATATGGTCTGGGTTCGGTTTATCCGATGCCAGGAGGACTTAAAGAGAATGTATATTGGTTTTTAGGAGAGGATGCATATATCCGTCAGTGCGAGGGTGAAGGGCATATGTATCATTATCTTGAAGCAAATAAAGACAGATTGGTGAAGGGCAATACGTCTTATCTTTTTGTAGATGCCTTGAATTGTTCCCAAGGATGTCTTTATGGAACGGCTACAGAAAGTTCAAAAAATGATACAGATGACATAATGATGGAGATGATGCGCATAAAGGAAGCCGGAAAGAATAAAAGTTTTAAAAGTGCATGGTCAAAAAAACTTTCACCAGAGCAAAGATTTAAGCAATTAAATAAGCAGTTTTCAAAACTTAATCTTAAGGATTATATGTGTGAATATACAGACATGTCTTCAAAATGCACATATTCCGTTCCATCAAAGGCAGAGCTTGACAGAATATATAATGATATGGATAAAACAACAGCAGAATCAAGGCAGATAAATTGTGGCTGCTGCGGATATAGTACATGTGAGCAGATGGCAGTTGCAATTCATAATGGATTTAATCATAAGGGTAACTGTATATATTATGTTAAAAGTCAGGTGGAAGTTGAGAAAAATAACGCTTTAAATCTTGCTGATGAAGTGGAAAATGACAAACAGTTAATGGCAAATCAGCAGGAAGTAATTCTTCAGACAGTTGATAAGATAAATAAAAAATTTGAAACTGTATATCACGCAGTTGACGACATGGCTAAGGGAAACGAGCAAAGTTCCATGGAATGTACAGATATTTCCCAGAACATATCAGCAATAGCAGATTTTTGTAATGAATTAAGCGAATCGACTCAGGATATAAATATCCTTATGAAGGAGCTTACTAACAATAATGAAGAAGTAATGTCCATTGCAAGTCAGACAAATCTTCTTGCACTTAATGCTTCTATCGAAGCGGCAAGAGCAGGGGAAGCAGGAAGAGGATTTGCAGTTGTTGCAGATGAAATTAATCAGCTTGCAACAGGCTCAAGGGAAACTGCTCAAAAGAGTAATGAATCCCATGAGAAGATTCTAAAAGCTATTGAAATGATACAAAAAGATACAAAAAATCTTTTGGAAATCATAAGGGAAGTTAACGAAAAAACAGCCAGCCTTGCTGCGGTGACGGAAGAAATTACAGCCTCAAATGAATTAATTCTTGAGGCAACCGGTACGGTAAAGCAAAATCTTGAGGAACTTACTAATATGAAAGAAATATAGAACATAAAGGGGAATAAAATGAAGCAGCTTTTTGAAATGGATTTAAAGGATTATAAATCCAATGATAAAATATATAAAAGACCATCAGCAAGGGGAATTATTCTGGATGAGAATGGGAAAATTGCTTTGGTATATAGCAAGAAAGAAAAATATTTCAAATTTCCAGGTGGTGGAATAATTGAAGATGAGGATAAAAAAGAAGCAGGATTTGTGCTTAAATATGTAGATTTTGATGAGGCAATCAGGGTAAATTCAGATTATAAGACAAAGGATTACTTCAATGAAATCATGATAAAAAGAGATACAAAAGTATTGGAACTAATTAAGAAATTTGTTAAATCAAACTGATATAAATACCCTTGTTTTAGTGTTAAAAAGCTAAAACAAGGGTATTTAAATATTATTTAAAAATATTAATTGTTTCTTCTACGATGTCTGAAATTATTATATTTTACTGAAAATGTAATAAAAATAATAAGGTACATTATAAGAACGCTGCCGATAAGAGTAGCTATTATGTAGTTATGTCTGTCAAAAGCATTTACGAAAAACTGAGGCAGTAGTACTGAAAAAAATATTATAAGCAGTGGCATCATTCTGCCTTTCAGTACCCTTTCCATCATCTGGATTCTGGAATCGTCATCGCAGAATATCTCTTCTTTGGGGCTGCCTTGTGATACTTTTTTTCTAAAATAGCTGTATCCGGCAAAATCCTGAATATATTCCCAGCCACAATCGTCAAACATTTTAAGATATTCATCTTTGTTGGCAAGTCCTTCCTGATTGTAGTCAAGCTGATAAACCACGTCTTCAGGAACACATTTTTCAAAAAGATATTTTCCAAGTCCTGTGACTTTAACGAATTTCCAGCCGGATTTGTGCATGTTCTGAAGGTAGGTCTGTTCTTTTTCATATTCAAATATGTTGAAAAATTTGAATTCTTTTTTAGTTTCCATTTATATTTCCTCCTTTGTTATTCTATATAAACGTTCGATTCGTTTTAGTTCAATTTCTAATACTTCAAGTCCTAAATCAGTAATCTGGTAGATTTTTCGTTTGTCCTCTTCCCGAAGAAAACGAATTACCCCATCTTTTTCCATCTTTGATAAACTTCCATACATTGTGCCGGGAGTAAGTCTTATGGCACCGTCTGTCATCTTTTCCACAAGCTGAATAATGCCATAACCGTGATTAGGTTTTCGAAGGCAAAATAGTATCAAAAAGGCAGTTTCTGTCATAGGGACATATACCTTCTTTATGTGCTTATCCATAGATTAACCTCCTTTATGTTATAGTGCGATATATCGTAGTGCTATATACAAAATATATCGCACTACGATGTATAAGTCAATACTTTTTTATAAAAATATATAAGGAAAATGATTCTTGTTAATTGAGGGAATGTTAAATATATATGAAGAGGCAAAGGATTGCCTTGAATTTTTAAGTGGAAAATACAAAATTGGCATAATAGCAAATCAGGCACCGGGAACAAAGGAACGTCTGGAGAAATATGGAATTTTAAAATATATAGATTTAGTGGTGGCATCTGCAGAAGAAGGAGTTAGTAAGCCCGACAGACGAATTTTTGAGATAACATTGGAAAGGGCTGGATGTAAAGCCAGCGAGGCTGTAATGATAGGGGATAGAATTGACAATGACATTGTACCAGCGAAGACATTTGGTATGCATACAATCTGGATAAAACAAGGTTTTGGCAGGTTTTGGAATGTCACCGAAGATTTTGAAAAAGCAGATTATGATGTTAATAGTCTGAAAGATTTATGTGAAATCCTCTGATTATTGAATCATTTGGGAAAATATTATATATTAATTATGTAAAAGGAGTATGAAAATGGGATTATTTGGACCAAAGCTGAATTATTCAGCAGCAACAACAGGAACTATTGTAGGAATGTTGGCGGTGAAGGTTAACAACAGACATCTTCCAATTGCAGAATATTTTGTGGATGGAGTAAGATATGAGGTAAGAGTTCCACACGATATCGTCGTTTCCATGGAAAAGGCTAGTACAGGAGAAAGACAGGTGGTAAGAGCAAATCTTAATTTTGGAAATACATCTTTTAATGGTCAGGTAACCGGGATTATGGGGTGTACAGTGCAGGTGGCATATGACCCTTCAAAGCCTCAAAAAGGAAAAGTGGTAGGTTTTTAAATGAAAAATTATTTAGTAATATCATTTTATGAAACCACAACTGCATTATACATGGAAAGGGTCTGCAAGGAAGACGGCAAGGATGGAAGAATGATTCCTTTACCAAGGCAGATTAGTGCAGGATGTGGTCTTGCGTGGGCAACTGTTTTGAATGATAAAAGCAGTTGGGAGAAGTATTTGCAGGAAAAAAATATAAAATGTGAAGCAATGACGGAGGTGATGATGTGAGTGAGGAGATTTTATTTTGTAAAGGCGGAGGCTGCACAGCAAAATTAGGTGCAGGGGCGTTAAGCCGAATTTTATCGAAACTTGAAAAGAAAAAGGATGATAATCTTATTGTAGGATTTGACAGCAATGATGATGGTGCGGTTTACAAACTTAATGACAATCAGGCTTTCATTTCAACACTTGATTTTTTCCCGCCTATGATAGAAGATCCTTATCAGTTTGGTGCAATAGCGGCAACAAATGCATTAAGCGATATTTATGCCATGGGAGGAGAAGTAAAAACAGCACTTAATATTGTATGTTTCCCTGAAACCATGGATTTGAATATATTAGGAAAGATTCTTCAAGGTGGCAATGATAAAGTTAACGAAGCCGGCGGAGTACTTGCCGGGGGACATTCCATTGTAGATGATGGTGTCAAATATGGCTTAAGCGTGACGGGAGTTGTCAATCCTGATAAAATCTGGCACAATAACGGTTGTCAGGAAGGGGACAGTCTTATTCTTACCAAAAATCTTGGGGTTGGAATAATAATGACTGCCAACAGAATTAAAAAAGCAAGTAAGGAAGCCGTAACAAAGGCAACGGAATCAATGATGTTTTTAAATAAATATGCAGCAGATATTTTAAAAGAATATGAGGTTCATGCTTGTACTGATGTTACGGGTTTTGGATTGCTGGTGCATTTGCTGGAAATGCTTGATTCAAAGAATAGTGCTAATATTTACAGTGATAAAATTCCATATTTTAAGGAATGTGATGAATATGTTGAGGAATTTTATCTTACTGCGGCGGCACAGAAAAACAGAAATTTTGCACAAAAAGATGTTTGTTTTGAAAAAAACAACTTTGTTATGGAAGAGATTTTATTTGATCCCCAGACATCAGGTGGTTTGCTTGTAAGCGTTCCTTCTAATGTTGCAGGAGAAATTGTTGATAAAATGAATAAACAAAACATTCCGGCTAAGATTATAGGAGATATAATTCCAAAGCAGGAAAAATCAATAATAGTGAAAGGATAGATTAATATGGAACATATTGTAGATGCAAGAGGACTTGCGTGTCCTTTGCCAGTGGTTAATACTAAAAATGAAATTCAGGGAATGAAGGAAGGGGAACAGGTAGAAGTTCTTGTTGATAACGAGATTGCTGTTCAGAATCTTACTAAATTTGCTAATGTAAGAAATCATTCCATTAAAGCAGAAAAGATTGATGATAACAATTACAAAGTTGTAATTACAGTAGGACAGGTTAGTGTTGAAGAAAAATCTGATGAGGTGGAAAGTTGTATACCATCTCAGATTAGAAATGATGTGGTAGTTATTTCTTCAGGCACAATGGGAAACGGAGAAGAAGAACTTGGAAAAGCTCTTATGAAAGCATTTATTTTTGCTCTTACCAAGCAGGATACATATCCTGATACAATTCTTTTATACAATGGTGGTGCATATTTATCATGCGAAGGTTCAGACAGTTTAGAGGACCTTAAATTCCTTGAGGCTCAGGGAGTTAAGATTGCAACTTGCGGAACATGTCTTAATTTCTATGGCTTAACAGATTCACTGGCTGTTGGAAGCGTAACAAATATGTATGACATTGTGGAAACAATGGGAAAAGCAACAAAGATTATTAAACCATAAGAGGAAAATATGGAGAATTTAGTCATTGTAAGAGGTGGAGGAGATATTGCCACTGGAACAATTTACAAATTATTTAAATGCGGATTTAAGGTTTTAGTGCTTGAAATTGAAAATCCCTCTGCTATTCGAAGAAATGTAGCCTTTAGTGAGGCTTGTTATCAGGGAAGTCAGAAGGTTGAGGACTTAACATGCTATCTTGCAAAGTCACTTGATGAGGCAGTGGAAATGCTTAATGGTGGAAAACTGGTTATGATAAAGGATTCCAAAGGAGAGTGTATTCCAAAGCTAAAACCAATGGCAGTTGTAGATGCAATTCTTGCCAAGAAAAATCTAGGAACTAATAAAAATATGGCTCCAATAACCATAGCCTTAGGTCCTGGCTTTGTGGCAGGGAAAGATGTTGATGCCGTTATTGAAACCATGCGTGGACATTCCCTTGGAAGAATAATATACGAAGGAAGTGCGATTCCAAATACCAATGTCCCTGGAATAATTGCAGGATATGGAAAAGAAAGGGTAATAAAAAGCCCTGCCAAGGGAATTTTAATAAATGTAAGACATGTAACAGATACCGTTAAAAAGGGCGAAGTAATTGCAAACGTTGATACAGGAGAAAATCTGGTTCCTGTAAATGCCACAATTGACGGACTTTTAAGAGGTCTTATAAGGGATGGGTATCCTGTTACAGAAGGCTTTAAAATCGCAGATATTGATCCTAGAATTAATGAATATAATAACTGCTTTACAATATCTGATAAGGCAAGATGTATTGCCGGAGGAGTGTTGGAAGCAATTATGTATCTTGGGAGGAAAAAATGATTTATGCAGATAATGCTGCCACTTCTTTTTTTAAGCCGGAAACCATTATTGAAGCCATAGGCGATTATTTAAAGCATCCGGGAAATCCAAACAGAGGTACAAACATGATTTCCATGGATGCTTCAAGAATTGTGCTTGATACCAGAATAAAACTTGCGGATTTTTTTGACTGTGATTACAGACATGTAATTTTTACAGGGGGAATTACGGAAAGTTTAAATACGGTTATACAAGGTCTTATAGAAAAAAACGATCATGTTATTACAACATATATGGAGCATAACAGCGTGCTTCGTCCTCTTTATCGCATGGGCTGTGAAATGACAGTCTGTGACGGTACTCTTTTAGAAATAGAAAAATCTGTTAAGAAAAATACTAAAGCTGTAATTATGAATCATGTTTCCAATGTGACAGGTGATATTAATGACATTCGAAGTATAGGAAAATTCTGCAGGGAAAAAGGGATTATTTTTGTTGTGGATTCGGCTCAAAGTGCCGGAGTTTTGCCCCTTTCCATGAAGGAAGATGCAATTGACATTTTGTGTTTTACGGGACATAAAGGATTACTTGGGATGCAGGGAATCGGAGGACTATGCATTAACGGGGATATAAAGATTAAGCCCCTTAAAGTTGGTGGAACAGGATTTGATTCATTTAATAAGGAGCATCCGGTTAGATATCCTTCAGCTCTTGAGGCGGGAACTTTAAATGTGCCGGGAATTATTAGTCTTAATAAGTCACTGGATTACATAAATAGCAAAGGGCTTAAGGAGATATTTAATCATGAAAAAGCCCTTGGGGATGAATTTTACAATATTATTTCTAAGTCTGATAAAATTACAATTTATAGAAATGAAACTAAAGAACATGTAGGAATTGTGTCGATTAATATTACAGGGCTTGATGCCGGATATGTAAGTGACCGTTTATCCTATGATTATGGCATTGCAACAAGGTCAGGGGCACATTGTGCACCTCTTGTTCATGAGCATTACAATACAAAATCCATGGTAAGATTCAGTTTTGGCTTAAATAATACAATGGATGATGTAACTGAATGTGCCAGGGCGGTTTTTGAGATTCTGGAGGAAAGAAAAAATTGATTATTGCATTTGTGGGTTCAGGAGGGAAAACTTCTCTTCTAAAGGAATATGCAAAAAAATATTTAAAGCAGAAAAAAACAGTTTTTGTGACAACTTCAACACATATGTATATTGAAGAATATACCTTGATTTCTGATGATGCAGATGAAATTATAGAAAGACTTAAGAAAGATAATTTCGTTATGGCAGGCATAAAAGATGGGTGTAAAATTACTGCATTATCAAAAGAAACCTATGAAAAAGTCTGCCGGCATGCAGATGTGGTATTAATTGAGGCGGATGGCTCAAAACAGCTTCCCCTTAAATTCCCTGCTGAGGGTGAACCTGTAATATATGATAATGTGGATGAGATTATAGTGGTGGCAGGTGTTTTTGCCCTGAATAAAAAGACTAAAGATGTCTGCCACAGACTAGAATTAGTAAAAGAATGTCTTAAAATATCTGATGATGAGCCGGTTAAAGCATGGCACATTCAAAAACTTCTTAAGAAAGGATATATAGAAACCTTGCAAAATAAATACCCTGATAAGAAAATTAATATTCATTTAAATAATGACAATTCCCTTTATCAAAGGGTAGTTTCAAGTCTTATTGAGGCTGATATGGATGTTTCTCTTATTAAAGAGGAATGGTTTACGCCACAGCCAAAATTAATAATATGTGGTGGTGGACATGTGTCCATGGAATTGGTTAAGATGGCTTCCTGCCTTGATTTTTCAATTAAGGTAATTGATGACAGAGAGGAATTTGCAAATCCAAAAAGATTTCCTTTGGCACAGGAGGTAATCTGTGATTCCTTTGAAAATTTTGGGGATTATGTAGAGCCGGATGCTTATTATATAATAGTGACAAGAGGTCATAAGGATGATTATCTTTGTGTGAAGAGAATTTTAGAGGAATCCTATCAGTACCTTGGAATGATTGGAAGTAAAAGGAAAGTAGCGGAAACATTCCAGAAACTTAAAAATAATGGAATCAGTGAAGAAAAAATTGATACAATTCATGCTCCGATAGGGCTTGATATAGGTGCAGTTACTCCTGCCGAGATTGCCATAAGTATTCTTGCAGAAGTAATTAAAGAAAAAAATAAGACACATACGGCTTCAGTTTCAAGGGAACTGCTTGATAATAAGGAGCATGGAATGTTATGTATTATTATTGATAAACATGGCTCATCACCAAGGGGTGTTGGAAGCATGATGTTTGTAAATGATACTATGACAATTGACAGTATAGGAGGTGGTGCGGTAGAATTGGCGGCAATTAAGGAAGCCAGAGAAAATAATAAAGCCATGATTAAGGAATATGAACTTAATCATAAAGACAGAGACAAATTAGGTATGATATGCGGAGGATATAATAAAGTATTATTTATACCGGTATAGATTTAATGGGAGAAAAAATGAAAGCAAAGATTAATTTAAAAAAGAAAATTGTTTCAGTTTTTTGTGTTTTAGCACTTGTAATAAGTATGAGCGCCTGTGGAGAAAATACTTCTTCTGGCAGCGAAAGTAACAGTAAAGCAAACAGTGAAAGCACTGATAAAGTCAGTAGTGAAAATAACACTGAAGTAAATAGTGAAACTGAATCGGCATATCCTGTAACAGTAACTGATCAGGCAGGAAGAAGTGTTACCATAGAAAAAGAGCCTGAGACAATTATAAGCAGTTATTATATATCAACAAGTATGGTAGTTGCATTAGGTCAGCAGGACAAGTTAGTAGGTGTTGAAAATGAGCCAGGGAAAAGACCAATATATTCTTTAAGTGCACCTGATATTCTTGATTTACCAGAACTTGGAACTGTAAAGGAATTTGATTTGGAAAAATGCGCAAGTTTAAATCCAGACCTTGTAATTTTACCAATGAAATTAAAGGATATGGCAACTTCATTAGAACAGCTTAATATTCCGGTTATATTTGTTATGCCTGAAACTCAGGAGCTTTTTGAAGAATCAATTAAGCTTTTAGGAACTGCCTTAGGATGTGAAGGAAAAGCAGATGAACTTTTGAGTTTTATAGATACGAATTTAAGCGAAATGGAAGATGCTGTTAAGGATGAGGAAAAACCAAGGGTTTATCTTTCAGGAAACAGTGACTTTTTATTAACAGCAGGACCGGAAATGTATCAGAATAATCTTATAGTTAATGCAGGTGGAGAAAACGTTGCAAAGGATTTATCCGATACATACTGGGCAAGTACTTCTTATGAGCAGATTCTTTCATGGGATCCTGAATATATTATTCTGGC
Source organism: Agathobacter sp. (assembly GCA_036308125.1). Lineage (GTDB taxonomy): Bacteria > Bacillota > Clostridia > Lachnospirales > Lachnospiraceae > Roseburia. The sequence continues at coordinate 22,274 of JAXJWH010000141.1, forward strand.
ATCTGATGCAAGTTATAGTGTAGATGATGTGTTATCAGATAAAAATCTGGCAGAATGTACCGCAGTTAAATCAGGAAATGTCTACAAAATGCCAAATGATATTGAAAGTTTTGATTCACCGGTACCTGCAAGTATTCTCGGTAATTTGTGGCTTGCATCCACACTTCACCCTGAAAAATATTCAGTTGAAAATTATAATAATGCCTTGAAGGAATTTTATGAGACATTTTATGGTTTTACACCTGAACAATAAAAAAAGAAATGGAGTTTTAGTTTATGAAAAGTAAAATTAAATAATTTTTTGCGTTCTCTACGATTTCATATTGGGGGATACCAGGAATGTTAATACTTGGCTTTGGAATAATATTATTTATATCCAATTGTTATTATACAAAAGGGGAGATAGAAAGCCGTAATGAACGTGTCAGCCTGACTTCAACCATTATCAATACGGGAGAAATAGAAGTAGAGACTAAACACCGAAGACATGGAAGAGAAAAGAGGTATTATCAGGATATCGAAGTAGAATATTTCTATGAAGACAATTATTATACAAAAGAAGTCAAGAACTTACGTCTTAAAAAACTTGAAGATGAATATGTAGTTGGAGAAAAAGGGGAAATACTTATAAATCCTGATGACCCAACGGATACATTATGGGGAAGTCGTACTGCTTCAGATTACTCAGAATGTTGGAAAACATTGGGTAAATCTACGGTAATTGGACTTTTACTTATGTTTGGTCCTACAACTTTAATATTTATATTTGTTTATGGTGGAAAAAAGAAGAAATAAAAATTAAAAGACGATATATTATTGCGGTAATATATCGTCTTTTTAATTAGAAAAATAATTAAAAACATATTTTTTTATTTATTTGCCCTGTGATGAATGGTATAATAACAAAAGAGTTTAAAAATGAAAATAGGAGAATACAAAAGTGGATAAGAAGATTTTAGGCGTATTGGTATGTGTCATATTTGGAATGTTTGGTTTTTGTTATTATGCAGGTGCGGAAAGCGTTAAGGAATATGATACAGAAGCAAAGGTACAAGAAGCTGAGGTAATTGAAGATGTTGAACAATTTAGCGGAATTTCCAAGAAGGAATTAAAGGAAATTATGGGAAAACCGGCTTCAAAGGAAACATGGATTAGCAAGACTGAAAAAGGAGATTTCAAATTAACATCTTTTTTGTATGACAAGAAATCTAATCACTATGAATTTGTTATTGCTGATGGGAAAGTGGTTCGTCTTACAATCTATTCTGATAATTACTGGAACGGAAAAGGTGACAGATTTAAAATCGGTGATGGCATAGAGTCAACATACAAATCATACGGAATAACCTTAGGGGGCAATGTGAAGGAAAAGGCTAATACAACATATGCATATGTGCTTGCAGCAGTTAATGATAAAGTTGATAAATTTCATATTCTGGATATTAATTCGGAGACGAATACATATGGAATGGTCAAGATAACATATAATCTGGATTATTTTGAGTCGTAGGCGAGGGACGTTTCATTCAGGGAGGCTATTGTGCAAGGGTTGGCAATGGTGATGTAGAAAAGTTCTAAAACATTTGAAAATACAAATTTTGTATGTAAAATGTTTTAGAACTTTTTTATATTGAATAAATTAATCCAGTCGTTCTTTAAGAGATGCGATTATTTCTTCCCTCAATGAGAGCGGTTCAATAACGATTGCAGATTCTTTAAAGCTATATATCCATGAACGAAAAGAATTTTTTCCATAAACAATATCCTCATAGTAAAGAAACCCGTTTTTTTCATAGAGTTTTTTATCCTTTTTTAAGGCTAAGTCATGGTAAACTTTTTTCCAAACATCATTTTCATTGTAAAATTTTACTTTTACATAAATACTGTCGGCTGAAAATTCGTTTCCCCATACATGTGGAATAATATCTAGTTTTGAAGTATCTTCCAATTTCATGTTTTCATTGCATGAATGGATTTCTCGTATATTCTCAAAATTATAGATAACTATATTTGAATTATAGACAGACAGGATGGAGTATAGATTATTTTTGGCATCGTATATGATTTTGTAAGGAATAAATGTAAAAATGCGCATTTGACCAGAATTAATCTGATATCTCATTTTTAATGTTTTTTTATTAGAAATAGCATCATTTACAAGTTGTAAATTTTCATAAAGTGTTTTATGAGCAGGATTAAAATAGAAGCTATCTTTAATATAGAGATTATTCTGAGGATGAATGTCAGATTTTTCTTTGTTCATGAAATCAGAAAGAAATTTTAATTCTGGCATGGAGACGTTAATCTGGTATGTGTCTTCATATTGGTATGTAAAATTGCAATATAGTGGAATGTTATCTAATTTTCCAGATTTGAATAATTTACAAATTTCTTTTTGTTCAAGTTCAAATAAATTATATGTTTTTTCAGTTTCAATGGTAATGGCGGCTTCATCATCAATCATTATATTAATACCATCATACATTGTGGAAATGTCAGTTCTAATAATATTAATTGGAATATCGGTATAGTCGAATATGCCCTGAATGGATATACCTATATAGTCTTTAGTGTATGGGTTTAACAATAAAGGGTCTGACATAAGGGATAGATATTCTTTTAAGCGAATAAACGGATTATAATATTTATTACTCATTTTCTAACTCCTCATAACGTGATAATGTTTGGCGGACAGAAGCATCAACAATTTCTTTTAGTTCGGGTGGTGATATTATTGATGCACTTTTTCCGTAGGTCATGATAAATGATGCAAAATCGTCAAGTCCGGATACGGTGTCTGTGTAGTAAAAATATTTGTCACTTTTTGAAATATTTTTTGGTTCAATTTTTGAATTCTTTCTTAAAATATGAAGGCGTTGAATTTTTTTATAAATGTTGAATTTATTGTCAAACCTTACTTTAACAGGAACCGGAGCTTCAGCAGAAATTGTAAACATACTGTTAAAAATATCTTTATATATATCTGAGTGAAATATGTTATTTGGAATTGATGTATTTTCTATGGATAAAATGTCGTCAACATCTATATAAATTCTTTTATTATTGTCATCAATATTTTCTCCCACAAGGTAAAGACTTTCATTTTCTACGGAAAAAACTACCATTCCGGTAAGAAAATTAAATTTGGAATTTTTAAAAGTTTTATTGCATGTGTTTAATTTTACAGCAAATTTATCGTAATCACATTGTGATATTTTTTTAAATAGCGAATCACATTTTTCAAGAGAAAAAGCCTTTTTATCGTAAGTTAAGTAGTTGTTGGTTTCATTCAAATCATTTGAATAACCGGTTAATTTTGAAATTTTATCCAAAAGAGAATTAATTTCCTCGTGGTAGGGATTAGATGGTGATAAAGTATTTAAATTATAATATAGTTCATCTAAATCATCTGCCTTAAGGTTAATTGATATTGGAATATTATTTCCAGTTGGGTAATAGATATCATTTTCAATGACAACATCTCCAAAACTTATAAGTTCTTTTATAAGGGCATAGAATTGGGATTTTCCAATATCTAAAGTTATTTTGGAAGAATCATCACTTTCACAATCTGACGACAGACAGAAGATATTTCTGAAATTTTCTTTTGATACAGGAGATTGTTCCAGTGCATGAAGGATGCGTTCTTTTCTTATTATGTTATATGTAACAGGTAAATAATTTAATTCATTATTCTCATTTGTATTGGAAATAGTGTAGTATACAGTTTTCTTTTCTGTAATTTTATTAAGAGAACATTCGGCATTATTAAGTCGCTTTATATAATTGTATGCACTTTGTCTGTTACATGATAAAAGTGTGCAAATATCAGAAATTGAAAGTTTATCGTTTTCTAAAAAGGCATTGTATAATTTTTTTAAATTATTATCAATTTTGGTATTATGTGATCTCATGGCTATCCTCATCCTATGTTAATGATATTAGTATATCACGATTTACTAATATGTGTACAAAAAAGTCGGAATAAGGTATTATATAATTGGATTGAAAGGAAGGAGATAACAAATTGAAAAGATTAATAATGGAATTGGACAAAAATATAAGATATGATAAGACATCAAATCTTCAGGGTGTATTAATGGAGAATATTGATACAGTTTATGCAAATAAATTGCATGAAAGCACTATGCATCCTTATAGTCAGCATGTGGAGAATATAAATGATAAATCATATTGGATAGTGAATGCAGTTAATAAGGAAGCAGAACAGCAAATAATTGATAAGCTTATGAATGCAGACTTTAGAGAGTTTTGTTTTAAAAAAGATGGTAAAAGAGTAAAGATAGTTAATAAAGAGGTTCAAACACTGGAAGAAAGAGAGTTGTTAAATCAGTTTTATTCCAATGAAGTGCAGCGTTACATTAATCTTGAATTTGTTTCTCCTACTTCGTTTAAAAGAAATGGAAGATATATGATAATGCCGGATGTAAGGCTGATATTTCAAAATATAATGAATAAGTATTCCGCATCTTCTGATTCAGTAAGTATGTTGGATACAGATGCATTAGATCAATTGGAAGAAAACTGTTATATTGTGAATTATCGTTTAAGAAGTGTAACTTTTCCAATGGAAAAAACAAAAATACCATCATTTATGGGTGGAATAACGATAAAAGTAAATGGTCCGGAAACAATGGTTCGTTATGCTAATATGTTAACAGATTTTAGTGAATACTCAGGTATAGGAATAAAAACTGCAGTTGGAATGGGTGCAGTAAGGAAAAGGGATTGGAGGAAGAATAATGACAGATCAGGCGATTAGAGTAATAGTATCATCACTGTTACATGATATTGGAAAGCCAATTTATAGAAGTGGAATTAAGGAAAATCATAGTGATCTGGGATGGCGGTATTTAAAAGAAGATATTAAGCTGGATGATAAAGAAATCTTAGATGGAGTAAAATATCACCATGCATCTAATATGAAGTCCGCCAGAATTTCAGATGATTCAATTGCGTATATTGTTTATTGTGCAGATAATATTGCTTCGGCAATTGACAGAAGAGATAGTGAAGATGAAGATGCTGGTTTTGACATGCATATTCCTTTAGAAAGCGTATTTAACAGATTAAATGGAAATAATGCAAAGAAAACACTGTCAGCAAAAACATTAAGATATGAGGATGAGATTAATTATCCAACAGAAATAGAAAAAAGAGCAGATAAAGATTTTTATGTGAAAATAATGGATAATATAACAGATTCCCTTAAGGGAATATCTGTTAAACAGGAATATATAAATTCTTTGCTCGAAATTCTGGAGGGAAATCTTTCATATGTTCCATCGTCAACGAATAAAAAGGAAGCCGTAGATATTTCTTTATTTGACCATGTGAAAATTACAGCGGCTATTGCATCATGCATATTAGAATATGTTAATGAAAACCAGATTAGTAATCTTAAAGAATTACTTTATAAAAAATCAGAAGATTTTTATGAGCAGGAAGCTTTTTTAATGTATTCCATGGATGTATCAGGAATTCAGGATTTCATTTATACAATTTCAAGCGACGGAGCTTTAAGAACCCTTAGAGCAAGATCATTTTATATTGAGATTATGCTTGAAAATATAATAGATAATTTATTAGAAAAATTAAATTTATCGAGAGCAAATTTGTTGTATTCAGGTGGAGGGCATTGCTATATTTTATTACCTAATACCCAAAATACAAAAAGTATTCTAAAGGAATATAACGATTCAATAAACAGCTGGCTTTTATCAAATTTCGATATAGCATTATATATTGCCCATGGGTATGCACCATGCAGTTGTAATAGTTTAAAGAATAATCCTAATGGCAGTTATAAAACAATATTTAGAAAAGTAAGCGAGATGATATCAGGTCAGAAAGGAAAGAGATATTCTGCAAAAGATATTATGGCACTTAATAATAGAAAAATAGATGACCATGCAAGAGAATGTAAAGTATGTAAAAGAATATCAAAAACAAATGCAGATGAAAAATGCCCTATGTGCACAGCTATAGAGAGATTTTCAAATGATATTTTGTATTCTGATTATTTTATTATTACTTATGAGAATAAGGAAAATGCATTGCCACTTCCGGGGGAAATGTATCTTATATCAGGTAATGAAAATAAGCTGAAAGAGAAAATGAGAAATGATTATAAATATGTGAGAGCATACAGTAAAAATCATCTTGTAAGTGGAGTACATATTGCGACAAATCTCTGGGTAGGAGATTATACTTTAGGTCAGACAACAGATGAAATGGCTGGAATATATGATGGAATAGAAAGAATTGCTGTATTAAGAGCAGATGTTGATAATTTAGGTCAGACATTCGTTTCAGGCTTTGATAATGACAAACTTGATAACAGGTACGTTACTATATCAAGAACGGCAACTCTTTCAAGGCAACTGTCAATGTTCTTTAAATTTCATATTAACAGAATATTATCAAATCCTGAATTTACATTAGATGGTACTAAAAAAGAAAAAAGAAATGTATCTATATGTTATTCGGGTGGGGATGATTTATTTTTAGTAGGAAACTGGATTGATATTATAGAAAGTGCTGTTGACATTAGAAGGGCATTTGAAAAATATACAGAAAATACACTTACAATTTCAGCAGGAATTGGAATATATGGAAATAGTTATCCTATAAGTGTTGCTGCAAAAGAAGTTGCTTTATTGGAAGATAAATCAAAAGATATGCCGGGAAAAAATTCCGTAACACTTTTGGAAGATGGCAAAGAACATGTTATTGAAGGTGATAAGCTGATAAGTGATGGAACTTATAGCTGGATGGAATTTGAAAAAGGAGTAATAGAGGAGAAATATTCATGCCTATTAGAATTTTTTGAAAATGTAGAGGATAAAGGAAACAGTGTAATGTATAACATGCTGGATTTAATCCGCGGGCAGGAAGAAATAATTAATTTCGCAAGGTATGTATATTTACTGGCAAGATTAGAACCAAATCCAGATGCAGATTCTGAAGAAAAAGAGAGATATAAGATTTTTTCAGACAATATGTTTAAATGGATTCAGCCTGAAAATAAAAAAGACCAAAGAAATTTGAAAACAGCAATGACAATTTATTCATATGCACATAGGCAATCAAATGTAGATGAAGAAGAAAGAGAGGTATGAGTTAGATGAATTATGTGGAAATGGCAGAGAAGGTAATTGATAAGCTGATTGTAAAGTCAAAAGGTCCAAATGGAAGAGTAAATATTTTTACAACGTCACAGATAAGAAATTTACTTGCTATGACAGCGGAGATATATAACGAGGTTATGTTATTAGAGGATGATAAATTAAGTGAAGAGATGTCAGAACGTATTGATTATCTTCGTGTAAGATATATGTATGCAGCAGGAAAAGAGCAGAAAGTAAAAGAATTGCTTGAAGAAGCTCAGATTCTTGATCTTTTGAAGAAATCAAGGGATAGCAAGAGGAAATTTATTATTTTTTATCACTATATGGAATCACTTGTTGCATTTAGAAAATTTAAAGTAGAGTTTGATAAAGAGAATTAATTATTGGAGGAAAAAATATGTACGCAAAATTACAGATAACAGGAGATATTGAAGTAAAGACAGGTATGCATATTGGAGGTTCATCGGCTTTTGCAGCTATTGGAGCAATTGATTCTCCAGTAATAAGAGATGCAAGAACTAACCTTCCTATGATACCAGGAAGTTCATTTAAAGGAAAGATGCGTTCCTTACTTGCTAAGGAATTTAATACAAAGATAGTACAGCCGGATGATGATGATGAGAAATTAACACATTTGTTTGGCTGTGCCAAAAAGGATAAAGTATCGGCAAGCAGAATCATTGTTTCAGATATGTTTTTAACAAATGCAAAAGAACTTAGTAAAAAAGGAATTAAAAGTGCAACTGAAAATAAATTTGAAAATTCAATAAACAGGGCAACTGCAGTCGCTAATCCAAGACAGATTGAAAGAGTAGTAAGAGGTGCTGTATTTGGATTGGACATGATATACGAAGTAAGAAATGATATGACAGACGAAGATATTATAGGTGACATTCAATTAATAGCAGAAGGTCTTAAATTAGTATCATATGATTACCTTGGAGGCAGTGGTTCAAGAGGATATGGAAAGGTAAATTTTAAAAATTTGTCTATAGATTCGGTTGTAGGTGAAGTTGATAACACAGTTTTAGATAAATGTGCAGAAATATTAAATAAGATTGAAGGAATAAATGAAAGGTAAATGGTATGAAATATAAAATATATAAGTTTGAATTTGCTGGTGGTGTACATTTTGGAAAATCTTCCCTTGAAGACAGTGAATATACATTTTATGCAGATACATTATTTTCGGCACTTTGCAAAGAAGCTGTAAAAGAAGGAGAAGATTTTTTGAAAAATTTTGTGGCTTGTGCAAAGCAAAGAAAATTTGTAATGTCTGATGCATTTCCTTATATTGGAGATAAATATTTCTTACCTAAACCTATGTTAAAAATTGAAAGTGATAATAACGGAGATTCGAAGATTAAAAAGGCATATAAGAAATTAAAATATATTGATGCAGAAAAAATTGAATCCTATTTATCCGGAGAATATGATGTTATTTCAGAAGAACAGGAATTAAGTAAATTAGGGGTTGCACAATTAAGAACAATGGCAAGTGTCAGAGGTTTGGAAGAGACAATGCCTTTTAGGACAGGTGTTTATTATTTCAATGAAGAAAATGGCTTATATATCATTGTAGGATTTGAAGATGAAGTTACAGAAGCACAGTTTGAGGATCTTTTGTCAAGAGTTTCATTTGAAGGAATAGGAGGAAAGCGAAGCTCTGGTTTAGGCAGATTTGAAATCAATTTTGGAAAAATTCCGGAAACAATTAAAAACAGACTTTTGGAAAATGATAATTCAAATACTTTAGTTACGTTGTCGGTCTCTTTGCCTACAGATGAGGAAATCAAAGATATTATGGAGGAGGCTCAATATACTTTGATAAAAAGAAGTGGATTCGTTTCTTCGGAGACATTTTCGGACAGGTGCTTAAGAAAAAGAGATTTGTATGTATTTAAGTCTGGGGCATGTTTTAAGGAAAGATTTAAGGGAGATATATATGATGTATCTGATGGTCAGGGAAAACATTCTGTTTACCGTTATGCGATACCAATGTTTTTAGAGGTGTGATTATGAAGGATTTTTTGAAAAGATATGAAGGAACACTAACTGTAAAAGGTCCTGTCTTTGTAGGTAGTGGAAGAAAAATAGAAAAGAATGAGTATCTATTTTTGGAAAATAAAATAGGTGTAATGGATATTGCCTCTTTTTATGGGTTTATGTGCAAAAAGGGCAAGCGTGAGGAATTTGAAAAATATCTGATGAACAATAAGGGAACAAATCTTTCAGCTTGGCTTGAAAATAACAAAATTAATAAACAAGACATTTTCCCATATTTAAAATATACAGTTGATCGAGGGGAGTTTGAAGTACAAAATTCTCAAAGAAGAGGTCTTGAAGTTTTAGAATTTACAAGAGATTCCTATGGAAAACCATTTGTTCCTGGAAGCAGTATTAAAGGGATGCTGCGAACCATATTGTTGTCTGAGGATATTATGTTAGACCCTCAAAAACATAGAAAAGAAAAAGATGCAATTAATGCAGAACTATTTTCAAAAAAAAATAAAGTACAGTTGCAAAAAGAAATATCTCAAATAGAAAGTAATACATTTAGAACATTAGAGTGTGATATTGATAAACCAGGGAATGCTACAAATGATATTATGAAAGGAATAATTATAAGTGACAGCAGCCCCTTGGAAAATGAAGATTTGGTTTTGTGTCAGAAGGTAGAGGTATTGCCGGATGGAAAAATAAAAAAATTAAATATATTAAGAGAATGTCTGAAACCAGGAACTAAAATTCATTTTTCAGTGACAATAGATACAAATATTTTTCCATATGATGATTGCGATATAAAAAATGCTGTTGAAATTTTTATAAATTCATATTATGAGCATTTTGTTAAGTTTTTTAACTTTGACAGACCAGGGAAAAATGCCGTTTATTTAGGTGGAGGTTGCGGATTTGTATCTAAAACAATTATTTATCCGATGTTTGATGATGACGGAGTGAAAATAACACAGAAAATATTCCAAAAGACTAATGTTCCAAAAGAACATGGACATCAAAAAGATTCGTTATATGGCGTTTCACCCCATGTTTTAAAATGTACATCATATGAAGGTAAGCTGATGCAAATGGGATTATGTGAACTTGAATTGAGTGCTGTATAGAAAATAAATATTTATTGAATATTTTGCCCCGATATTGTAGAATCAATGTGTTGAAAGAAAAATAAGAGGTTTAGGTGCAGGTGAAATTAGTCGATTGCATTTTGCCCCGAAAATAGGCTTTCAACCATTGATTTTAGAGGCTTTCATGAGAGGCTATTTAGATTAATAAGACCCCGAAAGGGGACGGAAACGGTTTTTTCTTGCTCAATTCTTGCTCTGTATTCTCGATTTAGATTAATAAGACCCCGAAAGGGGACGGAAACTGGGGAACGCAAAAAGATATAAGTGACCTGTTCGCTGTATTTAGATTAATAAGACCCCGAAAGGGGACGGAAACTTTACAACTGGGGTAAGTTCTTCTCCAGTGCCAACAATTGATTTAGATTAATAAGACCCCGAAAGGGGACGGAAACCAATCTTGTCTTACTCATAATATTGTACCTCCCTATTTAGATTAATAAGACCCCGAAAGGGGACGGAAACCGGTTGCTATGGTTATAATATACACTTTTGTTTATTTAGATTAATAAGACCCCGAAAGGGGACGGAAACCGAGACTGACATAATAAATTAAATCTATCTATCAATTTAGATTAATAAGACCCCGAAAGGGGACGGAAACTTTTTCTACATTTGTTTAATAATTCATTAATTGTCAATTTAGATTAATAAGACCCCGAAAGGGGACGGAAACTTTGCTTTCTTACCACAAATCACACATTTGAATTCTTTCATTTAGATTAATAAGACCCCGAAAGGGGACGGAAACTATGTTGTTGTATACTCTTTTCTTCAACTTTCTGTATTTAGATTAATAAGACCCCGAAAGGGGACGGAAACTCATATCCCTGCCTCCTTTATTATTTTTTTCGTACCTATTTAGATTAATAAGACCCCGAAAGGGGACGGAAACAAAATCTGCAATCGGCGTACCCTCACAAGCCTTATATTTAGATTAATAAGACCCCGAAAGGGGACGGAAACTTATTTACTTCTTTTAAATTATTTGCATAAATCTTCATATATTTAGATTAATAAGACCCCGAAAGGGGACGGAAACTCTAACCAACCTCCTAAGTCACCTTTCTTTACATCTATTTAGATTAATAAGACCCCGAAAGGGGACGGAAACGTATCCCAACGGATATTACAATCAATTCCATACCCCGATTTAGATTAATAAGACCCCGAAAGGGGACGGAAACGTTATATTCTCCTTATTCATAAGATTTATTATGTTTTTATTTAGATTAATAAGACCCCGAAAGGGGACGGAAACTCCAAAAGCAAGCGGTTTACCATTGTCTTACCGTCGTCAATTTAGATTAATAAGACCCCGAAAGGGGACGGAAACATTGCTTTCGGTGTTGATTCCATACCAAAAACCTTCTTTTAAATTTAGATTAATAAGACCCCGAAAGGGGACGGAAACATTTTTTCTTTTTCTCCTTTTGGGGAGTTTAATGTTAATTTAGATTAATAAGACCCCGAAAGGGGACGGAAACTTCGTATGTAGTTGTGTAGCCGTAGCAACCACCATTATTTAGATTAATAAGACCCCGAAAGGGGACGGAAACGAAGCAAAGCGCCATAGACGTGATTAATTGGTCATACTCATTTAGATTAATAAGACCCCGAAAGGGGACGGAAACTTTTTTTAACTCATTTACAAAAATTTGCATATTCCATTTAGATTAATAAGACCCCGAAAGGGGACGGAAACCCTTATTTATTTTTTTTAAATCGTTTACAGAAATTTATTTAGATTAATAAGACCCCGAAAGGGGACGGAAACCGTATAATACCTGTTCTACTTTTTCCATGTTTCCTATTTAGATTAATAAGACCCCGAAAGGGGACGGAAACAATCAAGTTCTTCTTCTTCTTCTGCAACATTTAGATTAATAAGACCCCGAAAGGGGACGGAAACAAGTCAAGAAGATATTGGAAGAAGTTATAATGTTTCAATTTAGATTAATAAGACCCCGAAAGGGGACGGAAACTTATTTACAGGAATCTTCATATTCCCGCCCTCCTTTATTATTTAGATTAATAAGACCCCGAAAGGGGACGGAAACGACTTCAAAGTTGAGCTTTTCAATCTCCTTGTCAATATTTAGATTAATAAGACCCCGAAAGGGGACGGAAACCTTCTCTCAGCTTGGCTACATTCTCCAAACTTCGATTTAGATTAATAAGACCCCGAAAGGGGACGGAAACATTGATGGCTGGAATGTTTTCAAGTTCAAATTCTTCATTATTTAGATTAATAAGACCCCGAAAGGGGACGGAAACACATATCTTTCCTCCTTTTCTTCAAAAGTTTAGGTTTTCATTTAGATTAATAAGACCCCGAAAGGGGACGGAAACTCCCAGCCTGATGTAGCAATGTAACAATTGCTTTCATTTAGATTAATAAGACCCCGAAAGGGGACGGAAACTTTTATCTGCTAAACTTTGAATATCATTGACGTTTAAAATTTAGATTAATAAGACCCCGAAAGGGGACGGAAACAATTGCCTGCAAGATTAGCACTAAGTATTTTGGTATTTAATTTAGATTAATAAGACCCCGAAAGGGGACGGAAACAAGGTACTCACCTTCATGGATATATAAAACATCAATTTAGATTAATAAGACCCCGAAAGGGGACGGAAACGATTTCTCCGATTTGTTCCTTTGTGATTAATTCCATTTTTATTTAGATTAATAAGACCCCGAAAGGGGACGGAAACACGTTTGTTGGATCTGTTATGTCGTAACCCTCATAATATTTAGATTAATAAGACCCCGAAAGGGGACGGAAACCTTTTTTTAAATCATTTACAGAAATCTTCATATTCCCGCAATTTAGATTAATAAGACCCCGAAAGGGGACGGAAACGATTTAAAGCAGAAAGAAGAAAAGAAAGACAAAATATTTAGATTAATAAGACCCCGAAAGGGGACGGAAACTGTGATACATTTTCTTGGGATAAATAAGGTTTTACCGCTATTTAGATTAATAAGACCCCGAAAGGGGACGGAACAAGAAAAGGGTATTTATTATCAATGTGTACAAAATAACCGGATTATCAATTGCTATAATAAATGTGTAAAGAAAAACTCTAGGATACATGTAATTATTGGAGAGGGGGACGTAAGAATGAGTCTTATTTTTGTAACAGAAAATGGTGCTACTATAGGAATAGAGGACAATAGGTGTTATGTAAGGTTAAGTGATAATTCAGTTCGTTCTTATCCTTTGGAAAATATTGAAGGAATTTCAATTTTTGGAAAATCACAGGTTACAACTAATTGTATTGAGGAGTGTTTGAAAAGGGGAATTGCAGTTTCATATTTGTCGCAAGGGGGACAGTATTATGGAATGTTACAGTCGCCGGGGCATGTTAATACACATAGGCAGCGAAGACAGTGTGAATTATATGAAAGTAAATTTGCAGTGGAATTGGCGAAAAAAATACTTGTTGCAAAGATAAATAATCAAATTGTGGTTCTAAACAGATATAATAGGACAGTTAACGCTGATATAGAATCTGAAATAAAAATGATGAAAATCTGCCGGTGTAAAATTAAAGTGATGGATACAATTGATGAAATTATGGGATACGAAGGAATGGCGGCAAAGGAATATTTTAAGGGAGTGTCAAAGGTTATTAATCCAGAATTTAAATTTGATGGACGTAGCAGAAGACCGGCAAAAGATGAATTTAATTCAATGATTAATTTTGGATATTATTTATTAAATAACGAGATATATAGTAAGGTGGAGGCTAAAGGGTTTAATCCATATTTTGGATTTATTCATAGAGATAAGGAGAAACATCCTACTTTAGTTAGTGATTTGATAGAAGAATGGAGGGCTGTTATTGTAGATGCTACTGTTTTAAGTTTGATAAATGGTCATGAAGTAAGCAAGGAAGATTTTTATGAGGGAGTAGACAAACCAGGATGTTTTATTGGCAGGAATAATATTAAAATATTTATTGTAAAACTGGAAAATAAATTGAAAACATGCACAAAATATTTAGATTATATTGACTATTCAGTTTCGTTCAGGAGAGCAATTGAATTGCAACTGGATTCTTTATCTAAGGCGATGGAGGAAGATGATGTAGAACTTTACAGACCTATGGTTATTAGATAGAATGTAGAGGTGATATATAATGGATGAATTGTTCGGGGATATTTACGGATATGATTCGGATGACAGAAGATATATATTAATAATATATGATATAGTTAATAATAGTCGAAGATTGAAGTTATCAAAGTATTTACTGGGATATGGAAATCGTGTGCAGAAATCTTCATTTGAGGCGATAATTTCCAAAAAGAAATTGCAGGAATTGTTGTCAGGTTTGCCTAAATATGTAGATAAATCAGAGGACAGTATACGGGTATATGAAATTTCAGGCAAGGAAAAGGTATCATCATTTGGAATTAAAATAGATTATTCAGTCGATGATATAATAGTATTGTAAAGGAGATAAGATGAAAATATTGTTTAGTCCGGTTGGCAGCAGGGATCCAATTTGTAATAATTATGATGGTTCAATGCTACATATTTGCAGGAATTATAAGCCAGATGTGGTGTATTTATATTTGTCAAAGAGTATGTATAATTTTCATCAAAAAGATAATCGTTATTGCAGAGTAATAGAGAAATTAGGTGATTTATTAAATCATAATTTCGTTACCAAAATAATAGCTAAGAAGGATTTGGAAGAAGTGCAGGAATATGATTTCTTTTATTATGATTTTGTTTCAGAACTTCAGAAAATACGTAGCACAATGGATGAATATGATGTGTTATTAGTAAATATGGCATCGGGAACTCCTGCAATGAAAAGTGCCCTTATGGTTATAGCAAATGTGATAGATATTAAAATTATTCCAATTCAGGTTATGTGTCCAAAGGAAAATAACTTTTTACATTGTGAACGAAATGAAGACTGGGATATTCTTTGGAAGAACAATAATGATAATTTGGGGATTACAAAAAATCGATGCAAAGAAGTTAAGTGTCTTAATCTTGTATTTTTAATTAAAATTGACATGATAAAAAAACTGGTTAGTATATATGATTACAAGGGGGCATTTAAGTTATGTGAAGGAATTGAGGAACAACTTCCAAAGCAGTTATTTGATTATTTAAAATCTGATAGCAAGAATGAGAAGATTAATAAAGAAATTAATAAATTACTTTCAGATTTATCTTTAAAAGGTATGTAAATTTGCGATTGCTTTTGTTGTGGTCAAGTATTTTTGTAACACTACGACCTAATTTTTGCTACAGGGTTTAGATTTCCCCGTAGCGTGCCTCAAAAGGCGTTTTGTAATTATTATAAGAATGCGGACGTACATGGTTATAATGCACATACGCAAAT
>JAXJWH010000142.1:0-56918 GCA_036308125.1 Agathobacter sp.
GAGCATTTATCCTTTCTGATATTTTGGAATTTTGGTCGAGGACATTATATCAAAAATGGGAGGTAAATGCTCTTTTTATTTGCAAACTCCCTAAAATAAAGGTTTTTAATAAAAAATGAGGTAGTAAACTTGACACTACCGGCGATATATGGGAGGTAATAACATGACAAAAGAACAATACAAGGAGGCTAACAGAACTGTATACGTTATATTTATGGTAATTTTTGGGTATTTGGCATTTACCTTGTTTTTTGCCTTGCTTAAGGGTGGAAATACTAAAGCCGTAATTCAGTTTATACTTGCAGCCGCAACAGTTATATCAACAACTATAGTATACAAAAAATTTGGGGAAAGTATCAAAGGGGAATGGATACTTCAGGGGATAGGAACATGGGCATTAGGTTTTATTTTATTGTTCAACAGTCAAAGTGATGCATGGCTATATTCGATACCGGTACTTGTTGCAGCAGTTGCATATCTTGATAAGAAGAATGTTATTGTTCAGAATGTATTCTTAGGAATTTTTAATGTAATAAGGGTGTTTATACAGGGTGATTTATCAGATAGTGCTTATCAGATTCATTGCTTTATTGCGTTGTTCGTTCTGATTCTTATAGCAGTATGTTCTTATAACGTAGTTGTGTTATTATCGAGATTTAACGAAGAAAATGTGCAGTCAGTAAGACATTCAATGGAAAAAGCCAAGAAGAAAAATAAAGTTATTACAGGTACAGCAGATGAACTTGTAAAACTTTTTCAAGAGGCTATGGATAATGTCAATAATCTTGAAAACAGCGTAGGTGTTGCAAATGTTGCTATGTCTAATATCGCCGAGAGTACGGAAAGTACAGCTGAGGCGGTTACAAGTCAGTCCGAACAGTGTGTACTTATTCAGCAAAGCACACAGGAAGCAAAGGATGAAAGTAATTTAATGTTAGAGGCTTCCAATCAGGTGACTGCAACGGTAAGGGATGGTTCAGAAGGTATACAAAAACTTGAAGAACAGGCTAAGGGAGTTGAAATTGCCGGAAATGAGGCAGTTGACGTTATCGGAAGACTCACAAAGTGTGTTGAAGAGGTTCAGGGCTTCGTAGGAACTATTATAGATATTTCAGGTCAGACCAATCTTTTGTCACTTAATGCATCAATAGAAGCGGCGAGAGCAGGGGAAGCAGGAAAAGGATTTGCAGTTGTTGCAGATGAGATTAGACAGTTGTCTGATCAGACGAAGGATGCTTCAAACAGCATAACAAATATTATTGAAAACTTAAATGAAGATACAAAAAGGGCAAATGCATGTATTGAGAATTCTGTATCAGCAACATTAAAGCAGAACGAGATGATAGTTAAAACAGGGGAACGTTTTAAGGTTATTGATGAAAAGGCGCATGAGCTTTCAGGTAATATCGAAAGAACAAATGCTCATATTGATGAGATATTAGAGGCAGCAAAATTAATTCTGGATAGTATAACTCATCTTTCTGCAAGTGCAGAGGAAGTATCGGCATCATCAATGGAAGGCTTAAGAAATACAGAAACTGCCGTAGAGGATATGGAGATTTGTAAGAAAATTCTTGAAAATATTTATGAAGTAACACAATCGTTGAATGGCGATTAATGGATGTTAAAGGGGTGAAATATAAGTTTCACCCTTTTTTAGTAAAAAGTTACAAAGAACGAATGTTTTGTGGATTATTTATTTCCTGCAGACTTGTATATCTTGATGAAAGTTGGTAAAATAGTACTATAACATGAAAGCGAAAGACGGAGGGGATGGCCATGGGCGATAACAGTATTAACGATATCAATGATTGTATAAGCAAGGCACAAAAATGTGAAGATTATGGAGAATTTTGTGCTGCGCTTAAGTATTATAACAAGGTTCTGTCGATGGATGCCAATCATTCATCAGCAAAACAGGGAGTGGCAAGAATGGAATCTGAGCTTGCGAAGCTGGTCTATTATAAATCAAAGGCAAATTACAAATTAACAAATGGAAGACTTGAGCTTAGACAGGGATCTGTGGTTTTCGTAGGAGAGAATGCAGTTGAGATGCCTTATTCAATTGAATTAATAGAAAATCCAAAAGTTTCTCTTGGAAGACTTGGATTCGATTATGACGGTGAGAAAAATGCGGCAGCATTTAGCTGTGCATCTGCCAAGGAATGGGTAAGACTTATTAAAAATGCCAAGGAAGGTATTTATCCAAGGGTTGAGAATCAGGATTATAACACATTAGAGAAATATGTTTCTGAGCATTTTACAAGAAGTTCTTATGAAGAGGCTGTAACATATTTTTGTGAAATGTCTAATCTTAGTAAAACTGAGGCCGAGAGGGTAGTAGGTGATATATTAGGTGTAAAAATTTAATTTTTTAGTATTTTAGTATTTTAGATAGAAAGGTTGAAAGCGTTATCGCGTATCAAAGAGGGTGGGAAAATTGAATGTAGTAGCGCAGTGTTGCGGCTTAATTACTTTATTGGTAATGTTATATTTTTATAGCTCTCAAAAAAAGATAAAGTTAAATACCAGTTATGCGTTTATGGGAATATGGGGAATATCATTTCTTGTATTATTGATAGAAATTTTAGCTTTTACCACGATAAATTATGTGTCGGCTGTTTCTAAAACATATATAGAAATCATTTGTAAAGTGTATTTTGTGTTACTGCTTTGGCAGACTATTTTAGCATTAAGATACATTTTAGTTGATATGCTTAACAGAAGAATATCAGGAACTGTAGTAAACAGGGTAATGTTAACTTATGGTATAACTGCAAGTATAATAATTTGTCTTTTGCCAATTGGCATAAAGGGAAATGCAGTAATAGGTCCTGGATTAACATGTACCTACTTATTATGTGGGCTGGTACTTCTTGTGCTGGATTTTGTAATAGTCGTATACAAAGACAGGCTTAATAAGGGAAGACGTGAAGGTATTTTTATCTGGATGGTCATTTGGTGCGTGGCAGTTGTTGTGCAGATAATATATGACAATGTGGTGGTTGTTAGTATTGCAAGTGTTATTGGAGTTTTGGTAATTTTCTTAAGACTTGAGAATCCAGAAACTAATCTGGACAGGGAAACGAGATTATTTAATCTGAATGCATTTTCCCAGTATATGAGGCAGCTTCAGGGGAATAAAAAGGATGTATCGTTGGTTCTTATTGCCTATGAAAGCAATCGAAATGGAAATATGAGTTATGAAATGGAAAAAATGGTAACTCATCAGATAGTTGATTTTCTTTCGGGGCTTGACAATGTGGTTGTATTTAGAAATTCAACCAATGAATTTGTATTATTATTTGAAACTCAAAGTGAGGCAACAGATAACCTTGAAATAATCAAAGAAAGATTTAAAAAACCCTGGGGGCTTGACCAGCTTAGAATGATAACTTTGGAGTGGTATTATATTGAAACCACAGATAATATAGAAAGTCCGGGGGATATTTTACCAATTTTCCAGTATGCAAGGCAGAATAAAAGTTCTTTATCCACTGATGGCGGAGTTATCATAAGCAGTGAGAATATAAATATGATGTATGAAGAACGTCATATGGAAAATATAATAGTAGAGGCACTGATGGAAAATCGTGTGGAGGTATTTTACCAGCCGATTTTTTCAGTAAAAGATAAAAAATTCAACTGTGCCGAGGCATTAGTTAGAATCAGGGACGAAAACGGTCAGATAGTTCCTCCTGGAAAATTTATAGGAATAGCAGAAAAGAAGGGACTTATAATAAGATTAGGTGAATGTGTCTTTGAGCAGGTATGTAAATTTCTGGTTGAGGAAAATCCCGTTCAGTACGGAGTGGAATATATCGAAGTTAACCTTTCGGTTTTGCAGTGTGGCTACGAACAGTTAAGTGATGATTTTATAAATATTATGAATAAATATAAAGTAGATCCAAGTATGATAGTGTTAGAGATTACTGAATCTGCATCCATAAAAGAGAAGAATATTCTCCTTAAGAATATGGAGAAATTAAGAAGTGTTGGTGTAAGATTTGCTTTAGATGATTTTGGAACAGGTCAGTCTAACCTTAATTATATCGTTGAGATGCCTGTTGATGTGGTGAAATTTGATTCAACCATGACAAATGCATATTTTGAGAATGGAACGGCAAAATATGTTATGGATGCGGCGATGCAGATGATTCAGGGAATGGATTTAGAGATTGTATCGGAAGGCATAGAAGAAAGCGAACAGTACAAGACAATGAAAGAACTTGGAATTGACTACATTCAGGGATTTTATTTCTCAAGACCTGTGGATTCTGACGAATTTATCAGGTTTATGAAGGAAAAATCCGATGAAGAATAATTACATAATATTAAGTCAAAATGGCGTATCAGATTAATCTGGTACGTCTTTTTTGTGTTGATATGGATTTTACATAACGGGCAAAATGTGATTTATTTGTGTATTTTAGGCAAATTTTAGGTTTGTTTAAGGTTCGTAATGTAAACTTGCAATCAGAAAGGGGCAGGAATATGAGTGAGCAGATGATATTTAAACGTTACGAAATCAAGTATATGTTAAATCACGAATTACTTAATAAACTAAAAAAAGTAATGGAAGAATATATGGTTTCGGACATACATGGAAAAAGTACAAATTGCAGCCTGTATTTTGATACGCCACAGTTTTTGCTTATACGAAGGTCAATGGAACACCCATTGTATAAAGAGAAACTTCGAATAAGAAGTTACGGTGTTGCCAACAAAGATACAACAGTTTTTGTAGAGCTTAAGAAAAAGTATAAATCAGTAACATACAAAAGGCGTATTGCCATGACAGAAGAAGAAATGCGGCGGTATCTTATAGAACATGAACAGATTATGGATACCCAGATTTCAAGGGAGATAGATTATTGCATGAAAAAATACGATAATCTAAAACCTGCTTGTCTTTTAAGCTACGAAAGAGAAGCTTATTATGCCAAGGATGACCATGATTTCAGGATAACTTTCGATGAAAACATTCTCTGGAGAGATAAGGATTTGTCTTTATGTAAGGGAATATATGGCGAACCTTTGCTAAAAGATGATCAGGTTCTCATGGAAGTAAAGGTGGGAAAGGCATTTCCTAAATGGATGGTGGATTTTCTTACGGAGAATAAACTTTATAAGACTTCATTTTCCAAATATGCCAACGCATACAAAAGGATGTATGAAAAAAATCCCGATTTACTTGGAATCAATGAGAAAGAAAAAGTAAATAATAAAGAAGAATTAAAGGAAGGATTAATTAACTATGCTTAACAATGTTTTTACAGGAGTTTTTGAAAATTCTAGAGCGACAATAAATATAGGAGATTTTCTTATATGTATGCTGGTGGCACTTTTGATGGGTGGAATAATTGCAGCAGTTTATACATATAAAAGCAGATATACAGCAAGTTTTGTAATTACACTGGCAATGCTTCCTGCGGTTGTATGCATTGTAATTATGATGGTTAATGGAAACGTAGGTGCGGGAGTTGCTGTAGCAGGCGCTTTTTCTCTGGTTCGTTTCCGTTCAGTTCCTGGAACTGCCAAAGAAATAGGAACAATATTTCTTGCAATGGCATCAGGGTTAATGCTTGGAATGGGATTTATTGGATATGGAATTTTATTCACAGTAATAATGTGTGGAGTCATGCTTTTACTTACAGTAACAAGCGTAGGAACTCATAAGAAACCATCTTTGGATAAAACTCTTAGAATTACAATACCGGAAGATTTAAATTACGGTGATGCTTTTGATGATATTTTTGAAAAATATGCCACAAATGTAGAAACTGTTACAGTTAAGACAACCAACATGGGAAGTCTTTATAAAATTACATACAATCTCACATTGAAAAATCAAGGAGATGAGAAGGAATTCATGGACGAGCTTCGTTGCAGAAATGGCAATTTGGAAATCGTAATGTCACGTCAGGAGGTAAATGTAAGTGAGTTATAGAAGAAAAAGATTAGCACTTTTGCTTGGAACATTGGCAATGACAGGTCTTATGGTCTCAGGGTGCGGTCAAAAGGGAAATGAAACCAAGGATGCCAAGGAATCCACAGAAAAACCACAGTAAAACTTGAGGATGTGACAAAGCTAAATGAAAGCGACATGTTCACAGACAGGGATTTGGAAATTGGCTACGATAAGGATACTGCAGTAGCAATTACCTTAAAGGATGAAAAAAGTTCCTGTGACAGCAGTAATGTAAAAATTAAAGATGATATAATAACAATTCAAAAAGAAGGCACATATATAATAAGCGGAAGTTTAAAAGACGGTCAGCTTGTGGTAGATGCAGATTCTGCAAAAGTGCAACTGGTATTAGACGGCGTTGATGTTTCCTGCAAAGACAGTGCAGCAGTTTATGTAAAAAATGACAAAAAAGTATTCGTTACAACCACAAAGGATTCAAAGAATACTTTTTCAAACGAAAGTGAATTTGTTGCAATTGATGACAATAATATTGATGGTGTAATTTTTTAAAAAGACGATATAACTTTCAACGGTTCAGGTGAATTAAATATCAAAGCAGTATATGGCTCAGGAATTGTATGTAAGGATGATTTAAAAATCACAAGCGGAAATTATACAATAGACGCCAATAAACATGGCTTGGAAGGCAAAGACAGCGTAAGAATTGCAAATGGAGATATAACAATTACATCGCAAAAGGATGGAATACACAGCGACAATTCAGAAGATACCACTAAGGGTTTTGTATATTTGCTTGATGGCAAAATCAATATAACAAGTGAAGGTGATGGTATTGATGCATCAAACATTGTGCAGCTTGACGGGGCGACCATGGACATAACCACAGGTGGCGGAAGTAAAAATGGAAAAACCCATACTCCTGACGGTGGAGGAAAGGGCGGCGGTGGAAATATGCCAGGAGGAACACCACCAACAGAAATGGGAGAAAGACCAGAAGGAAATCCACCAACAGAAATGGGAGAAAGACCAGAAGAAAATCCACCAACAGAAATGGAGCAGATGCCTGAACAGCAGCAAAATAATAATGGTATTGAAAATTCAGAAGATGCCAGTGAAGATACAACAGAAGAAGATACTGTAAGTACAAAAGGAATAAAAGCAGATATTGCCATTTTATTTAATTCAGGTAAAATAACTGTTAATTCTGCGGATGATTCCCTTCACAGTAACGGTGTAATACAGGTTAATGATGGTGAATGTGAGGTAGCTTCCGGGGATGATGGAGTCCATGCAGATGGAGCTGTCGATATAGAAGGCGGCACTATAAATGTAACAGAATCCTATGAAGGAATTGAAGGAGAAACAATCACAGTAAATGGTGGTGATATTAAGGCTAATTCAAGTGATGACGGCTTTAATGCAGCAGACGGCTCGGTTTCTTCAAATGAAATGAGAAAATCAGATAACTGCTATATAGAGATTAACGCAGGAGATATATATGTAAATGCAAGCGGTGACGGATTAGATTCCAATGGAGATTTAAGAATAACAGGTGGAAATGTATATGTTGACGGACCGGTATCAGGTGGTGATTCTGCCATCGACTATGGTGACGGAGCAGTGGCTACCATTTCAGGAGGAAATCTAGTGGCTGTAGGCTCAAGCGGAATGGCAGAAAGCTTCTCAGATTCTTCCAAGCAGTCAGCAATGCTTGTGGTAACAGGAACGGATATGATAGAAGGAAAAGTAACCTTAAAAGACAGTAATGGAAAAGAGATTTTATCATATGAACCCTCAAAGAGTTATAACTGTGTTATCATAAGTAATGATTCACTTAAAAAAGGCGAAACCTACACTTTGGAAACAGGAGATGTCACAACAACTGTTGAATTTACAGAAAATATGTATAGCAATAACACATCAACAAGAGGCAACTTATAAAGTGATGGTGAAAAGTATTGACTTTTCGTCATCACTTTTTGCTTTAATTGTTCCTTTGTGGGCTTTTACAATGGCATAAGCTACGGAAAGTCCTATTCCAAATCCTCCGGTTTGTGAATTCCTTGATTCGTCAAGAAGGTAGAATCTGTCGAAAAGTTCATCGTGTTTACCTGAGGATATATTCTCAACGCTATTCCATACAGTGATGATTTTATTCTTACCAAGGGTATAAAGTTTAATGGAGATTTCGCCGTTTTCATTGGAATATTTCAGTGCATTGTCAAGTAAAATCGAAATTAACTGACGTATATTTTTCTCATCACCATAATAATTTATGTCGGAAATAATATCATAAGTTAATGTCTTTCCCTTTGCTTTTGCCACACTTGAAAAAGGATGAATCGTATCCAGTAAAGCCTCGGAAAGAGAAAATTCTTCCATTTCAAGACGGGTATTTTCTTCGTCCATTCTTGACAAAAAAACAAGTTTTTCCGTAAGGTCAGTAAGCCTTTTAATCTGCTTTTTGGTACTGATGGTCCAGTCATTTTCCCCCATTGTCATTTCAATTATTTCTGTATTTGCATCAATTATGGTAAGTGGTGTTTTAATTTCATGACTTGCATCAGTAATAAACCGCTTTTGCTTTTCATAACTTTCAGCCACCGGTTTAAGAATTTTCTTGGAAAAATGGCACACCATATAAAAAATAATTATGTATGAAATAACGCTGATAAAAATACTTGCAAAAATTGTATTCCAGAAAGAATCAAGTTCCCTTTCACAATCAAGGAATACATAAAGTATGTTAGAAGATGTTTCTCCTTCTTTTACAAAGGATTTGTATTTGTATTGCTGAAGATAACCCTTGGATTTTTCATCCTTATAAAGCATTATGGCATAGGATTTGGCAGTTGAAGTTGATACGGCGGAAATCTTTCCTGTATCAACGGATATTACAGTACCATCGTTTCTCATAAGCACTGTAAAATACCTTGTGTCAAAAGATGATTCAAGTGGAAGTTTCCTTTCTCTTTCCATAAGTTCATCCTTGGTCTGAGGTCTTTTTTTATTCGGAATGTTCTTGTCAGGTGAATCTTTATCATTGGATAAATTAGGAAAAATGCCATCGTTTTGTGCGATAAGAGAAATTTTGGTATTGGAAGTTTTTGTAATCTGTATGTAGTTTGCAAAATTAATACTAATTATAATTACTACAAGAACCGCAGCAACAGACAGCATTGCAATTTTAATAAATTTGTTTCTTAAGGTTTTAAGCATATTATTCCTCCAGCAGATATCCAAGACCTCGTGATGCTTTTATTTTTACACCGGAATCAAGAGATACAATCTTTTTCCTGAGATTTGATATATATACCCATACAACATTTGGTTCAACTTCACTGTCAAATCCCCATATTTTTTCCATAAACTGTTCCGCAGAAATTACATGTCCCGGATTAGTCATAAGCATCTCCATCATCTGAAATTCCCTGTTGGCAAGGCGTATTGCGTTTTCCCCGGAGGAAAGCTGGAAGGTTGCCCTGTTGAGTGTCAAATCACTAAAAGAAAGCACTGAGTTGGATGAATCTCCCTTTCTTCTTGTAATGGCACGAATTCTTGCAAGAAGTTCCTTCATGGAAAAAGGCTTGGTAAGGTAGTCGTCAGCCCCAAGGTCAAGTCCCGTTACCCTGTCGTCAATTTCAGATTTTGCAGAAAGTAAAAGAACCGGAATCTGATTTCCTTTTTGCCGTAAGTTTTTAAGCACCGTAAGTCCGTCTGATTTAGGCATCATTATATCAAGGATAACTCCGTCATAATTTCCGTTTTCAAGATATGTAAGTGCATCCTCACCGTTAAAAACAGCATCGACAGAGTAGTTATTATGTTTTAAGACGGTAACAAGGGCTTTGCTAAGGTCCTGTTCGTCTTCTGCTAATAAAAGTCTCATTTTATCTCCTTTGAAAAATTACTATATTTTACATACATTATAGAGTTTTTTTGTGCAATATTGAAGAAGAAAATGTAAAATTTTTTTTGAAAAGTACAAAAAGAAGTACATAGTAAAAATTATCAATAATTCTCTTGCGAAGAATTTTTAAATATGTTATTATGACCGAGGCTTAAGAAATAAGTTTCTTAGGTCAAATAAAAGGTTACAACAAATTTTATATAAAAGGAAGAGAGGAATACCATGTTAAATTTTGAACAGTGGGAAGGCTTCGAAGGAAGACTTTGGAAAGAAGAAATCAATGTACGTGACTTCATTCAGAAGAACTACACTCCATATGACGGAGATGAGAGTTTCTTAGAGGAACCAACAGATGCTACTAATAAGCTCTGGGATGCTGTACAGAAGTTACAGAAAGAAGAGCGTGCTAAGGGTGGAGTATTAGATATGGATACAGATATCGTTTCTTCACTTACATCACACGGTCCTGGATACATCGATCCAGAACTTAAATCTTTAGAGAAGGTAGTTGGTCTTCAGACAGATAAGCCTCTCAAGAGAGCATTCATGCCTTACGGTGGAATCCAGATGGCTGAGAAGGCTCTTACAGATAACGGATATACACCAAACGAGGATCTTCATAAGATCTTTACAGTATACCATAAGACACATAACCAGGCAGTATTTGATGTTTACACACCAGAGATGAGAGCCGTTAGAAAGAACAAGATTATTACAGGACTTCCAGATACATACGGACGTGGACGTATCGTTGGTGATTACCGTAGAGTAGCTCTTTATGGTATCGATCAGCTTATCGCTTGGAAGGAAGAGGATAAGGCAGTTTGTGGTTCAGGATCAATGAGAGGAGAAGTTATCCGTCAGAGAGAAGAACTTACAGCTCAGATCAATGCCCTTAAGGGAATGAAGGAAATGGCTGCTTTATACGGATTTGATATTTCTAAGCCAGCTACAAACGCACAGGAAGCTGTTCAGTGGACATACTTTGGATACCTTGCAGCTATCAAGACTCAGAATGGTGCTGCTATGTCTATCGGACGTGTTTGTACATTCCTTGATATCTACATTGAGAGAGATATTAAGAAGGGAATCCTTACAGAGTCAGAGGCCCAGGAGCTTATCGACCACATGATCCTTAAATTCAGAATGGTTAAATTCGCTCGTTGTGAGTCTTACAACCAGTTATTCTCAGGAGATCCAGTTTGGGCAACAATCGACCTTGCAGGTATCGGTGTTGACGGACGTTCAATGGTTACTAAGACAGATTACCGTGTACTTCATACACTTGAGAACATGGGACCTGCTCCAGAGCCAAACATTACAGTATTATATTCTTCAGCACTTCCAGAGAGCTTCAAGCAGTATGCAGCTGAGATTTCTATTAAGACATCTTCAGTTCAGTACGAGAACGATGACGTTATGAAGCCAATCTGGGGCGATGATTACGCAATCTGCTGTTGTGTATCTGCTACACAGACAGGTAAAGAGATGCAGTTCTTCGGAGCTAGAGCAAACCTTGCTAAGTGTCTCCTTTACGCTATCAATGGTGGTGTTGATGAGAAGAATAAGGTTCAGGTTGGACCTAAGTATCAGCCAATTACTTCTGAATACCTTGATTATGATGAGGTTATGGAGAAGTATGACGCTATGATGGATTGGTTAGCTGATATCTATGTTAACACACTTAATGCTATCCAGTACATGCATGACAAATATTACTATGAGGCAGCTCAGCTTGCTCTTATCGATACAGATGTACGTCGTACATTCGCTACAGGTATCGCTGGATTCTCTCATGTAATCGATTCACTTTCAGCTATCAAATATGCTAAGGTTAAGGTTATCCGTGATGAGAACGGTCTTGCAGTTGATTACGAGACAGAGGGAGATTTCCCTAAATATGGTAACGATGATGACAGAGCTGATGAGATCGGTGTATGGCTTCTTAGAACATTCCTTGAGAAGATCAAGAAACATCATACATACCGTCGTTCAGAGCCTACAACATCAATCCTTACAATTACATCTAACGTAGTATATGGTAAGGCTACAGGATCTATGCCAAACGGACGTAAGGCAGGAGAGCCACTTTCACCAGGAGCTAACCCAGCTTACGGTGCAGAGCAGAGCGGACTTCTTGCTTCACTTAACTCTGTTGCTAAGATTCCATATGAGTGGGCACTTGATGGTATTTCAAATACACAGACAGTTAACCCAGATGCTTTAGGACATGATCTTGCAGAGCAGAAGAAGAACCTCGTTCAGGCTATGAACGGATACTTCGATCAGGGAGCTCATCACCTTAACGTTAACGTATTCGGTAAAGATAAGCTCATCGACGCTATGGAGCATCCAGAGAAAGAAGAGTATGCAAACTTCACAATTCGTGTATCTGGATATGCTGTTAAGTTCATCGACTTAACAAGAGAGCAGCAGATGGATGTTATTTCAAGAACATGCCACGCATCTTTATAATTTGAATTGATATAAAGAATAATGTAATGTCTGTATAGACAATACTATTGAAAGGGATTGTTTCCTCTTAGGATGCAATCCCTTTTCTAAACTAATTAATTGAGTGAAAGGAGCTAGCAATGGGAGAGATTAAAGGTAGAGTGCATTCACTAGAGTCTTTTGCACTTGTAGACGGACCAGGAGTCAGATATTGTGTATTTTTACAGGGATGTCACATGCGTTGTCAGTACTGTCATAATCCTGAGACATGGGATGACAAGGTTGGAGAAGAATGGACACCTCAGGACTTACTTAACAAAGTAATACGTTATAAGAATTACTGGGGAAAAGATGGCGGAATCACAGTAAGTGGTGGAGAGGCTCTTTTACAGATGGAATTCGTAACAGAATTCTTCAGACTTGCTAAAGAAAAAGGTGTTCATACAACTTTAGATACAAGCGGAAATACATTTACACTTGAAGAGCCATATATTAGCAATTTTAACAAACTTATGGAAGTTACTGATTTATTTATGCTTGACATCAAAGAGATGGATGATGAGAAGCATAAATTGCTTACAAAGTGGTCTAACAAGAACATATTAGAGCTTGCTAAATATCTTTCAGATAATGGTAAGGAGATGTGGATTCGTCATGTCTTAGTTCCTGGATTAACAGATGACGAGGAAGGATTACATCAGCTTGCTGACTTTATTAAGGAATTAAAGACTGTAAGTCGTGTAGAGATACTTCCATATCATACACTTGGAACTTTCAAGTGGGAGAAGTTAGGTATCGAATATCCACTTGAAGGTGTTCGTGTTCCTACAGAAGAGGAAGTAAAGAAGGCAGAAGATATTCTTGGAATCGTTAAGAATAATTAATAAAGCACGTTAATAACAGTGCGGCAATAAAAATACCAGCCATGTATTGTTGATACTAATATCATGGTTGGTATTTTTCTATTCAGTAGTTGGATTACCAAGCTTAATAACTAATGAGCTGTTAGTTGTTAAGTTGTTAAACTAATGAGCTGTTAGTTATTAAGCTGTTAAACTGTTAAGTCGTTTAATATTTATGTTGTGAACACCAAATTTGCCTAGAATGTTTATAAGTTTTCAAAAATTGCTGTTTCCTGTTGAAGATCACTTGCAATTTTCTGGTTTTCATCCATTCTAAGTGAGATATTGTCCATATCATTAACCAATGTTTGTGTACTTTCAGCAGCACCGTTAACACCATGAACACCATCGTCAATTGCTGATGTAATCTGGTTGATTGCCACAGTAATTTCAGATACGGCAATCTTAAGTGTATCAGTTTTCTGGTTGAAGTCGTCCATAGTTGTCTCAATATACGATGCGTTTGATTTGTATTCCTCGCCCTCAGAAACGAATTTTTCGAATTCAGGGAGGATTGACTCCTGCATAAATTCTACCATGCTGTTTGCGTGGGTAGAAAGGTTGTGAACTGCATCTGTAACAATAAGGTTGATATCCTGAATATGATTTGCTGCAACACGACTGGAATCAGCAAGCTGACTGATTTCGCTGGCAACAACTGCAAATCCTTTTCCGGCTTCACCTGCTCTTGCGGCTTCGATGGAAGCATTAAGTGCAAGGAGATTTGTCTGGCTTGAAATATTTAAGATATCGTTGGTAAGTGAATTAACCTGGTCAACACTCTTACTGTCTTCAATTGCTTTATTTAATACATTTAAGATTTCGCTAACCTTTTCACTGGTCTGCTCCATATTAGTGCGGGCAGCCATTGCCATTTCATCAGCATGCTGCTTCATATTCTTAGAATATTCATTAATCTCTGATGATTTCTCGGCAATACTGTTAACATCTTCGTTAACTTCATTGGCATTTGAATTGATTGCATTAACGTTATTGGCTACTTCCTGCATTGTAGCAGATAATTCTTCAGTAACGGCAGATAAATCTGCAGCACTGCTGTTAGATGTCTTAACACTTCCAAGAACTTCAGAAACAACCTGTTCCATTTTCTCAGAGTTATTAGTGATTACAATGAAGATATCCTGAAGTTTTTCCATAAATGTATTGATACCGGTTGCCAAAACACCGATTTCATTATTCTTGTAAACCTTAACACGTTTGGTTAAGTCACCTCTGCAGGCATCAATACCTTCGACAATTTCTGAAAGTTCGTCAGCAGCAGAAGTAATAGGATAAACAACTTCTCGTAAAACTGTTATTACTGTTGCGATAACTGCGCCGAAAGCAATCAGAATTGTAATGATGCTGGAAATAAGTGAAGAACGATATAATGTAGCAAGTGTTGCTCTTTCACTATTTGTAGCAGATGTAATCTCATCACTTATTACAGTTATGTCTTCATCAAGTGCCACTGAAAATGAAGCAATCTCATTATTAGCGATTGTGTAAGCTGATAATGTATCCTGATTAGCTGAATAAGCCATCAACTGTCGGATCGATTCTTTCATGGAGATGTAATCATTACAAAGCTTAACGTAATTAGGATCAGAAGAGTCTACATAATTAGTATAATTTCTAAGTAATTCTTCAAGTTTGGTTTCTTCAGTTTCGATATCATCTACAAGCTGTCTCATGGTCTGGAAATCCGTTGCGATAATATGGGACAGAGAGTATTTATGTATTGTCTGAAGTGAGTTGTGGATTTCTGCTAAATCATCCTTCCCTTGCATATAATTATCAACAATGTTTGAAGCACTTCCGTTTACTTTGGTGATATTATAAAGGGATGTTGCACTTGTTATGAAAGCAACTAATCCGAGGGCAATTACGGGGATGAGGATCATCAATTTGATGCTGGTGTTCTTTTTTGTGGTTGTATCCATGGGGAATCCTCCTTTAATTAGTGTGATGAGTTGGAAGCTGTTATGTCGCTAACAAGTTCATTTAAAGCTTCTTGGGTTTTTGTCTGGTCAAATTTGCCATTGGCAATTGACAATGCAAATTCCTGAACAGGGTTCCAGTAGTTTGCACCAATTCTTTGTAAATGAGAAAATTCAGACTGACTTTGTAATGCGTTCATTGCTACAGATGATTTAACTTCACTGGAAGCTGCAGCATTTATATTAGAAGGACCAAGTCCACGCATCTGGAATCTAAGAAGCTGATTTTGTTCATTAGTAACCCAGGTTGCGAATTTTTCAGCCCACTCAATATTCTTTGAATAATGGTTTATGCCAATTAATTTATAGCCGGCGTAGGAAGCCATTTGAATTTGTTTTCCATTACATGTGTAAGTTGGTAATTTTACGGCACCAAGGTTATCGCCCCATGCCTCTTTAAGAGAAACAGCAGACCATACACCGCTTATGCCAGCAATTACATCATCTTTTTTTGCTCCTGCGATTAATCCTGCATCGTTGGTATTTTTAAAACCTTTGTTACCAGCTATGGAAATTAAGGAGTCAACTACATCCTTACCTGTAATATCACCTTTTGAGGCATTCCAGGTACAGTAATTACTTAGTCCGTCATCATTAAGACCAAGCTCAAGACCTGTGTTGCCAAAGAATGAATAGAAATACCATCCTGAACTCCAGTCCATAGTTACTTTCTTATTGTTTTTGGCTGCAACAGAAAGCATTTTGTCGAGGGATTCTAAGTCTGAATCGCTAAAGTATTTCTTGTTGTAATACATAAAATAACCATTATCTGCTGTTTCGGGGTAAGCATATAAGGTTTCATCAATTGAAGCGGCTTCAACGGATTCTGGATTGTTTGCGGCTATAATTTCATCAGCATTTGTTACAGGCGAAAGAATTCCGGATGCTACAAATGCTGATAACTGGTCATCAGCAAAGGAAAAAACATCCGGCATTGAAGCTACGTCAAGTAAAAGAGTATCCTTAGCTTCGGATTCTTCGACGGGTTCATAAGTGAATTCAAATGTGGTATCAGAATATTCATTCTGAAAATCTTCACATATTTTGTTGAAAAATGCTTCATCATCTTTTGAACCACAAATTTTAAGTGGAACTGCAGAAGAATTACTTTCTGCAGTTGCAGTAGAACTTTCAAAACTTATGGACTCTGTGGAAGGATTATCCACATTTGCGGAACTGTTTCCGCAGCTGCATAATACTAAAGTTGTTAGAGGAAGAAGTCCTATTATTTTTTTGGTACGCTTAATCATATTTGTTTCCCCCTATGTTAAAATATTAATAGTGTCTTAACATATATTATACGGTACTATAGTCCTAATTTCAATGGAAATTTGAAAAAGTAATATCTTTTACCAGTTTATTAAGGGTTTGCTGAATATCTTTTTTGGCTATTTTATTGGAAATAATGGCTTCTCCGAAGGTTTTAACAGGGTCCCAATAGCTTTCTCCAACATGCTGTCTGTGGGAAAATTCAGACTGCTTGATAAAGGCTTTGGCTGATTCAGATGAATTAATTTCATCAGATTGTGAAGCCTGGATATTGGATGGAACCTGTCCACGCAGTTCATATCGTAAGGTCTGGTTTTCTTCGTTTGTCATCCAGTTGGCAAATTTTTCTGCCCAACGGTAATTGGAAGAATAGCGGTTAACGCCAACCATCTTGTATCCAAGGTAGGATGACATCTGGATTTGCTTGTCATTGCAAGTGAAAGTAGGAAGTTTGGTAGCACCAAAATCATCCCCCCACTCAGCCTGTATTGCCTTGGAATTCCATATTCCGCTTACTGCCGCAATTACATTGTCGTTTTTAATTTCTTCTATAAGTTCATTGTCTGTAAGGCTTTTAAAACCTTTATTGCCGGCTATGTCCATAAGGGATAAGACAACATCTTTGCCGGTGACATCACCCTTCTTTGCATTCCAGGTGCAGTAATTACTGATTCCATCATCGTTAAGTTCCAGCGTAAGATTGGTGTTACCGTAGAATGAATAAAGGTACCAGCCGGAGCTAAAATCCATTGAAATCTTTTTGTTATTCTGTGAAGCTATTTTAAGCATTTTGTCAAGGGAAGTTAAGTCGTCTTCTTTGAAATATTTCTTATTATAATACATAAAATATCCGTTATCTGAAGTTAATGGATATCCGTACATTACATTATCTATAGTTGCAGCCTGAACTGATGAATGGGAATTTCTCTTAATAATCTCTTCAGGCTCTTCGATTTCCTTTATAATACCGGAAGCTACAAGTGTCTGTAATTGGTCATCGGGAAAAGTAAAAACATCTGCCGCATTCTTAACATCTTTTGTCAGCTTGTTTTTGCAATCTGATTCAGCTATGTATTTTACATCAAAATCAAATTCAGTATTTGGGTTTGCCGCCTTAAAAGAAAGAATAACGGTATTTAATAATTCTTCGTCTTCCTTAGCGCCCCATATTGTTAATGGAACTACAGGGTTATAAATTTCTTCCCCATGATAGACATTTTCCGTTCCTGTGGAAGGTAAAGCTGTTTCGTAGTAGTAACTGGCAGAATCGCTGCAACCACATAATAGCAGGCTTATAGATGCTACGCATGCCAGTAATCGTTGCAATTTTTTTTTCATAATTTTTACTCCTCTCAAAAATACTTGCTTATTAAATTAAAAATAACCACTATATATTATATAAAGTAAGGTAATAAATTACAAGAAAATTAAAAAATTATTCAAATTTTGTGACAAAAATCTTTTTATTTGTTTTTGAAAAAAATAATAGTCACTTTGAAGTATTGTGTTATAATATTCCTTATGGTACAAATTTTGCACAAAAAGTAAATTTTTAAGATTTGCTTTTCTTACATATATTTAGAAAAGAGGTTTAGCTTATGTATAACGAGATTGCACAATTACTTATGTATGGGGATTTAGATGAGGACGAAATTTTATATAAAATGGGAGAGCTGTTTGAGGAATACGAAAGCGGCGACTACAATAAGACTGAGTTGGTAAGAGGCATCAATACTCAGGTTAAGAGATTATTGAAGGTGGCTACAAATTATGGATTTGATGATAATTTATGGCATAATTATCTTACATTTTTCCTTATGATGAGCGAGAATCCATTTAGTATGACCTGTGAAAAAGTAGGAGCAAGTGAGGGAAGCGTTAACGGATTAGTGGAAAATGACTTTAGAATATTCAGGGATTTATTCAATTATGATTTTTCAAAAATTGAAAATGACCTTGGAATTAATTGTTTTACACAGATTTCAAATTATAAAGCAATAGTTAAAAAAGACCTTATGTATAATAAAAATGTAAGTGAAAAAGTACGTGCCCTTAGCAAAAAATTAGAGCAGGCTAAGGACGAGAAGGAATTTTTCGATATTATAACAGGATTTTATAAAGACTACGGAGTAGGAATGTTTGGCCTTAACAAGGCATTTCGAATTGAGGAAAAAGCAGGCGGTGGATTTAAATTTTTACCTATTAATAACATGGACACAGTTATGCTTGATGATTTGGTTGGCTATGAAATTCAAAAGCAAAAACTTGTTGATAATACAGAAGCCTTTGTAAATGGAAAGAAAGCAAACAATGCATTATTATATGGAGATAGCGGAACTGGTAAATCAACAAGTATTAAGGCGATTGTAAATCAATATTATGACAACGGTCTTAGAATGATAGAGATATATAAACATCAGTTTAAATATCTTTCAGGAATAATTGCCCAGATTAAAAACAGAAATTATAAATTTATTATCTATATGGATGATTTATCATTTGAGGAGCAGGAGACAGAATACAAATTCCTTAAGGCTGTTATTGAAGGTGGTGTTGAGACAAGACCTGATAATATTCTTATTTATGCCACATCCAACAGAAGACACCTTATCAAGGAAAGCTGGAATGACAGAAATGATCAGGATAACAGTAATGACAGACATCATTCAGACACAGTTGAGGAGAAATTATCATTAGTTAACAGATTTGGTGTGACAATTAATTATTCAAAACCTACTCAGAAAGAATATTTCAATATTGTTACAAATCTTGCTAAGAAAGCAAATATAGACATGCCGGAAGATGAACTTTGCTTAGAAGCAAATAAATGGGAGTTAAGCCATGGTGGAATATCAGGAAGAACGGCTCAACAATTCATTAACTACCTTCTGGGAAAATAAAATAGAAATTGGAGATAGAAATGTTATATCAGATTAGTAATGGCGCTGTTGCCTTTGGCGATGATATTATATTGCATAATATAAATTTTGAAATAAGAAACACAGAAAAAATTGCTATCGTAGGACGTAACGGATGCGGTAAGACAACACTTCTTAAGCTGATATCAGGTGAAGTAGAGATGGAGAAATTAGACGAAAATGAAATCCCATCAATCGCTATGACAGGAAAACCGGAAATTGGATATTTAAAGCAGATTGCTTTTGATGATCCTGACATTACCCTTGAGAAGGAAATTCGAAAAGTATTTGAACCAATGATTAAGCGTAAAAAGGAACTTGAAAATCTTGCCGTTTTACTTGAAACTGACTATTCAGACGAAAATGTCAGAAAATATACGGCTATGGAAGAAGCCTTTAAGGAAGATGGCGGTTATTACTTCGAAAAAGAATATGAGGTTTTAATTAATAAATTTGGTTTTTCAGAGGAAGAAAGGAAGAAGCCTTTAAGGGATTTTTCCGGAGGACAGCAGACTAAGATTGCATTTATCAAATTATTATTATCAAAGCCTGATATATTATTATTAGACGAGCCTACAAACCATTTGGATGTAAGAACAATTGAATGGCTCGAAGGGTATCTTAAGACATATCCAAAGGCTGTTGTGGTTGTATCCCATGACCGAATGTTCCTTGATAATGTTGTTGATGTTGTATATGAAATCGAATATGGCACAGCAAAAAGATATCCTGGAAATTATTCATATTTTGTGCAAAGAAAAAAAGAAGACTACGACAAACAGCTTAAGGATCATAATTCCCAGCAAAAAGAGATTGCAAGACTTCAAAGAATGGTTGATCGATTCAAGAACAAACCAACAAAGGTTTCAATGGCTCATTCCAAGGAAAAAGCAATTGAGCATATGCAGATAATTGATGCACCGGATAAATTTGACAATAAGACTTTTCATGCCAATTTTCAGCCAGAAAAGGAAACAGGAAATGATGTATTATTTACTCATGATTTATCAATTGGATATGACAGCGTACTTTCCACAGTTTCACTGGATTTGAAAAAAGGCGAGAAGTTAGGAATTTTAGGTGGAAACGGTCTTGGAAAATCCACTTTCCTAAAGACATTAGTAGAAAAAATCCCTGCAATATCAGGTGAATTTAAATTTGGTACTAATGTTCAGATTGGATATTTTGACCAGCAGATGGCGATGTATCAAAGCGATAAAACAGTTCTTGATGATTTCTGGGATGAATTTCCAAATCTGACAGAAACAGAGGCAAGAAATGCATTAGGAGCATTCCTTTTCTCAGGGGATGATGTATTCAAATGCATTAATATGTTGTCCGGAGGAGAGAAGGTTCGTCTTGCACTTTGTAAGATTTTCAAAAGACGACCTAATGTACTGATTCTCGATGAGCCAACAAACCATATGGATATAGTTGGTAAGGAAACCCTTGAAAGTATGTTAAAGGATTTTAAGGGAACAATAATTTTTGTATCACATGACCGATATTTCGTTAAGAAAATTGCAACATCCCTTCTTGTATTTGAGGATGGAACGACTAATTTATACAGATTTGGTTACGAGGAATATCAGGAAAAATTAGATAAAGAAGCTCAGCAAGGTACAAAGGGTGTGGAAGTATTAGGCGGAAAGATAAGTCAAAACGGTGAGGATAAACCGGCACCACAGGAGACTAAGAAGCCTTATTACAATCCTGGCAAGGAGCGTTCAAAGCTGGAAAAGAAGATAAATAAGCTGGAAGAAGAATTAGCTGAAAGGGAAGCTGTCCTTGACGAATTAAAGCAGGAATTACTTCGTCCTGAATATCAGTCAAGTTATTCAAAGCTTACAGAAATTCAAAACCAGATAGAAGAAGTGGAAGAACAGGTTATGGTTACAATGGAACAGTGGGAGGAATTGTCATCACAGCTTGAGTCCTTAGAATAATTAGTTTATTATAAATACTAAAGAATTGTTTAATGAAATTATATTCTTTTATTAAATTTTTAAAAAATTCCATAAAAATGTTTGCCTTTTTGCGACAATATGTTATAATATACCCATGACATACATAGATTATTTATCAAATATGTCAAATAAACTGCAAAGGGGTTGGACATCATGAGAATTACAATTACAGGAAGAAACATTGAATTAACAGAAGGAATTAAGGCAGCAGTTAAGGAGAAGCTTTCAAAGCTGGAGAAGTATTTTACACCAGATACTGATGTATTTGTAACACTTAGTGTTGAGAAGGAACGTCAGAAAATCGAGGTAACAATACCAGTTAAGGGGCGTATTATCAGATCTGAGCAGGTCAGCAGCGATATGTATGTATCAATCGATCTTGTTGAGGAGGTAATTGAGAAACAGCTTAAGAAGTACAGAAATAAGATTGCATCTAAGAAGACAGAGAATATTGAGAATTTCAGACAGGAATATTTAGAGTCAGAAGATGACGATGATGGAGAAGAGATTAAGATTGTAAGATCTAAGAAATTTGGAATTAAACCAATGTATCCTGAAGATGCATGTGTACAGATGGAACTTTTGGGACATGATTTCTTCGTATTCCGTAATGCACAGACAGACGAAGTAAATGTTGTATACAAGAGAAAAGGCAATACATTCGGTCTTATTGAACCTGAATGTTAATGAATAGGACAATAATTTAATTAACAATTGAATAATTAAAGAAGCCATTAGGAAATTATCCTGTATGGCTTCTTTTTTTTTCTGGTTTTATTGTGGAACAATTAAAATGGTGATATAATGCATAAGTGTTTAGTTGTTTACCAGACAAAATATGGTATAGAATTTAATAAATGGTATATGATTTACTAGACAATATTTAGGAATGTAATATAGAAAAGAGGCAATAGATTATGGATATAGTTGTACTTGCAGGTGGACTTAGTACTGAAAGAGATGTGTCTTTTAAGACTGGAAGCATGGTTGCAAAGGCACTTAAAGAGAACGGACATCGTGTTATTTTACTTGATGTTTTTATGGGATACAGTGATAAGGAAGAAAATTTAGACGGAATATTTGAAAGAGCAGACGAAATAAGCGTAAAGGTTAGTGATATTCCAGAGGTTGCACCTGATTTAGCGAAGGTTAAGGCATCAAGAAAGGATCAATCAGACTGCTTTTTTGGACCAAATGTTATTAATATGTGTAGAATGGCTGATATTGTATTCATGGCTCTTCATGGCGAGAATGGAGAAAATGGTAAGATTCAGGCTGCATTTGATTTATTTGGAATCAAATATACAGGAAGTGATTATTTAAGCAGCGCAATTGCAATGAATAAGGAAACTTCAAAGCAGTTTTTCAGAGAAAATAAAATTCCTACTCCAAATGGAGTCGCAATGACAAAGGAAAACAGAGAAGATGATATTAATAAATTAAATCTTACTCTTCCATGTGTTGTAAAGCCTTGCTGCGGTGGTTCAAGTATAGGTGTTACAATTGTAAGGGATAAGGAAGAATTTAAGGCTGCATTAGATGAAGCATTCCGCTGGGAAGATGAGCTTGTAATTGAAGAATATGTTAAGGGAAGAGAATTTTCAGTAGGTGTAATCGAAGGAAAAGCCCTTCCTATAATCGAGATTGCTCCTATTGAGGGATTTTATGATTACAAGAACAAATATAAAGCAGGAAGTGCAGTTGAGACATGTCCTGCAGCTTTATCAGAGGATGTTACATCCAAGATGCAATTTTATGCAGAGGAGGTAGCAAGGGCAATCGGACTTGATACTTACTCAAGAGCGGATTTCCTCTTAGATGAGAACAACAACATGTATTGTCTTGAGGTTAATACATTACCTGGAATGACACCAACCAGCCTTTTACCACAGGAAGCCGCTGTTGTTGGAATGAATTTCAATGAACTTTGTGAGAAGATTATTGAAATTTCCAAGAAAAAATACAATAAATAAATCTGGGTTTAGTAAATGGAGAGTTATACAATGGAAAATATGACATTAGATAATATTGCAAAGGCGTGCAATGGTACATATATCGGTCCGGAGAATATGAAGGAATCTGTTGTTACAGGTGTTGTTATTGACAGCAGAGAGGTTTCAGAAGGAAATCTTTTTATTCCTATCAAGGGAGAGAGGGTAGACGGACATAAATTTATTCCTAATGTATTTGAAAGCGGTGCTTTGGCATGTTTATCAGAGCTTGATATTGATAATCCCAAAGGACCATACATTAAGGTTGATTCTACGGAAGAGGCAATGAAGAAAATTGCAGCTTTCTACAGAAGCAGTCTTGATATTAAAGTAGTGGGAATCACAGGAAGCGTTGGAAAAACAAGTACCAAAGAGATGATTTCAAGTGTACTTGAGCAGAAATTCAATGTATTAAAAACTGCAGGTAATTTCAATAATGAAATCGGACTTCCTCTTACAATTTTCAGAATACGAAAAGAACATGAGGTTGCAGTTCTTGAAATGGGAATTTCGGATTTTGATGAGATGCACAGACTTTCAACAATGTCTAATCCCGATATAAGCGTAATAACAAATATTGGTTTTTGTCATCTTGAAAATCTTAAAGACAGAGATGGTGTATTAAGAGCCAAGACAGAATGTTTTGAGCATATGAAGGAAAATGGCACAGTTATTTTAAATGGTGATGATGATAAGCTTGCAACAAAAAGTTATGTAAACGGTAAACCTGCGGTATTTTACGGATTTGGTGGAAAAAGCAGCTTTTTAAAAGAAGAAGGTAATGAAGAAAGTTTATTTACCATTAACAAGAAAATATATGCAACAGATGTGGAGAATTTAGGTTTTGACGGAATGAAATCCAAAATTCACACACCAGAGGGTGAATTTGATGTGCATATTAATATTCCAGGGGAGCATAACGTTTATAATGCTTTAGCGGCAACAGCTGTTGGTCTTGAACTTGGACTTACCATTGATGAAATTAAATGTGGAATTGAAAATGCTAAAACAATAGCAGGAAGAACTAATTTTATCAAAGTTGACGATATGACAGTCATTGATGATTGTTACAATGCAAATCCTGTATCCATGAAGGCTTCCATTGAAGTATTATCACATGCAGTTGGAAGAAGTATTGCTGTCTTA
Organism: Agathobacter sp.; assembly: GCA_036308125.1. Lineage (GTDB taxonomy): Bacteria > Bacillota > Clostridia > Lachnospirales > Lachnospiraceae > Roseburia. The sequence continues at coordinate 24,490 of JAXJWH010000142.1, forward strand.
GGTGATATGGGAGAACTTGGAGAGGATGAAGCAAGACTTCACTATGAAGTTGGAACCTGTGTAGGTGAGAACAAAATTAACGCACTTTTTTGCGCAGGAAAGCTGGCAAGAAATTATGCTGATGCGGCATTGCTTGTTAATCCGGATTGTGATGTGCATTTTCACAATGACAGAGAAAGCATGATAGAGGATTTACTTAAGTATATTAAGAGTGGTGATTCCATTCTTATTAAGGCTTCTCATTTTATGGAATTTCCTAAGGTGGTGGAAGCTATAATAAATAATCAAAAACAAAAATAGGAAGGTATCTAAAATGGCACAGAACCCAATCGTTACAATCACTATGGAAAATGGAGATGTTATGAAAGCAGAGCTTTATCCTGAAATCGCTCCAAACACAGTGAATAATTTTATCAGTCTTATCAACAAAAATTATTATGATGGAATTATTTTCCACAGAGTTATTCGTGGATTTATGCTTCAGGGAGGAGATCCACAGGGAACAGGAACAGGCGGTCCTGGATATGAGATTAAGGGAGAATTCTCAAGCAACGGATTTGAGAATAATCTTAAGCATACTCCTGGAGTATTATCAATGGCTCGTACAATGGTTCCTGATTCAGCAGGAAGCCAGTTCTTTATTATGCATCAGGCTGCACCACATCTTGATGGTGAATATGCTGCATTCGGTAAGATTATCGAAGGAATGGATGTTGTAAATAAGATTGCTGAAATGCCTACAGATTACATGGACAGACCACTTGAAGATCAGGTTATGAAAAAAGTAACTGTAGATACATTTGGAGTAGACTATCCTGAACCAGAGAAAATGTAATTTAATAGATGCATTAAAATAACTGTCGGATTTGATTCGGCAGTTATTTCTTTAAAAAATAAGTTTTGGAAGGAAAAGATGAATAAAAGTAAAGAGTTTTTACTAAAAAATATAATTTTTTCAACTAAGGTTTTGAATAAAAATTCAAAGCTTGAGCATGTTATAAATAAATCGGTTTTTAAATTTTGGGAATACAAAAAAGATAAAGACCTGGAATGTTTTTTGAATAGCTGTAATATTAATCCAAAAGAAATATTGTGGATTGTCACAATGAATGAGGAAATTGCCATTGCAAATGAATACAATATTTCGGTTTTAGGATATCAGAATCTAAATGATATATCTTCTATGAATGAATTTTTGAAATGCGAATATGTTGTTTGCGGTTTTGACGAAGTGGATGACAATTATCTGGAAAATATATATAGGAGAGGGCATAATATTCCACTTATAATTTTTGAAACAAAAAGGTGTATTATCAGAGAATTTGAGCCAAAGGATATGGATGCTTTGTGGGAATTATATAGTGATCCTGAAATTACGGAATATATAGATGATTTGTTTCCATATGATGAGGAACTGGAATATGAAAACAAGTATATAGAACATATATATAGGTATTTTGGATATGGAATGTGGCTGGTTTTTCATAAGGAAACAGGAAAACTAATAGGAAGGGCCGGCATAGAAAGTAAGGATTACCAAGAGGGCAGCGAAATTGAAATGGGGTATGTTATTGCAAAAGAATATCAGAAGAAGGGTTATGCAACGGAAGTATGTCAGGGGATTATGGAATATGCAATGAAAGAACTTAATATTAAAAAGATAAACTGCCTTATAGATAAAAATAATTATCCATCAATTGCATTAGCTAAGAAACTTGGTTTTAAATATGATGAAAATTGCTGGAATATGGGTGAAAATATGCAAAGATATATTTATTGGGGGTAAATATTATAAGAAATCTTGCAAATTATACAAAAATAAAATATAATGACTTATTATATTATAGAGTGGAATTATGTAAAGTAAGGTGAGTCAAGTGGCAGACATTACAACAGAAGAATTAGAAAGGCTTGAAAAGGAATTTCAATCCAATACAGGCGGTATTAAAACAATTAAAGAATTTGTAAGTCCTGAAGATTTATACAAGGAACTTATATCAGGAATCAGAAAATATCATCCTTCAGCAGATATTTCTCTGGTGGAGAAGGCATATAAGGTTGCATATAATGCCCATGAAGGTCAGGTTAGAAAATCAGGCGAGGCATATATTATACATCCGTTGTGCGTTGCAATTATTCTGGCAGAACTGGAATTAGATAAAGAAACCATTGCAGCGGGACTTTTGCATGATGTACTGGAAGATACAATCATGACAGAAGATGAGATGAGAGAAGAATTTGGCGATGAAGTGGTTCTTCTTGTGGATGGTGTTACCAAATTGCAACATCTTCATATGACGGATAATACTAAGGATCATAAGGATAAGAATGCAGTAAGATTAGAGATGCAGGCTGAGAATCTTCGTAAGATGTTCCTTGCAATGGCGAAGGATATCAGGGTAATTATGATTAAGCTGGCAGACAGACTTCATAATATGAGAACCCTGAAATATCAATCTCAGGAAGCTCAGATTAGAATTGCAAGGGAGACACAGGATATTTATTGCCCTATTGCCCAGCGTCTTGGAATAAGCAAGATTAAGATTGAGCTTGAAGATTTATCCATGAAATATCTGTATCCTGAGGCATATTATGATCTCGTGGGAAAGATTTCCCTTAAGAAAACTGTAAGGGATAATTATGTCAATTCTCTTGTGGAGAATGTAAGAAAACAGATAGAAGAAGCCGGAATTAATGCAGATATCTCAGGAAGGGCAAAGCATTTCTTTAGTATTTATAAGAAAATGGTTAATCAGAACAAGACTCTGGATCAGATTTATGATTTATTTGCAATAAGAATTATTGTGGATTCCATAAAGGATTGTTATGCGGTTCTTGGAATAATGCATGAAAAATATAAGCCTATTCCGGGAAGATTCAAGGATTATATTGCTATGCCTAAGCAGAATATGTATCAGTCCCTTCATACAACCCTTATAGGACCAAGCGGACAGCCTTTTGAGATACAGATTCGTACTTATGAGATGCATAGAACGGCTGAATATGGTATTGCAGCCCATTGGAAATACAAAGAGACCAACAACGGAAATGCTACTTCCACAACGGTTACTGAGGAGGAGAAACTTAGCTGGTTAAGACAGATTCTTGAATGGCAAAGGGATATGTCTGACAATAAGGAATTTATGAGTCTTTTAAAGAGTGACCTGGATTTGTTTTCGGATACGGTATTTGCATTTACTCCATCCGGAGATGTTAAGAATCTGCCTAATGGTTCTACGCCTATTGATTTTGCATATAGTATTCATTCAGCAGTGGGAAACAAAATGGTTGGTGCAAAGGTCAACGGAAAACTTGTTCCAATCGATTATGTCATTAAAAATGGTGACCAGATTGAGATTATTACTTCTCAGAATTCAAGAGGTCCAAGCAGTGACTGGCTTAAGATAGTTAAGAGTACTCAGGCAAAAAATAAAATTAATCAGTGGTTCAGAAGTGAACTTAAGGAAGAAAACATTGTTCATGGTAAGGAACTTATGATGGCTTATGCCAAATCTAAGGCTATTAATTTTGCAGATATTAACAAACCTGAATATCAGGAGAAAATATATAGAAAATACGGATTTCATGACTGGAATTCATGTCTTGCAACAGTAGGACATGGAGGACTTAAGGAAAGCCAGGTTGTCAACAGAATGTATGACGAATACCGCAAGGATCACATTGAGGTACTTACGGATGAAGCTGTTTTAGAATCAATCGGTGATAAGCCGGTGGCTGAGCAGCAAAGAAAATCCAAAAGCGGAATTGTGGTTAAGGGATTATATGATGTTGCGGTGCATTTTTCTAAATGTTGTAGTCCGGTTCCGGGGGATGAAATTGTAGGATTTGTTACAAGAGGTCGTGGAGTATCAGTTCACAGAACAGATTGTATTAATATAATTAACCTTTCGGAAATCGAAAGGGCAAGGCTAATTGAGGCTGAGTGGCAGGGGGATGCGTATGAGACAGGCGAATACTTTGCCGAGATTAAGATTTATTCCCATGACAGACCGGGATTGCTTGTGGATATTACAAGGGTATTTACGGAAAAAACCATAAATATCAATGGAATTCATTCTAAGACAAGCAAACAGGGAATTGCAACTATTGAGGTTTCATTTAACACCAAGGGAAGGTCACAGATTAGTAAGCTGGTTGAGAAGATAAGACAGATTGACAGTATAATTGATATTGAAAGAACCAGAGGATAATATAAAAATAAATTTTGTGGGGCTGCGTGAATAATAACGCAGCCTTTATCAAGGAGAGAACATGGGCAAAATGAAAATAAATCAATATGTGGTTGGTCCGGTACAGACTAATTGCTATTTTGTTATTAACGATGAGACAAAGGAAACAATAATAATTGATCCGGGTGAGTGTGCCAGACAGCTTGCAAAGAAGGCAAATGAAGAAAATCTTAAGCCGGTTGCAATTTTGCTGACACATGGTCATTTTGATCATGTAACAGGTGCAAGGGAATTATCAGATTCCTTCAACAAAATTCCAATTTATATTCACGAAAAGGAAAAAGACACCCTTAGTAATCCAAGAATTAATGCAAGCTGGATGTGTGGAAAAGAAATGGTTTATGATGCAGATGAATTCTTAAAGGATGAGCAGGAGATTGAACTTGCAGGTTTTAAGATAAGAGTATTTTTAACACCGGGACATACACCGGGGGGATGCTGTTATTATTTCCCATACGAAGATGTTGTATTTACAGGTGATTCGTTGTTTTGCATGTCCATAGGAAGAACGGATTTTGAGAAGGGAAGTATGTCAGACCTTGTAAGATCTGTTAAGGAAAAATTAATGGTACTTCCTGAGAATACAACGGTATATCCGGGACACAATGAGATTACTTCAATTGAAAATGAAAGAATACACAATCCATATTTGTAGGAAAAAGGAATAGTAAGATATGATAGTAGTAACATTTAACAGACCTGAATTTGAATATGATGTTCATTCTTTAATCAAAGCTTTTTTCCCAACACAGGATGTTAATATGTATTATACATGTTCTAAGGATGAAGTGGGCAATAAGAATGTTGCATGTACGCATCATGAAAAGACAAAAGAAAACGAAGCAGAATTAAATAATGCTAAGAATGTTTTTTCTATTGAATATTACAGTGATGCAATTAAGATACTGTGGATTAGAAGAAGTGATGATGAGCAAAAACAGATAAAAAAAGACATAAGTGTTGATTTTTCAGATAAGGTTGACACTAAAAATAAATTAAAGCATGAATTATACAGTCTCCTGGAGAAAGAATTAAATGTGGATTTACCATGGGGGACTTTAACAGGAATCCGCCCTACCAAGATACCAATGAAATTACTTGATCAGGGTAAGGATGACAGACAGATATATGACTATATGAAGGAAACATACCTTGCAAGCGATGAGAAAATTAATTTATCAATTGACATTGCTAAAAGGGAAAAGGAACTTTTATCTAAGCTGGATTATGAAAACGGGTACAGCCTTTATATAGGAATTCCATTTTGTCCAAGTACATGTGCATATTGTTCCTTCACATCATATCCTCTTGGGGTATGGAAAAATCAGGTTGATGCTTACCTTGATGCACTGGAAAAGGAAATTGATTTTACGGCACAGAAATTTTATCATAAAAAACTTAATTCAATATATATAGGAGGCGGAACTCCTACAACATTAGAGCCATATCAGCTGGACAGATTAATTCGCAAGATTAAATGCAGTTTTGATTTAGGTGATTGTATTGAATTTACGGTGGAAGCCGGAAGACCGGATTCAATAACCAGAGAAAAATTAGAGGTTCTAAGAAAGCATGGAATAAGCAGAATCTCTGTTAATCCACAGACAATGAAGCAAAAGACTCTTGATATAATCGGAAGACACCATACGGTGGAGGATACAATAAAGAGCTTTAAGCTGGCAAGGGAACTTGGTTTTGAAAATATTAATATGGATTTAATTATGGGACTTCCTGATGAGGATATTAATGATGTAAGAAATACAATGGAAGTATTAAAGGAATTAGATCCTGATAATATTACAATACATTCCCTGGCAATCAAAAGGGCTGCAAAACTTACCATTTTCAAGGACAGATTCAAGGACATGCAGATGATTAACACCAAGGAGCATATGGATTTATGCGAGAAATACTGCAAGGAAATGGGACTTAATCCATATTATCTGTACCGTCAGAAGGGTATGGCAGGCAATATGGAAAATGTCGGATATGCAAAGGAAGGCAAAGCCGGAGTATATAATATCTTGATTATGGAAGAAAAACAGACTATAATTGCACTTGGTGCAGGTGCGTCTACGAAACTTGTACTTAAAGAAGTTAACGAAGATGGCAACAGGAAAATTGCCAGAGTTGAGAATGTTAAGGATGTTAAGAATTATTTAGAGCGCGTGGATGAAATGATTCAGCGTAAAATTGATAAGATGGAGGAAGTAAAATGGCATTAAGTAAGAAACCTGTAAACGGTATGAAGGATATTTTACCAGCAGAGATGGAGATTCGTGATTACGTTACAAGTGTTATCAAGGAAACATATAGAAGTTTTGGATTTACACCTATTGAAACTCCTTGTATGGAAAATATTGCTAATCTTTCTAATAAGCAAGGTGGAGAAAACGAAAAACTTATATTTAAGGTAATGAAACGAGGAGAGAAATTAAATCTTGAAACAGCAAAAGAAGAATCTGATGTTGTTGATTTTGGTATGCGTTATGATCTTACAGTACCTCTTTCACGTTTCTATTCAAATAATGCAAATAATCTTCCTAGTCCATTTAAGGCATTACAGATTGGAAGTGTATGGAGAGCTGACAGACCACAGAGAGGCCGTTACAGACAGTTTACACAGTGTGACATAGATATCTTAGGTGAGCCTAGTAATTTGGCTGAAATAGAGCTTATAACAGCCACAACAACTACTATTGGTAAACTTGGATTTGAAGATTTTGAAATCAGAATTAATGAAAGACGTATCTTAAAGGCAATGGCAGCTTACAGTGGTTTTGCAGAGGATACATATGATGATTTATTTATCACATTAGATAAGATGGATAAGATTCAGGTTGAAGGTGTAGCTGAGGAGCTTTTAAATAACGGATATGACAAGGAATCAATTGATAAATATCTTAATTTATTCAAGGTTCTTGAGGATAAGAAGGATGTGGCTGAGGGTGTTGCTTTCCTTAAGGATACACTTGGTGATTACCTTGAGGATGAAGTTGTTACAAATATGACTGAAATTGCCAACGCTGTTAATGCTACTAAGAATGCTAAATTTGAGCTTGTATTTGATCCAACATTAGTAAGGGGAATGGGTTATTATACAGGAACTATTTTTGAGATTGCAATGCCACAGCTTGGTGCTGCATGTGGTGGTGGCGGACGCTACGACAAGATGATTGGAAAATTTACAGGAAAAGATGTTCCAGCCTGTGGTTTTTCAATTGGATTTGAGAGAATAATCCTTCTTTTAATGGAAAATGGTTTCAAGATTCCTGAAAGTCCTAAGAAGGTAGCTTACCTTGTTGAGAAGAAATATCCTGCTGAAAAACTTGTAAATGTTATGCAGCAGGCAAAGGAAGCAAGGGAGAACGGACAGCAGGTTTTAGTTGTCAGAATGAATAAAAATAAGAAATTCCAGAAAGAACAGCTTATGGCTAACGGTTATGAAGAATTTGTGGAATTTTTTAATAGAGATTAATAGGAAAATAGGAGAAAAAAATGGCAGAGAGTATGAACGGCTTACATAGAAGCCACAGATGTACAGAAGTATCTAATGCTAATATTGGTCAGAAAGTTACCGTTATGGGCTGGGTACAAAAGAGAAGAAATTTAGGAAGTCTTATCTTTGTAGATTTAAGAGATAGAAGTGGAATCTTACAGATTGTATTTGGTGAGGAAAGCGTTGGAGCTGATGGTTTTGAGAAAGCCGGAAGTTTAAGAAGTGAATTTGTAATTGCTGTAGAGGGTGTTGTTCAGAAAAGATCGGCAGCAGTTAATGAAAATTTAAAAACAGGTGATATCGAAATTATTGCCACAAGTCTTAGAATTTTATCTGAGTCAAAGACACCACCTTTCCAGATTGAGGAAAACAGCAAGACAAATGAGGAGACAAGACTTAAATACCGTTATCTTGACCTTAGAAGACCTGATATTCAGAAGAATCTTATGTTAAGAAGTAAGGTAATGAGAGTTATGCGTGATTTCATGGCTGAGGAAGGATTCCTTGAAATCGAGACACCTATCCTTTGCAAATCTACTCCAGAGGGAGCAAGGGATTATCTTGTACCTAGCCGTATTCATCATGGACATTTTTATGCGCTTCCACAGTCTCCACAGATTTTTAAGCAGTTATTAATGGCATCAGGATATGATCGTTATTTCCAGATTGCAAGATGCTTTAGAGATGAGGATCTTCGTGCAGACAGACAGCCAGAATTTACACAGGCTGATATGGAGCTTTCTTTCGTGGATGTTGATGATGTAATCGATGTAAATGAGCGTTTATTAAAGCACCTTTGGAAGGAAGTTCTTGATATTGACATTGAGATTCCATTCCCTCGTATGCCATGGCAGGAGGCTATGGACAGATATGGTTCAGATAAGCCTGATACACGTTTTGGCATGGAACTTGTTGATGTTACTGAAACTGTTAAGGGTTGCGGATTTGGTGTATTTACAGGAGCTATTGAAAATGGCGGAACAGTTCGTGGTCTTAATGTAGAAGGACAAGGCGCAATGCCTCGTAAGAAGATTGATAAATTAGTTGAGTTTGCCAAGGGATGCGGAGCAAAGGGACTTGCATATCTTTGTGTAAATGAAGATGGAAGTTATAAATCTTCTTTTGCAAAATTCATGACAGAAGAAGAATTAGCAGAACTTGTTGCAAAAATGAATGGTAAGCCAGGTGATTTATTGTTATTTGCAGCAGACAAGAACAAGATTGTATGGAATGTACTTGGTGCAATTAGACTTCAGTTAGGTGCTGAGCTTGGTCTTATTGATGAAAATAAATATAATTTCTTATGGGTTACAGAATTCCCATTATTCGAGTGGTCAGATGAAGAGAATCGTTACCTTGCAATGCATCACCCATTCACAATGCCTATGGAAGAGGATTGGGATAAGGTAGATGAGGATCAGGGTTCAGTAAGAGCCAAGGCTTATGATATCGTTCTTAACGGTACTGAGCTTGGTGGTGGTTCTGTCCGTATCCATCAGGATGATATCCAGGAGAAGATGTTTGAGCTTCTTGGATTCACAAAGGAAAGAGCATATGAGCAGTTTGGTTTCCTTTTGGATGCATTCTCATATGGAGTACCACCACATGCAGGTCTGGCTTATGGAATTGACCGTATCTGTATGCATATGTTACACACAGACAATATCAAAGACGTAATTGCATTCCCTAAGATTAAGGATGCTTCGGATCTTATGTCAGAAGCTCCTGGAACAGTTGACAATGCACAGCTTGAAGAATTAGGAATTGCGATTGTTGAGGAAAAAGAAGAAAATATTAATGAGTAAATAAATTTTATTGCAAAATCTCAGTGGAATTTCTGCTGGGATTTTGTTTATTAAAATGAATTTGTAGTAGTTTATACAAAGGAGTATTATTTATGAAAAGAAGAGTAATTATAGTAATGTTGGCAGCAATAATGGGAAGTGGTATGTGTGGGTGTGATATTAACGTTTCCGTTAATGATGATAATGGCAATGAAACTGTAACGCAATCAGACGATACAGACGATGAAGAAGATGAAGATTCTCAGGATTCTTATGTATCTGATGTTGATGAAGATGATGTTGATACAGATGAAATTGACGAAGATGAATATGACGATTATGATGACGACGACTATGATTATGATGATGACGACTATGATTATTCGGATGATGGAAAAAGCAATTTATATGAATCATTTGTGGGTGAATATAAGCAGTCAGACAACGATGCGATGGTTTCCGATGGTTATCTGACAATCGAGGAATCTCCAGATGAAGTATCTATTCGTTTTGCAGGTTCTGACGAATGGACAAAGACTGATGACTGTGTGATTATGGGAGATGGAACTCTTAAGGTGACTTGTGAATATTATGTGACAGAAGCAGAACCTGATGATTTATTAGAATTTACTTTGGAACTTGATGGAGATGATGTACTGATGACAGTTCTTGAGTCAGATTATCCATTTTTACAGGCTGGGGATACTGTTAATTTCGTAAAATATTAAAAGAAAATTATATTTACTTTATTTTGGATGGAATACAATTGATTTTATGAAAATTAATTACAATAATAAATTTAGAAAGTAAGCTGGAAAGGAGAAGAAAATGAGTGAAGAAGAAAATACACCGGTAGAGAAGAAAGCTAAAAAGAAAGTCAAAAAGGAAATTCCAAAGTCGAAGAAACTGCTTGCCTTTGCAGTTGCCATTGATATGGTAATATTGTGTGTGCTTGGCGGATTTGTAATATACAGTTATTCAAAAATTGTGGAATTAACAAATCAGTTATCCTATGTTTCTGATACTGCAAATGTAATTCTTACTGACGTGGGAAATATGAGAACGGGAATTGAATCGACACTCGAAGAGGAAGCAAGTCTTATTGAAGATTGGAATATTACGGTATCTGATGTGGATTTTGATAATAAGACATACACAGTTGACATTGTGGTTGTGCCTAAAGCATACAAGGATACAACAAAGCTTGTTATTTATTTTGGAACGAAAAAATATCCCCTTACTTTAGACGGATATCAGTATGTGGGAAATGCAACCCTTCCATTGTCAAAGAGTTATGATGGAAACGTAACGGTTCTTTTTGCAAATGGTTCTAAGAAGAATACGGAAGTATTGTCAAGCTATGAGGGAATACAGCCTAAGTTTACTTCAGTATTGTCAGGAACTATGTCCAAGATGCCTGAATATGAGGATGGTAAGCTTATAATTAAATCAGACGTTAACTATGGTATCTCCGAGGAAAATGTATATGGTTTTACATCCTTTGAATATATTATTGAGGTTGACGGTAAAAAGATTGACAGCCTTAATCTGAAAAAGGAAGTTATGAATGATGGGAAAAAGGCTTCTGATAAAAAGGATAATGAGCATTCTGTGGATAATGAATTGACAACAGAAAGTACTGAATATGACAGTGACATAAATCCTTTGTATACTGTTCTTGGGGTATCGGATATTAACAAAAAGTATGATGTAGACGAAGATAGTGACGTAAGGATATATATAGAAGCTAAAACTCAGGAAGGCTACGATTTCCAGTATGATTTGTTTAATGGAACCACAAACACAAGCACAGAGGATGAGGACGCAGAAGGATTTGTGGATTCTTTAGATTATTTTGAGTCAAATGCCTGTGTTTATGATACAAAAGGTGGAAAACTTAGTCTTGAAGAAAAAAATTAATGGGCAAATGCAACAAATTTTAACAAAATATTGTTTTATGGATATATAGTTCTTGAAATTAGTCCTTTTGACATGTATAATGGATATATAAATAGTATTAAAGTACTATGATTTGATAACTGTTCACCTATACAAAGTTCAAGGGGGAAAGTAAATGAACAATGAAATGGCCAGAGATGGCTTGATAGAGGTTAATAAAATTACAATGCGGACACAGGGAATTAATGTGGCAATTGTAATTATGTTTATGCTATTTGAAATGTTTACTGGAAGAAGGGGTTTTGTCAGCGTAATAATATCAGCAGTGCTCGGATTTTTTCCTGTTGTAATGGAAGTTTATTATTGGAACAAGGACCATAATACAGACATGATAAAGCATTTTTTAGGATATGGTTATGCGATTTTTTATACCTATGTTATGTTTACGACAGTTAATATAATGGTATTTATATATGTAATACCTATGCTGTTGCTGGTTTCTTTGTATAATGATGCTGCATATGCAATTAAAATTAATGTTGGTGTTATTATCGAGTGTGTGATAAGTGTAATTTATGGTTATAACACAGGAAAACTGGGATTTGTAAGTTTGTATACAGGAATCATTGAGATTTTTGGAGTATCCCTTGTGTGTTTGTATTCCATTGTAGTGTCACAGACATCTGCTAAGATTGCAAGAAGCAGTATTCAGAATATCTATGAATCAAAGGTTAAGACAGAGTCACTGATGCATGAAGTAACTGCAATGTCTGACCAGTTGAAGAACGGAATTGGCAATATTAACGAGGGTATGAAAGTCCTTGTTAAGTCTGCAGAAGATACAAAGATGAATATGCATGAACTTACGGTGGGAACTAATGAGACTGTTAACGCAATTCAGGAACAAAGAGACCAGACAGAAATGATTTCACAGAAAATTGAATTGGTCAGAGAGGTCGCTGATAAGGTTACTTCAAGCATGGAAGATACTCTTGAGGTGTTACAGACTGGTAATGAGGAAATTGAACAGCTTGTTAAGGAAGTTGAAACTTCAGTGGCAAATGGTGCAGGGGTTGCTGAGAAACTTAAGACTCTGGATTCGTATATTTCAGAAATGAACTCCATTGTAGAGCTTATTAGCGGAATCGCATCACAGACAAGTCTTTTGGCATTAAATGCAAGTATTGAAGCTGCAAGGGCAGGAGAAGCCGGTAAGGGATTTGCAGTTGTAGCAGCAGAGATTACAGGAATGGCAAATCAGACAGATTCTGCAACAACTGACATTACTGAGCTTATAGAGAATGTTTCAAATGCCATTAATGATGTGGTTAAGGTTATCTATGAGATGGTAGATGGAATTAATAAAGAAAAAGAAACAACGGCAAAAACCTCCGAGACCTTTACAGGCATAAGGAATACAACATATGAGATAAGAAACAATGTTAAGGAATTAGAGACTAACGTTGAAGAATTAAGAAGTGCCAATGAACAGATAGTAGGTTCTATTGAAACTATCTCGGCAGTTTCTGAGGAAGTAACGGCCCATGCAGATGAGACAGCCCACAGTGAAGAAAGAAATGTGGAAGTATTAAACAATATCCATAATGAAATTGAAAAACTTGTTCGTATTATAAAAGAGTAGGTAAAAAAATAACCGGCTTTTGAGATTATTAATTCTTTATGAAAAAAATTAATCTCAAAGGTCGGTTTTTTATGTTAATCGTTTTGTTCAAGTTTTGAAAGGGGAAGTGAGAATATAAATTCCGTTCCAACACCTTCTGTACTTATTACGTTAATATGCTCCTTGTGAGCTTGTATTATTTCTTTTACAATTGCAAGACCAAGTCCTGTACCTTTTTTGTCTTTTCCTCGGGAAAGATCAGTTTTGTAGAAACGCTCCCAGATTTTTTTGATGCTGTCATCTGGGATTCCGATTCCGTAATCCTTTACGGATACGAAGACTTTTTCGTTTTTCACATGGGTTTCTATCTTAATTGTGGAATCACTATGTGAAAATTTGGTTGCGTTGTCAATAAGGTTATATAATACCTGTTGTATCTTGGACATATCAGCACTTACCAAAAGGCTATTTCCGGTTAATACCAAATCGAATGTAATATGTTTCTGTGTGCATGTGCCCTCAAAGGTCAGGGTTGTGGTTCGTATCATATTGTTAATATCAAAATCCGTAATGTCAAGATGGATTCCATGATGACCGAACTGATTAAGGTCGATAAGACTTTTAGTTAATTTGTTAAGTCTTTCTGTCTCAAATAAAATTATATTTAAATATTTATCCTGCATTTCCACAGGAATAGTACCATCAAGGATTGCCTCAACATACCCCTTTATGGAAGTGAGAGGAGAACGGAAATCGTGTGACACATTAGATACAAATTTGCGCTGATCTTCCTCTAAGGTATTTAATTCGGTTGCCATATAATTAAGGGTGTTGGCAAGGTATCCGATTTCATCATTGGAAGATACTTTGATTTTCGTTGTGAAATTTCCTTTTGCGTATTCGCTGGCAACTTTAGTAATTTTGCGAAGCGGTATATATACAACATATGTAAAAACCAGCAAAATCAAAAATGCCATGACAAATACTATAAAAACCGACAGGAAGGAGATGTTCACAAAGCCGTCTTCTGTTGCAGTTATGCTTGAAATTGATTTGTGAATAAGTACATATCCTCTGTTCTGGTAGGCAATCGTAATAGGAGAGAATACAGTGAGGGTTTCCTCGGCAAAATTATCGTAGAAATATCCGATTCGATAATAATCATTACCAAAATCTGCAATGTCAAAGGCACTGATATTTTTGTATGATTTGTCCAAAGCAGCTGTACTTATGGAAGAATCGGAGGAGTCAAGGAGAAGATTTCCCTGAGTATCCATAATCCACACTTCGCAATCCAGATAATCACCGACTATCTCCATGTGTTTTTGAAATTCATCAAGCTCTAAAGAGGAACTGAAAAAATCCTTACTGTAATTCGAAGCTATCATTGTGGCTTCACGATACAAATCCTTAGCCTGATTTTTTTCCATATATTCTTTGGTGGCGAATTGAGTAAATGTGTATATTACAATAAAGGCAATAATACCATAAAATATGTAAGTTAAAAGTAATTTTAAATAAAGGGTTCTTTTCATTCTGAAACCTCAAATTTGTATCCGATGCCCCATACTGTAGAAATTCGCCAATTATCCTGATCTTTGATTTTTTCACGAAGACGTTTTACATGAACATCTACGGTTCGTGTATCGCCGATGTATTCGTAGCCCCAGATATTATCAAGTAACTGTTCTCGTGTAAAAACCTGATTAGGTGAGGATGCAAGGAAATAAAGTAATTCTAATTCCTTTGGAGGCATATCAATATTTTGTCCGTTGTATGTAACAGAATAATTGGAAAGATTAACTATAAGGCCTGAGTATTCAACGCATTTGATGTCAGAGGCGACAGGTTCAGGCTTGGCAGGATGATAGCGTCTTAAAACAGCCTTAACCCTTGCCACAAGTTCCTTGGAATCAAATGGCTTCATAATATAATCATCTGCACCAAGTTCAAGACCTAATACCTTGTCAAAAATCTCTCCCTTGGCAGATAACATTATTATAGGTACATTTGATTTACTTCGTATTTCCCGGCAAACCTGATATCCGTCAATTCCCGGCAACATTAAATCCAAAAGTATTAAATTAGGATTGAAACTTGAAAAAGCAACTAAGGCTTCCTCTCCGTCATTTACGATTTTCGTGTCGTAACATTCTTTTGTAAGATATAAAGAAATTAATTCTGCAATATTATTGTCGTCATCTACTATAAGTATTTTCTGCTTTGTTGCCATAAAACCCTCCTGTATTATTTAAAAGTCACAATTGTTACACCTGCATCACCTTCACCATATTCTGCAAGGTGGTATTCTTTAACATTTTTCATACGTTTTAAATGGTCATGAACGGCATTTCTAAGAGCACCGGTTCCCTTACCATGAACTACCCTTACTGTTGTAAGATGTGTAAGATAAGCATCATCTAAATATTTGTCTAATTTAGAGATTGCTTCGTCAACACGCATACCAATAAGATTAACCTCAGAGGAAATGTTCATTGCCTTAGACATCTTCAATTTGCTGCCGGTACCATGGAATTTTTTGGTTGTGCTGGCGGCATCTTCATTGACAAGAATAAGGTCATTGATATTAACCTGTGAACGAAGAATTCCCATCTGAACGTATAAATCCCCTTTGGCATTTGGAAGAGTATGAACAGTTCCCTTAAGATTCATGGATAAAACGATAACTGTATCACCAATTCTAAGTTTCTTAGGAGCTTTGGTATTTTTCTTGACTTCCTTCTTATTAAGTCCTGAAAGTTTCTTCTCCTTCTCAGAGAGTTTGTTTCCAATGTTGGTACGTTCCTTTTCCATCTGACTCATTGGAGCATGGGCAGTTCCATATTTATTGAAGTTTCTGATTGTGGTATCAGCTAAATCCTTTGCTTCTTTTAAAATATTAAAGGCTTCTTCGTTGGCTTCCCTGATAATCTTGTCTTTTCTCTTATCAAGTTGTTCCTGTTTGTTTTCCAATTGCTTCTTAAGCTTTTCAATCTCAAGTTTGTAGTTATTGATGGTAGCTTCTTCCTTCTCAATGGTCTGGCGGCTTTTTTCAAGGTTTGCAAGAAGTTCTTCGAAATCAACATCCTTTTTGTTAATTCGTAAGCGTGCATCTTCGATGATATCTTCCTCAAGACCTAATTTAGAAGAAATTGCAAAGGCATTACTCTTGCCCGGAATACCAATAAGAAGTCGGTAAGTAGGACTGAGAGTTTCCACATCGAATTCACAACAGGCGTTTTCCACGTTATCGGTGGTAAGAGCGTATACTTTTAATTCGCTGTAATGTGTGGTTGCCATGGTTGTAGCCCCGTATAAGCCAAGGCGGCTTAGAATCGATATCGCAAGGGCTGCTCCTTCAGTAGGATCAGTTCCGGAGCATAATTCGTCAAAAAGACATAAGCTTTTTGAATCGGCTTTTTCCAAAATTCTTACGATATTTGTCATATGTGAAGAGAAAGTACTAAGACTTTGCTCAATGCTTTGTTCATCTCCGATATCAGCAAAAACTTCATGGAAAATTGCAAGTCTTGAACGGTCACCTGCAGGGATATGAAGTCCTGCCTGTCCCATCAATGTTAAAAGACCAATGGTTTTAAGGGAAACTGTCTTACCACCTGTATTTGGTCCTGTGACAATAAGCTGCTTATAATCTTCACCAAGTCTTATGTCAATAGGAACTACTGTCTTAGGATCCAAAAGAGGATGACGAGCCTTTCTTATGTCAATGATTCCATCTTCGTTAAAGGAAGGTGCTACACCATTATATGATTTGGCATAGGCTGCCTTTGCAAAGATAAAATCAAGTTCCGATAAAATGTGATAATCACAACGGATTTCGTCAGAATTTTCCGCTACTTTCTGGCTTAAATTAGCAAGAATTATTTCTATTTCATCTTCTTCTTTGATAAGAAGTTCTTTAAGTTCGTTATTAAGATTTACAACAGCCATAGGCTCGATAAAAAGGGTAGAGCCGGTTGATGACTGGTCATGAACCATTCCAGGAACATTTCCCTTGGCTTCTGCCTTGACTGGTAAACAGTATCTTCCGTCTCGCATGGTAACTACAGCATCCTGAAGATAAGTACGGGTGTTGGAGTTATTCATAATGGAAGTAAGCTGGGCATGGATTCTATCATTCATTCCACGAATTGACTTTCTTATTTTAAAAAGCGCAGGGCTTGCATCATCAGCAATTTCATCCTCAGATAAAATACATCTTCTGATTTCTTCGTATAAAGGTGAAAGAGGTGACAAATCTGCAAATAATTCGCTTAATGAGTCAGATTTTTCATCATCCTTATTTGAACGGTCATAGGCTTTTGCACGTTTGGCAAGTTCAAGAAGGGAACTGATTCTTAAAAGTTCCCCGGAATTAAGGGATGCACCAATTTCAAGTCTTTTTAAGGATGCATTGATATTGCAAAGTCCTGTGAAAGAAATTCCTGAATCTTTATAAAGTCTGTCCAAAGCATCTTTGGTTGTTTGTTGTAAATGATTAATTTTATCAATGTCTGTAAGTGGTTTTAATTTAAGACATTTCTTTTTATTTTCCTCGCTTGAAGCGTAGGAAGATAATTTTTCGAGTATTTTGTTGTATTCTAATGTTTTAAAAACTTTCTGATTCATGATTCATCCTTTTGAAATTTATTATTAGTATATTTAAAAAACTGCAATTCTATTATAACGGATTATATCCGTTTCGAAAAGACAAAAATAGTTGCAAGGTACGATAAATCAGAATATAATAAAAGGAGGTATAGATATAATTAAAACTAACGAGGGATTAAATGGAAGAATTTATTCGTGAACAGATAAAGGACAAACCAATAAATAAAAAAAAGGTTAAAGAACGAATTATTACTTCAGCATTAAGTGGGGTAGCCTTTGGGTTAGGGGCATGTCTTGTTGTTGGATTATTTTTACCGGGAATTATGGGGAAGCAAAATAGCGATAAGCCGGTTAATGTATCTGAGGTTTCAGAGCATCTTGAGGAACCTTCTGAAACTGAAAGTGAGACTAAGAAAAATAAGGACAAGTCTGAAGAAGTTAAGAAAATAGTAGAGGTTCAGAGCCTGTCGATTGATGATTATCAGGACCTTCAAAGCGAATTATATTATATAGGGGGTCAGGTTAATAAGTCGATTGTCACCGTCAATTCCGTCAAAAGTGATGTGGACTGGTTTAATAATGCATACGAATCAGACAATCAGGGAACGGGAATCATAGTCAAGGAAGAAAGCAGCAGACTTCTCATTTTAACAGAGAAAAAAGCATTAGGTGATTCAGAAAAGATTTCCGTAACATTCAAAGATGATACATTAGCATCAGCAGAATTAGTTAAATATGATGGCAATACCAACATTGCCATTATTTCTGTGAATAAAGAAGAGATAACATCTTCTACACTTGATTCCATTTCAGTGGCAGAATTTGGCAATTCTTCAACGGTGCGTAATGGAATGATTGTTATTGCACTTGGAAGTCCCCTTGGAACGAATTATTCCATTCTGACGGGAAATATAACATCAACGGATAACGAGGTTACAACAAAGGATAATAATTATTCAGTTCTTACCACTGATATAGTTGCCAGTAAAAATGGCAGTGGTGTTCTTACAGATGTAAAGGGGAGAATAGTCGGAGTTGTCATGCAGGATTTTGGGATATCAGGGGCTGAGAATATATTAACAGCAGTCACTATTTCAGATATTAAGCCAATAATTCAGATGTTGATGGATGGAAAAGACATTCCATATCTTGGAGCATATGTAACTACAGTTACTGAAAGCATTGCAAAGGATAATGGTATTCCAACGGGAGTATACATTAAGGAAGTGGTGATGGATTCACCGGCAATGGAAGCTGGGTTACAAAGCGGCGACGTAATAACGGCGGTTAATGGCGAGGCTGTAAGCACAGTTTCAGCATACAATAAAAGAATTCTGGCACTTGAGCCGGGAGAAAAATACACAGTTACAGTCAAAAGACAGGGCAGTAACGGTTATTCAAAGATTACATGTAAGGTGAAAATCGGAATATTAGAATAGATATTTGATTTTCTATTAAGGAGGAACAATGAAATATATAACATCTCTTCGTGAAGGAGAGCGAATCAATGAAATTTATTTAGTAAAAAGCAAACAGTCAGCATTGACTAAGAATGGAAAACCATACGATAATGTAATACTTCAGGATAAAACAGGAACTCTTGATGCAAAGGTATGGGATCCGGGTTCAGTTGGAATTGATGAATTTGATGCTTTGGATTATGTTGCAATTACCGGAGATATTACAAGTTTTCAGGGAAATTTACAATGTTCAATCAAAAGAGCAAGAAAGGTATCTGAAGGCGAATATGATCCAAAGGATTATCTTCCTGTAAGCTCAAAGGATATTGATGAGATGTATAACGAACTTCTTGGATATATTTCTTCAGTGAAAAATACATATTTAAGCAAATTGCTTCATATTTTCTTTGATGATGCTGATTTTGCGAAGGCATTTAAATTTCATTCAGCAGCAAAAAGTGTTCATCATGGCTTCGTAGGAGGTTTATTGGAACATTCCCTTAGTGTAACAAGAAATTGTGACTTTTTTGCAAAGAATTATCCTGTATTAAACAGGGATTTACTTCTTACAGCAGCAATTTTTCACGATGTAGGTAAATTAAAGGAATTATCAGTTTTTCCTGAGAATGATTATACAGATCAGGGACAGTTACTTGGTCACATTATGATTGGAGCAGAATGGGTAGGCGAGGCAATAAAGACTATTGACGGATTCCCAGTTGTACTTGCAAATGAGCTTAAGCATTGTATTCTTGCCCACCATGGAGAGCTTGAATATGGTTCACCAAAGAAACCTGCATTAATTGAGGCAGTAGCCCTTAGTTTTGCAGATAATATCGATGCAAAACTTGAAACATTTACCGAATTACTTGCAAATGTACCAGAGAACAACAGTGACTGGCAGGGATATAATCGCTTTATGGAGACAAATTATCGCCGTACGGTTGAGGAGTAAAATAATGCAGAAAAACGATTTGTTTGAAATTACCATTACGGATATGGGAACAGATGGAGCAGGGATTGGCCGCTATGAAGGCATGACTTTTTTTGTAAAAGATGCAATCATAGGTGATACAATTCTTGCAAAAGTAACCAAATTAAAAAAGAATTACGGATATGCAAGAGTGGAAGAGATTAAGAGCCCTTCCACTTTTCGTGTTGAGGCGGAATGTGAATTAAACAGAAGATGTGGTGGATGCCAGATTCAGACATTATCTTACGAAAAACAGCTTCAGTTCAAAGAAGAAAAGGTAAAAAATAACCTTGTAAGAATTGGCGGATTTGATAATGATTTTATTGATTCAGTTATGTATCCAATTGTTGGAATGGAAAAACCGTTTCGATATAGAAATAAGGCTCAATTCCCTGTAGGAACTGATAAAGATGGAAATATTATATCAGGATTTTATGCGGCAAGAAGCCATAACATTATTCCGGTTTGCGACTGCAAACTTGGGGTTGAAGACAACATGGAGATTCTTGCAAGAATAAAAGCATGGATGAAGGCATACAAAATAACTGCATACAATGAAGCAACCCAGAAGGGAATGGTCAGACATATTTTATTAAGATATGGTTTTACTACAAAGGAGATTATGGTGTGCCTCATAATTAATGGTAGCAGTCTTCCACATTCAAAGGAATTAATCGAGGTATTGTCTGATATTGAGGGCATGACTTCGATATCAGTTAATATTAATAAGAAAAATACCAACAAAATATTAGGTGATGAGACTGAATGTATCTGGGGAAAACCATACATAAAGGATTATATTCACCTTAGAAAATGCCCTGATTATGAAAAGAATAACATTGGAGTAAGCACAAAAGATGATGATTTTGAAATAAGTGATGATGGAATTTTATATCACATATCCCCACAGTCATTTTATCAGGTAAATCCTGTCCAGACTGAGAAACTTTATAGTACAGCCTTGGAATTTGCAGGATTAACAGGCAAAGAATATGTCTGGGATTTGTATTGCGGAATAGGAACAATATCCCTGTTTTTATCCCAGAAAGCAAAGCAGGTATATGGAGTTGAGATAGTTCCACAGGCAATAGAAGATGCAAAAATTAATGCAAAATTAAATAACATAGATAACGCAGAATTTTTTGTGGGAAAAGCAGAAGAGGTACTGCCACAATTCTATGAAAAAGCAAACGAGTCCATTACGGACAAAGAAATGCTCACACCGGATGTTATCGTGGTGGATCCTCCACGAAAAGGCTGTGATGAAAAATGTCTTGAGACAATGATAAAAATGAATCCGGGGAAAATTGTGTATGTAAGCTGCGATTCTGCAACATTGGCAAGGGATTTGAAAATATTGTGTCAGAATGGGTATGAATTGAAGAAGGTTCAGGCGTTTGACCAGTTTGCACATACTTTACATGTGGAAACTGTATGCTTGCTATCGCGTAAAACCCCAGTTTAAGCGGGTTTCAGGGCTTTTTTGAAGAATATGTACCTGTGTTTTTAGCAGGGGAAAATGTATATAAAACTCCGATTTTTAAGAGGGGGGTAAAAAATTCGTAGCCGACTAAGACGTGCGCGAATAGTTTACTTCCCTTTGATTTCACTTGACATTCGGCGCACGAACGCTTAAAATAATAATGGTATATTGTTAAGCTCAGTGGGGTGCTATATGGAAGAATATATAACAGTGCAGGAAGCTGCAGAACAGTGGGGCCTATCAGTAAGAAGAGTCCAAACATTGTGTAATGAAAATCGCATAGAAGGTGCTAAAAAGTTTGGTACTATATGGGCCATTCCAAAGGATGCGTCAAGACCAAAAGATGGAAGGCTAAAGTCAGGAAAATATACAAACTGGCGAAAAAATGAATAAAGGAATGGTAGAAGCATGTTTAGAGAAGTTGAGCAAAAATATAGAGTAATTCATCCCAATTCAAGCGGAGCTACCTATGAGAGTATTTTGAATTATTCCACAGAGAAGGATAATCCTTTTCAAAGATGGTACAGATACAAAGAAGGTTTTTCTATTCAGTTTATTGAAAAAATTGTTGAAGAATATGGCAATGACCATATGGAAATTTTGATGGATCCCTTTGCGGGGAGCGGTACAACAGTGCTGGCGGCAAACAGAATGGGAATAAAAGGAATTGGATTTGAAGTTAATCCTTTTTCATTTTTCTTGATGAAAACCAAGCAGCAATTTTATACAAATCAGGAAATTCAAAAGTTTGAAGAAACATATCATGCTATTATTGATGAACTAAAAGCAGGTCAGTACGAAGCGTATGATCTTCCGGAGTTATCTTTCAGCAATAAGGTGTTCCAGGATGACGCGGAAAAATGTATGATGTCTTGCAAAGTTAAGATAAAAAGGCTGGAACGTGATAAAGTTTTTGAGTTACTTTTTCTTGGTTGGCTCGCATGTATAGAAGAATTATCTGATTATAGAAAAGCTGGAAATGGATTAAAAAAGCGTAAGACTGTAAAGCCAATAATAGTAACTGCGCTAGATGTAATAAATAGGTTGGAATTACAGTATGAAATGATGTGTCAGGACTTGAAAACCACTAGTATTTCTACGGAAATACCAAATGATATTTATAATGCATCAAGTCTTGGATTTTCAGATAAGGTTAAGAGTGGAAGTGTTGATGGAATTATTTTCTCTCCTCCTTATGCCAACTGCTTTGATTACACAGAAATATATAAGTTAGAGTTGTGGTTTGGTGATTTTGTAAAAGATTATGATGATCTGAAAAAACTTAGAGCTAAGTCATTAAAATCTCACTTGAATATTAAATATACATACGAGGATTTGATATCCGACAAGAGTCCTTTATTGAATCATCAATTGAAAAAGGTGTGTGAGTCCGAATTATGGGACAAACGAATCCCTAAAATGATATATGGATATTTCGAGGATATGTTTAATATTATTGACAATTGCTACAAAGCCTTAAAACCAGGTGGTTTTTGCGCTATTGTAGTTGGAAATTCAGCATATGGTGGTGAGATTGTTCCGACTGATTTGATTTTAGCAGAGTATGCACAATCAATTGGATTTAGAGTTGATAAGATCGAAGTTGATAGATATATAATCACCAGCTCACAGCAATATGAGAAAACAAAACAAGATGGAAAGTTTTTAAGGGAGAGTGTTGTATGCCTGGTAAAAGAAAAGTGACAGTAGATGAACTGCCGGTGGAAATTAAGGATGACACAATATATGTTATAAATCAGCCCAATCCGAATAGTGTAACACATAATTATTTTAAGTATCCTTGCAAGTTTATTCCAGAGATTCCAAGATGGGCGATGAAAGCATATTTGAATTGTGAAAATGGTCTTGTATTAGATCCTTTTGCAGGAAGCGGAACAACTTTATTAGAAGCAAGTTTAGCGGGACATGAGTCTGTAGGTGCAGAAATTGATGAGATTGCAAAGTTGATAATAAAAGTTAAATCAACAAAACTTACAGACTTAGAATTGCAAGAAGTAAGGAATATAACTTCACAAATTGTACAGCGCCTGGAAGAGAGTAGTTACTCAGAAAATGAGATTGTTCTTCCGGAAATTAATAATCTTACACATTGGTTTAGAGAAGATATTTTAAATGACTTGGGACATACCTATTATTCAATAATCAATGTTGGAAATGACAATATAAAAGATTTTCTGCTGATATGTATGGCAAGTATAGTGAAAAGAGTATCCAATTCAGACGACATTTCACCAAAGCCATATGTTTCAAATAAAATAATAAAAAATCCGCCTCCGGTAGCAAAAACATTTGAGGATGTTGTGGAAAAGCACATTATTGGAATGAAGGAACTACAGGAATACGATTTGGCAGGAATTAGAGTTGAGGGTGATGCTACGCATATTTCAGCAGAAGACAATTCTATAGATATTGCAATAACATCTCCTCCATATATAAATGCATTTGACTATGTTAGAACTCTAAGGTTAGAAAATTTATGGTTGCAATTATCCACTGAAGATGAGCTTCGGGAGAAAAAGAAACTATATCTGGGAACAGAATCAATTCGAGTAAAAGATGAAAAAACAGATTTGAGTATTTTGCAAGAGTCAGCTTTACTAAATGACTATTATGAGCAGGTACTTCCATTGGATGAAAAGAGAGCACTTATCATCAAGAAATTTTTCGAAGATATGAAGAAAAATATGGAAGAGGTTTATCGAGTGTTAAAACCAAATTCATATTATTTAATTGTTATAGGAAATAGTTCTATTAGAAAAGTTGATGTTGAAAGTTGGAGAGTGTTGAAGGATTTAGCCGCAGGGGTTGGCTTTCAGTATGAGAAACATATAGGGTATGAAATACAAAATCCATATATTAGAATTCCAAGAGGTAATAAGGGAGGAAAAATTGCGATTGATCATATTCTGATTTTGAAGAAATAGCAGGAGGTAGCGCTGATGTATTTGAGTGGGTGGAAATATGAAGGTAGAAAAATAGCAGATAAACTTCATGAACAGATGTTGGGTATTATCGAAATATTGAATGATGAAAGTCAGGTGGCAGGTAGAAATTGGCCTGCACTCCAAAAATATATATCTGCAGAAATGGGAATTGCGCCAGGCCAGGTTCGTACTATCAAAAGAATGATGGAAGAATTTGGAATCGTAAAAAAGGGTGCCTTAAATGCAAGTGAAGTTCCAGAGCCTAATAACATTTACACGAAGAGTGGACATACGCTTGTGGAATTATTAGCTACAGAAAAGCTGATGAGGCAGAATCTTACATCTGATAATTTAGAAACAATAAAAGAGATCAAGGAAATTTATAAATTATATTACCAGAAGGTATTAACAGAGTATTGCTATAATGATGGCGGAGATCTTTTACATCCGTTACGAGCTACCCTGAAGGCTGTAAAAAAATATGGCTATTTAAATTACTGGGAGTGGTACATATTGAATACAGTTATTAGGAATGACGATGACGCTGCTGAAGAAGCAGAACTTGATAGGTTGATAAAAGAGTACAGATCAGGACAGTTGCGTTTCAAAGAAACTGATATTACTGAGAATATGCTTTCGCACTCATATGTGCTTGGTAATTTTGAATATGCAGGTCTTGTTTGCGTGGAAGGAAGCAAACCTAATTTAAAAATCACATTGAATAAAGATGAAATGAAGATAATCGAAGAGATTATAAAGTAAAGGAGGTGGCTCCTATGGCACAAGAAGTTACTGGAATAATCGATGACCAGATAAATGAAAAGCTGAAAAAAATAATGCAGCAGAGAAATATACATAACGATGTTGTTGTTGAATCTCATGATGATGAGAATGAGGATCTATACCAAGAAGCTGCTAGGATAATAAATGAATATATAGCCGAAGCGGGATATTCATATGATGAAGATAAAGCAGACATGGATGAGCTGTATGCAGAATTTCAAGGTAGATATTCACCTGAAAAGCTAATGGCAATTCCGGACTCGGAGTTATTGAGAAGCTTATTTTATACTTCAGAAAGCACAAATGATAGTATGTGCTATTATTTGGAGTTCCACAGCAAGATCAAAAAATGTTTTGGAAGCATAGCAGGTGGATCTTCTCATAAATTTGGCTTGTTTCAAAGAAAAGAAGATGGATTATGGATTACTGGTAGTTCTAATAATCAAACAGAACTTAGCGAAAACGATGCATTAAAAGTTGGTAAAGATATAAGAGATAGTTTGGTTAGAGGGGCGAAGATTATTTCTGAATCTACGTTGGATAGCGTTCAGGACTATGAAAAATTAGATGAAGAATTAAATGACAAAATAGGAAAGCTGGCTGGTTTAGGATGGGTACATAAGTATTTCCATATGATTTTTCCGGACAAGTTTTCTACTTGGCACTCATCGGGATGGCAGCAGCACGTATTATACGCATTTGGGATAAGGCCTTCGGAGCGTTATTATGGGCGTTCTGGACAGTTGATGAAGATAGCACATTATGCTGGTCTGATGTGTCCTGAGTTCGGAGGTGCTGTATATGATAGATTTGGTAATATAAAGCAATTTACGAGAATTGGTACATCTGATGATGGTGGAAACTATTTTACTTCTTGGAGAGCCGACAAGGTTGTATCCATTGGATGGAATGAATTAGAAGCACTGGATACTTATATTACCGGTTCTGATTTTAATAAAAATGCTGTTAGGGATAGATTAGTAGAGTACTATTATAAGGCTGACCAAAAAACTGCTTCTAGGAAAGCGGGAGAAATCAAGTGCTTTTATAAGACAAATACAGACACAGTTTTTGTTGCTATGGATGGAGAAAAGCTACTTGGATTGGGCGATGGAGTAGGAAGCTATTTCTATTCTGGTGATAAACCAATGGCTCATTGCAAATCTATAGATTGGCATATTTGTTTTGATGATGAAGAAAAACTTCCGAACAAAACAGAAGGATTATTGACTACTTGTGTTCAGATATCAAAACCTGAGAATTTATTGTATCTATATCATAAGTATTACTATGAATTGAAGAAGATAAGTGAGGATCAGATTGATATGCCTGAAGAAAATAAACTTGAAAAAAGAGAAGCAAGAACTCAGAAAAAACACCCTATAAACCAGATAATATATGGAGCGCCAGGAACAGGTAAGACGTATTCATCTGTTGAATATGCATTGGCAATCATAGAGGATAGGGATGTTGACTTTAAACAACAGAGCTTTGAGGAGCGTAAAGCAAAAGTAGAAAAATATGAGTCGTATGTTGAAACTGGGCAGATAATGTTTACAACATTCCATCAAAGCTATGGATATGAAGAATTTATACAGGGAATTCGCCCGGAGCCGATTAAGGGTGGAATTAGTTTCAAAATCAAAGATGGTATTTTTAAGACAATTGCTGATAAAGCGATGAAAGACCATGATAACAATTATGTTATTGTGATCGACGAAATAAATAGAGGTAATATTTCAAAAATATTCGGTGAATTAATCACATTAATTGAGGAAGATAAGCGTTGGGGTGAATTGAATCAAATGTCGGCAACGCTTCCATTGGGAGCTCGTTTTGCAGTACCTAATAACCTGTATATTATTGGCACGATGAATTCAGCAGATAAGTCAATATCATTAATTGATACTGCATTGAGAAGAAGATTTGATTTTGTGGAGATGGCCCCTAATCCGGATGTGATTGAAGACACAACATTAAAGAGCGTACTGTTCAATTTGAATACATATTTGCGCAAAGACTTAGGAAGTACAGATTTGCTTATAGGACACTCATATTTTATTGGAAAGACTAAGGATCAGCTTGCAAACATTATGAACAGAAATATCATTCCATTATTGTATGAGTACTTCTATGATGATGAAGCGAAAGTAAAAAAAGCATTAGAATGCATAGCAGATGCTGGATACGAAATAGACACCTCTACAATGGGAAGAATTAGAATAAAGAAGAAGGAAAATTGATGGTAAATGGGTTTGAGTTTTCAAAAATAAAAACTAAAAAACTCCCAGAATCATGGCGTGAAGAGGGTGCTCTTGAAGAATTGGAAAGTTTTTTACAAGAGAACTGGATGCAGCGTTCTATTTTTTATTCGGATGGGCAAGTAACAAGTAGACAACAGTTTATCGATTTCGATAAAAAAGATGCTATAAAGTTACAGAACTATGTTGGTACGATCATCTTCAGAGGTGAACAACTAAATATTTTTCCAAAGATTTTTAAGGAAGATGAAGATGACTTTGACACAGATGACCTAGAGATAGAAGAATTAATAAATAATCTTGTTTATTGGCTCGGATACTGCGATAAGTTAAACTTCCCGTTTGTGTCAATGAAAGGTGAACTTTCAGGATCTGAAAACCTGATGGAATTGTTTATAACGATTTATGTTCATTATGTTAAAGCGGCAATCAATCGTCAGAGATATTACCAGTATGAGGATGTAACAGAGACAGGTTCATTCGTAAAAGGGCGTATCAATTTCCAAGATTATGCGCTCAATAAGTATCCTACAGGAAGATGGGAGCAGATTGACTATACATATTCTAGTTTTATTTTTGATAATACACTGAATAGAATTATAAAATGTACTTGCAAGTTTTTACTTGGGATAACAAATCAAAATGCTAACAAAGATATTATTAGAAAAATTATGATGGTAATGGGGGATGTAAAGGATGTTAATTGCAAGCCTTATGATTGTGATAAGGTTCACCTGAGCGCATTACACTCCAATTACCGTATAATTCTCAGCATGAGTAAAATGTTTCTTTTGAATAAAGTCAATTCAAATAGCATTGGAGTGAATGAAACTTTTTGCTTTCTTTTCCCTGCAGAAGTGCTCTTCGAAGGTTTTATTGGAGGCTTCATGAAGGAGATGTTTGCTAATAAGGCCAAGGTAAAAACACAGGCGAGTGATCAATATTTAGCAGAATTGGTAGTAGATGGAGAAACTTTAGGAAATGCATTTTTGCTTAAGGAAGATATTTTAATTGAGTTTGAAGATTCCATTATTGTGCTGGATACAAAATATAAAGAAATAGACAGATTTAATAAGGTAAAGGAAAATAGAAAGCTAAAAGTAAGTGACAGTGATATGAAGCAAATGGCAGTGTATGCTGCTAAAAGAGGAGCAAAAAAACTATTTCTTATCTATCCTTTACATAGGGATGAAGAGCCGGAGACTATCGAAGTGAGATTCGATATCCGTCTTGAAGGGGCTGATGATAAGAAAATTCCACTTGAAATTTTGAAAGTTCCATTTGCTTATCGAGGAACAGAAGAAGAAACAAAAAAATTACTTATTGATATACTAAATAAAGTTTCTGCGTGATAGCAGATTGACAACAGAACAAATGTTCGATATAATAACTCTAGGTTCGCTACCTGGAGTTATTTTTATTTTGTTAAACAGAGCCAGTCAATATGTATCCCGATATTGGAGGTGGAATAAACTATTGGAACTCGAAGAGTATATTAAAGATGGCTTTGATGATTCGTTAAGAGATTATATTCAGTCGGAAGAATATGTCTCTGCAAAGCAGCAGGAGAGAAGAGCGCTGGCGTATTTAGAAAGTTTACTTACCAAGGACCAGCAGCAGGCATTTCATTCATTCCTGGATGCAACCACAAATTGTAATAGTATGCTTTTATCAGAAAGCTATATGCATGGAGTGGTAGAAGGTATAGCACTTAGAAATAAAGTAGTATCAGAATAGGTAGTAAAGAGACCGGCTTTGATTCCCTTTTGAGCTGGTTTTTCTTTGCAGATTTGGAGGCATTATGGCAGCAGGACTTAAACCGGGCGATAAAGCCTATATTGTAGAAAATAACAGAGTTGTCAGGGAGTGTACGATTGCACGAGCTTCTGGTAACCTGTTTGTAATTAGATTTGTAGATGGTGGAGGAATACAGCTTCCGGCACATAGGCTATTCGCTACGAAGGAAGCTGCAGAAGAGAGCATACCAAAAGTAGCTGCAGCAAAACCGCAGCGTGGTTACCGTTCACCATATGATTATTGGCATTAGAAACGTCAGTAAGTGTGGTTATTAAATATCTCTATGACGAATCAATAAAAGATACGGTTGTAGATGAGAATGTTTCCTATAAAGGAGTTTACATTTTCTACTACAGGTCTAGCACAAGAATTTTGAAATCACATAACTCGGCTCCGCTGTATTATGTAACTGGAGATAGTAACTTAAAAAAATCGAACTTTTTCACAAAAGGGGGTTGACTAATAAATAAATCATGTTATAATTAAATCAATTATATAGCAGTGCCTCAGTTTCAACTTTTGCTGGCTGAGATCTACCTAGTGGTTTGATTCGCGCGTGTACGACGATTATTTTGAGTTGTGTCCTGCGGGATACGACTCTTTTTTTGTTGTTAAGTGAGGGCTGCAGAAAGGAGATAATTATTTTTTTGTAACCGTAAACTTTTCAACAATTTTTTTTGGAGGTATTAATTTATGAACAAAGTAACTAATGTTATTTTAGCAATTTTAGGTCAGACCAAATTTGGTAAGTCAACTTTACTGGCTCTGTTATCATGTATTTTTATGAGGTTTCTTAGAATTTTCTCGAAGTCCAACGGTCGTACGAAAACTCTTACAGAATACTGGTACGACAAAGATAATGAGAACAAGGATATTTGGATTAGACACATTGACGTTCGGTGGAGTGAATGCCTGGGGGGAAATAAAAATGAGCTCGAAGCCTATAATACTAATCTGAAGAACAAACCGGCGCTGGTAAAGGGGCTTGGATTACAGCCTTTGAAAGAAGGAGATAACCCGCGTAAGTATTTGGAAGAGAAGCTAGACGAGTTGTTAGAACGTCCGATTACAGATGAGGAAATTGAAAAACTTCTCTGTACGAAGGACCTGGACTCCTGTATTCGTAAAATTGTAGTTCGTGTTCCTGCCAATGACATTCTGAAAGCATATATGGAGAAGTATGACGTCGAAATTTCGATACGTGATACGAAAGGATTGCTTGACTTCAGTGTCGACGACGAACTTGACAAATCAGACGCAAACCTGACAGAGATTGGTTTGGATAAAATTGATGGTGCTATTTTTGGATGCAGTGAAAGTTATCCAAATGTAATTCAAGAAATTTATGCAGATACATTAAAGAATGTATTTAAATCGGTTCCAACGTTCTTTATGGCTCGTGACCAGCGCATGTTTATGGCTTTTGGAAAAAAGGAATCTTTTTCAGCAGATGATGTAGATAATTTTATTACCAGTATCCAGGATAGGAGCAATCCGGATTACGAAGATATGGATGATATGTTTTTTAATGATACCAATGAATTGTTCGAGGATTTGGGCATCATGCATATGGAAAATGGGGAGTATGTGTTTTCAGAGGTATACTTTGGAAAAAATGAGACGACATTCTTGTTTCCGACATCGACAACTCTTAAAAAGTTTGGATCGGGAAGAGTGGAAGAGGACGAGCTTACCCAAGCCGCCGACGTGAGGTTTTTGCAGATGGTTGTATCGGTTTCGGTGTTAAAAATGGTTTCATTGATTATCGGTTTCCGTAAGAATATTGACAGCATTAAAAAAGATGGACACGCTAGAAGGCTTATGTATGCTGCAGCACAGAAGACAAAAGGAGAATTGTTAGTAGATTTCGATAGGTATGATAACGCATCACATGGATATTCGGCAACCGATTATTGTAAGCCACAGTTAAAATGTGCTTCAAAAGCAAGTATTTTAACAAACATTGATAATAAAGACGTGGACATTTTAGGTCCGAATGGTGGTATTACAACGCGGAATAACGGTAAATTGAAATTTTATACAGCAGCGGTAGTTGCTGTATCTGCTAGAAAGTGGCTCGACAGAATTATCAGCGCCGTTGAGGTGACAGCTGACATCTGCGACAGTACCGGAAAACCGTTGTTCTCTGGCTTATCTGGAAATTACCAGGCACAGACACAGCTTGTTAAAAGTGTATTGCGTAACTGCCTCTATAAGGAATACACCGATACACAGGCGACGTTACAGTATCACTTGTGTGTCGATAGATACAAGGCAGAATTTGGTATTCAGGAAAGACGTAATGCTCCTACATTACAGAATGCTTTTGAACAGACAGTAGAAATCATTGTTAACGATTTTTGTAACTCTCTTCATTGAGCGTAATCATAATGATTGAGTTAGAAAGTTAGTGAAATTGTCGAGGCGAGCTGATAAGAATTAGCTTATCAGCTCGGCCTATAGAAGGTGAGGAATTGTTATGAATACAGAGAAAATTACACTTGATTTGGGCGAAGAAGCAAGACGATTGGCAGAGATAACAGGTTTGTCAGAGAAAGTAACATATGCCTATGTGATTGCAGAAGATAAGTATTGTGACCAGATTGGATTAAATGTGTATGGTGATGAGGAACACAGCATGAATGGTAATTATGTGCTTGATGTTGAAAAAATGTTGCAATTCATCTCAACGGAGACAGGTATTGAATTGAAAACATGTGAAATGCTTGATGCTGCTGAAATGCAATATTATGAAGAAATAGGACTTGTTAGCTAAATATTACCGGGAATGATAATCAAACAGAAAATTTATTTTGATGTGGGAGGTAATGAATGGTAAAAGAACAAGAAGCATTGTACATTGGCGACCATAAGGTGGGATATCGGGCCATCAAGAACAATGAACGCGGTGTTATGTACAAGAAATAGGTAATTGCGAAACAAGTTCGCAATCTTGATACAACACAAGGAAGAGTTTGTGTCAATGCATAAATTCCTAGATGAAGCGAGTTCTTTAGTTTTTAGGCGCACTTCAATAAACCTCATATGGTTATGAAGTTGGTA
>JAXJWH010000143.1:0-13745 GCA_036308125.1 Agathobacter sp.
ATATAATATAATATAATATCCTTTGTTATTAAACAAGGGAGGCAGAGGTATGAAAAGTAAATTTAAAAAGGTGTTATGCATGTTGTTGGTAATTTGTCTTATGGGAAGTGTTCCTGTTGAGGCATATTCAAGTGCTTATAAGGCGGATTTTGAAATTACTGGTGGCGTTTATGTACAGAAACACTGGGATTTGGACAAGGGTGGCAAGCTCAAGATTATTACTAATTGTAGTAATCCTTGGGGAAATGAAAGTGATAATTTGGTTGTAATTGTCCAAAGAAAAGTTGGGGTGGTTTGGAAAAAAGAGCAGGTATATTATCATACTTTTAGTGGTAAGTCTTGTAGTACTTTTACAGCACCAAAGGATGGAACATACAGAATCTATATTAGAGAATGTGGTGATGGTGTTCCTATTACGGGAAGATTATGTGTAAGATATTAGAAAAGGGAGTTGGCTTATGTTAAGCAGATGTATAATTGGATTGGCAATGGCGATAGTGTTATGTGCCATCATCAAGGTGTATGAAGTTGTAAGTAAAAAGAAAATTACAATATGGAAATATTTACTGGCAGCATATTTATGTATGCTTTTTGCTGTTACTTTATTTACAGAGAGCTTTGGAGGCGGTATCGATAAATTTAAGGGATATCAGCTTGTTCCGTTTAAGACAATAGGTACACAGCTTGCCAATGGCAATTATTTTCAGCTGGCGGGCAATCTGATTTTGCTTGCGCCAATGGTATTTTTATTGTACAAATGTTTCAAGAAGCTTAGTCTGGCAGCAGTTGTTGTGATTTCTGCGGTGACTTCGGTAGGAATTGAATTGCTTCAGTTTGCGGAGGTAAAGTGGATTGGTGCATATGACAGAGGGCTTGATGTTGATGATTTGATTCTTAACATACTTGGAATAATTATTATGGCGGTATTTGTATATTTACTTGGTAGAAAAAAAGAAACTGCATAATAGAGTGTATCAGAAGGCTTATGACAATTAGGAATGATTAGGAAAAGGCGAAACTTATTCTTTCAAAATGCAGGTTGAAAAATAAAGTTTCGCATTTTTGATTTTTTAATGAAAAATAAATAGGTACAGTAAATTGTTTTATATAAATAGGAGTTAATAATTAGAATATGTATAGTGACAGCAGGAAGAAACTCATGGAAAAAATGAATAGAATAATCACTAAAACAGATAAAACAGCCATTTCATTTGTCAGGATAATGGATTTTTATTCTATTTTTTTGCTGTTTTTTAGTTTCAGGAAAATCGGTATCAATAGCATAATGCTATATATGTGCATAAGGATTGGCTACGGTATAGCTGTATATTTCCTGTATAAGCAGATTGAATGCAAACTTTTCATAATGTATAATTGTGGATTAAGTCAGGTGAGGATATGGTTATATATTATTGGAAGGCTTATTTTTGAGCATGTGATTTGTGGAGTGGTGCTTGGAATTATGAAGGTGATTCTAATCACATTAACTTGATATGACTTTGAATTGGAATGTTAAAATGCGTAGCATAATTTTTTAAAATGTAAATATTGACGACAAAAACCAGAGGAGAAGTTGCAGCATTTTCCAGAATATTAACTACTGACAATAAAGCAAGAAGATATCATGGCATTTTCCGAACAGTAATTAATTGTGACAAAACGTAAGAATGATGCTGTGGTATCCTATAAATGTTAAAAATCGGCGACAAAATACGGGGGAATATCGCAGCAGTTTTGGCAAGTTAATTAGAATGTGGGTTTAGCAAGGTAGGGTATGATGATGGACAATATAAGATTATATTTTAAAAGACTAAAAATTTTCTGCGGTCTTATGAAGAATATTATTAAGAAAAATTTAGTGGTGAATATATTAATAGTAATTTTGCTTGCGTTAGGGTTTTTCGGGATAAATTATAATTTTTCTGAAATATTTCAGGTATGGAATTATTGTAATGTATTTCCGGATAAAAATATGTATATGATTGACTATTCCAAGGCAAAGGGTGAGGTTTATGATTTTTTCGAGAAGGAGGGGGAGCAGTATTCTGCCTTCTGGGATGGTACGGCGCAGGTGGGAAACGAGGAGTGTTATGCTTACGCACTTGGTAAAAATATAGACATCCCTGAAGGAAATATTAAGAAGGGCAGCAGTTTTATTAAGCAAGGGGAGTGCATAATTGGCGGTGCGCTTGCCAAAATCTACGATATCGGCGATGAAATTAAGGTGGTAAGTTCCAAGGGGGATGAGAATACCTTCAAGGTTGTAGGAATAATTAAATCTCCCGTATATTTAATGGACTTTATGGAAGTAAGATCGGGTTTTTCGGAAGTGAAGAAGAGGATAAACGAGGGTGAATATGTTGACTGGCTTAGATTTTACAGAAGTGTGTGCGTATTTAATGAGGGGGAACTTAATATAAAAAGATGGAATGAAACTGATGAAAAAATCGGTGCATATGTTTTTGATGAGAAACCGGATATAGAAGCCCTTAAGAAAAGTGGCTGTAAATGCATGGATTTAAGTAAACTAAAAAAATCTGTCAAGGCTGAATATCAAAGGGTGCTTCTTCAAAGAGGCGGACTGGTTTTGGCATTTATAGGTTTCTTTGTTATAGTTTTTTGCATGGTTATGTATTATACAATGTGTTTTTCAAAGGATATTATAGAAATATTTACGTTGCATGGTGCTACACCGGGAAAAATCGACAGGATTATCCTTGGGGAGAGTTTTATTCTTATGCTTATCAGCTTCTTTATGTATATGTTTGCGGTGGTGGTTTCCCAGAGAAAAGTGGTAAGGATTTATTCTAATACCCTGTTGATACAAGGGAGTGTGTGCGTTTTATCAATTCTTGCTATAATAATATGCCAGTGGATTTTCCTTATGGTAAGACGCAAAATAACAAGGGAGGATTAGTAAAATGTTTGGAATTGATGATAAGAATATTATTGAGCTTCGTGATATAAATTATAAGGGCATCCTTAAGGGCATGGACTGTTCTGTAAAAAGGGGAACGATTACAGGTCTTGTTGGTAAGTCAGGCGTGGGAAAAACCACATTGATAAATATTATGGCGTTATTAAATAAACCGGATTCAGGCACATATTACCTTGATGGCAAAGAAACAGCAACCCTTTCAGGAAAACGTAAGGCTTATATCAGAAATCACGAATTTGGTTACATTAATCAAAGCTACAGTCTGATTGAGCATATGAGCGGCGAAGATAATATCATGGTTCCTTTCTATATTGACGGCAAAGGTCATGACGGCGAATGGATTTATACGGTAACGGAGCTTCTTGGGATAAAAGGGCTTCTTGAGAAGGATGTAAGTCTTATGTCAGGTGGAGAACGGCAACGAATTGCAATTGCAAGGGCGGTGGTGAAAAAGCCGAAGATAATTTTTGCGGATGAGCCAAGCAGTTCTTTGGACAGGGAGAATAAGGATGAGGTTATTTCTATATTAAAGGGCTTGCAAAAGGAGATGGATTCCACTGTTGTGATTGCAACCCATGACGAATGTATAATGGATATTTGTGATGAAATAATTGACATGAATGATAAACAGATAAAATTCTTTTAATAAAAATGTGATACAAATTATTTTATTTGTGAA
Source organism: Agathobacter sp. (assembly GCA_036308125.1). Lineage (GTDB taxonomy): Bacteria > Bacillota > Clostridia > Lachnospirales > Lachnospiraceae > Roseburia. The sequence goes on from JAXJWH010000143.1 coordinate 3,618, forward strand.
AAATAGGATAAAAGTACTTAGAAATAAAAGGGGATTTTGTTCAAGTTGTTCAATTTGCATAAAAAGTATGTAGTAATAAAGTAAAAGTTTGGTAACACTTTTGTAACAAATAATGGTAATATAATTCTTGTAAAAACCCCAATACATTATATAATTTTTTTACTATCCCCATAGTAAAAACCTTCTCCTAAAAGACAGTTGATCGCTTGACTGTCTTTTTTATTCAAAATATAGTTAAATAATAGTTACTAGAATAAATCTAAGATTTGTGACATTTGGTTGCGAATCTTGGGTTTATTTTATTTTATATAAAAGTTATATAAAGACACATTTAATTCACATGACAAATTAACATTAGCATGGTATTATTTAAGGTGTTTTTATAATAGTAATAAGTAGTGATTGGTATAAAAATAAGGAGATGCAGTATGAAGAGTACACTAATTAAAGATACCACCAAGGAAGAAAGAATTGCATTAATAAGAGCATGGATTCAGGATGATGACGGCTTAGAGGATTGCGATATGGATCTTTGGGATATTTATGCAGATTATATTAATGGAACAAGAGAAATCGCCGAGATTAACGCTGCAATGACAGGCGTTTTTATGACGGAAGAGGATTTACAGCAATGAAAAGAGAAGAATTAGTAGACGGCATGCTTGTTGTTGATACGGATGACGGCATGGTTATGAGGTATGAAAAATCTGGAAATACGGATTTTTTCAGGACAAAGGATGCAAGTTGGCATACCTGCCAGTTTGATATTTCGACTTTTGAACCTTATGATAAGGATGATAAGCCGGGAGATATTATAGATAAAAATAAAATATAGTTTAATTTCAGGAGGAAATATTTGTGAAGAAAAAGATAGCGATAGCTTTGATAGCAGCAATGACATTATCAATGACAGCGACAGGATGTGCTAATGGAGATAAGAATGCAACTGAAACTGTTGAGGATAGCAAGGTCAAAGGCGAGAAGGTGGAACTTGACAACGGAGTTATCATTCTTGGAAATTATAAGGGAATTGAGGCAGAACTTCAGGTTTGTTCACCAACAGAGGCAGATATTGATAATTGGATTAACCAGGAGATTGAGTCATACGCAACAGAGGAAGAGATTGATACTGTTGAGGACGGTTGCAATGTTACTATTGACCTTGAGGTTATGGCAGATGGAAGCAAGCTTGATGATTACAGCGGAGAAGATATCACTATTATAATAGGAAATGCTGAATATGATGAGAAGCTGGATGAGGCTCTTATTGATAAGAAAAAGGGCAATAAATTCTCTGTTACCGTAAAATATGACGATACATGCGAGGATGACAATCTGGCTGGAAAAGAAGTAATTTATTCAGGTAAGGTAAAGGATATTACAACAACAGTACTTCCTGATGTAACTGAGGATTTTATCAAGGAACAGCTTGGTTTTGATTCAGAAGAGGAAATGAGAAAGAGCATGAAGGAGGATATGATTGCCACATATAACGAGGATTATGAGGCTACATATCAGTCAGACCTTATCCAGAAGGTTATGGATGCATCTGAGGTGAAAAGCTATGATGATGAGTACCTTGCATCAACAAGGGAAGACGTTATTAACAACTACATCAGCTATTATTCAATGTTTGGAATTGATTCAGAGGACAGCCTTAAGGAAACCCTTGGAATGACAGATGCAGACATTGATGAGGAAGCTAAGAATTTATTGACAAGTAATCTTGTTTTACAGGCTATTGCAAAACTCGAAGGCATTGAGATTTCTGATGATGATTACAAAGATATAGTTGCGCAGTATGCTAAGGATTACGATATGACCAGTGATGAGTTCGAGGAGACATATGGCAAGGAATACCTTATGGAGCAGTTCTTATATGAGAAGGCTGCAGCAGTTATTGAGGAAAATGCCAAGAAGAAAGAGGTTAAGGTTTCACCAAGCGAGGAAGAGGAGGAACAGTTAGAAGAGTAGTTTGATTTTTTTATAAATTATAGGGTTAAAGGTTAAGATGTTTGGAATACATCCGATAAATAAGTTGAAAAGCTTATTTCAAGGAAGAAAGGAGATGCTGTTATGCGAGTAGATGCATATAATCAGGTAGCACAGATTTACAACGTGCAAGGTCAGAACAAAACATTAAAAACAACAAGTACTTCATCAGCAAAAGACCAGGTTTCAATTTCTAAAGCCGGACGTGATTATCAGGTCGCAAAAACTGCAGTGTCAGAAGCTTCAGACATCAGGGAAGATAAAGTCGCACAACTCAAAAGCAAGATTGACGCTGGTACTTACCAGGTAGATCCTGATGATTTTGCCTGCAAATTGTTGCAGAAGTACAATTCACTTTAAAAAATTTTAAGAAACGAGGATGATAGGTGTGGCGAGTTTAGTAGAAGAGCTTGTTAATATTCTTGAAGAAGAGGAAAAATTATATGGAAAGTTGCTTGAATATGGGGAACAAAAAAAGGATGTTTTGGTTCAGGCAGACATTCCGGGATTAGAGCGAATCACAGCTTTAGAAAAGGAGGCAAGTGACGAACTTTTGTCTAAAAGTAATAAACAGGGAAGAATCTTACAGGATATTGCAACGGTACTAGGTAAGTCAGATGAACAGATGACTGTCACTAAGCTCATTGGATATCTGGATACTCAACCGGATATGAAACTAAAATTGCAAAGCGCCAAGGATAAACTTGTTTCAACGGCAGGCAAAATGCAAAGGTTGAATAAGCAGAATGAAATTTTAATTGCACAGGCGATTGAGATGACTGAGTTCGACATAACTTTGTTCAAGAGTATGCGACAGGCCCCTGAAACGGCAAATTATGACAAGAATGCTGTCAATACAGGAACAATTCTTGGTAGTAGTGGCTTTGACGCAAAACAGTAATTAAAGGAGGACAAGGAATATGGCTAATGGACTCGGGAGTTTTTACGTAGGCGCGGCAGGTTTACAGAGCGCCCAGAATGCACTTAACACCACAGCGAACAACTTCGCCAATGTAGATACAAAGGGGTATGTTCGTCAGGGTGTAAGGTTTGCAGACGGTAAATATACAACAATTGGTACGAGCACACAAAGTGTCAATATTAAACAGACAGGTCTTGGAGTTAGTATTGGCGATGTGTCTCATGCCAGAGACATTTTCTTAGATAAAGCATATAGAAGAGAGAATGGAAGACAGGGATTCTATGAAAACTGTTATGAGGTTGCATCTTATGTGCAGGACCTCTTTCAGGAATTAGATGGTGAAGAATTTAAGGGAAGCCTTAGTGATTTATGGGAATCAGTTCAGGAAATCGCTAAGGAACCCGATAATTCCACCAAGCAAAGTCTTCTGATTCAGAAATCGGAATTATTTTTAAGCCGTTCTTCTTCGCTTTATTCCGATCTAAAGAGTTATCAGGCAAATATTAATCTACAAATTAAGGAACAAGTAAATAGAGTAAATGAAATTGGACAGGAAATCTACAAACTTAATGTTGATATTCAAAAGGTAGAAGCCGGTGGAATCGAGACGGCGATGACATTAAGGGATGCAAGGGATTTGCTTATAGATGAGCTTTCTAATATGGTGAAGATTTCGGCAGAGGAAGATCCTACGGGAGCTGTTTTTGTGGAAATCGAGGGAGTCACATTCGTAGATGATAATAAGTGTTACGAGATGGGACTTGAAAGAGACAAGGTGACTGAATTTTATACACCATACTGGCCTCATTTGGCAAAGGATTCCAAGAATGCACAGGTTTTTGACATTCATGCAGAATTATCCACAGAATTTAATACTGACATAGGTGGAATTAAGGCACTTCTTGTTATGAGAGGTGACGGCTATGGAAAGTATACGGATTTGGACACAGATAATTATAAGAATGTGCAGGATTGTCTTGTTATGGAAACTGAGGCAGAAATTGATTATCTGGTTCACAGTATAACAACACAGATGAATGATGCACTTTGTCCTAATATTGAAATGTCACAGGATATTTATAATATTCTTACCACAGGAAGTAGTAACGGAGTTACTTTAGATAGTTATTATCAGATTGACTTGAATGGAAGCGATTTGGATAAAAACCCTTGTGTTACACTAAGAAACATTAATACTGGTGAGGAAACTTACATTACACCAGGTTGCAAGATTCTTGATGTGGAAAACTGCAACGTAGGTGCAGATGGACAACTTCCACCAGAGGAGATGTTTGTCAGAGATGGATGCGACAGATATACTCCTATATATGGTACTGAGAATGGAAATAAAAAAGTAATTGCTTATGTTTATAACGAGGAATACTTAAGTGATGGTTCAACTTGTTATAAATTAGGCAGTATTTCAGTGAATGATAGATTACAAAATGAAGTTACAGCTTTGCCTGTATTTACACAAAACGGCGGAGTTGACTATACTTTGGGTGATAGCTTAAAGGAATGTTGGACAAATGAAACCATGAAGATTAGTCCGACAGATCCTGTACCTTCAAATTATGAAGGCTATTACGATAAGATAATTGGAAGAATTGGAACAGCAGGCGGTGTTTATAATACATCAAATGAGACTTTGTTAAATACCGTAGCATCTGTTGATAACCAAAGACAGCAGATTCAGGGTGTTTCTTCCGATGAGGAACTGACAAGTATGATTAAGTATCAGGCGGCATACAATGCAGCAAGCCGATACATTACAGTAATAAGTGAGATGACAGAGTTAATTGTCACAGGATTAGTATAGAAGGGGGAAGATTATGGCTTCTACATTTTTTGGGTTGAATATAGGTGCAAGTGCTCTTAATTCTTTCCAGGCGGCAATTAATACAACTGCAAATAACGTTTCCAATGTGCAGACGAAGGGATATTCCAGACAAAATGCCAATCTTGCGGCAACAGATGCAATGAGGGTTGTTGCAAAATACGGAAGCGTGGGAACCGGAGTGGAGGTTACCTCAATTAAGCAGGAAAGAGATTTATATTATGATTCCAAATATTGGGCAAACAATTCCAATGTTGGATATTATGAGAAAAAATTATATTATATGGACCAGTTGGAGACTGTTTTTGCAGATGATGATATAACAGAGGGATTTTCAACTATATTCAATAAAATGTTTAATGCATTGGATTCCCTTAAGTCAGACAATGCATCAGATGTTAATTACAGAAAGCAGTTTGTAGGCTCGGCAGAAAGTCTTTGCACATATTTTAGTGCAGTATACCAAAGCCTTTACGAGATGCAGGATGACTGTAACGAGGAAATTAAGAGTCAGGTGGATGCAATCAATTCCATTGGAACAAAGATTGCGTTACTCAACAAGGAGATTAACCAGATAGAGATAGGAACAGGAGCTTACGCAAATGAGCTTCGAGATGAAAGGGCAAATCTCATAGATGAATTGTCATCTTATGTTGAGGTAGAGACAAGAGAGTATGAAGTTATTAATACCTATGGGGATAACTTAGGTGGAACTAACTTTACATTATACATTAACGGTCAGCAGATGGTTGACGGATATGAGTCAAGACAGTTAGAGTGCAAGGCTTCAGAATACAAGCAGTATGAATGTGACATCGAAGGAAAATATTCCATTGTGTGGGCAGATACCAAGACAGCATTTGCAGCAACTTCGGGAGTTGCAGACGGAAGTCTTAAAGCCTTATTTGATTTTAGGGATGGTGATAATGCCAGCAATCTGACAGGAAGTCTTGCCGAAGTAAAGAAAGTAAATAATGCTAACGGTACATTCAGCTATGATTTAAAATTGCAGACTGACGGAAAAACCATTAATACTGCATTTAATGCGTTAAATATTGCAAGTAAAGATGGTGTAATTGAGATTCAAAACAGAATATTTAATTATGACGATTTTAGTATTACAACAGATGATGAAGGTAACATAACTGAACTGGTATTTCACCTTAATGAAGAATCTTCCAAGAAGGTTGATGCTTCACCACTTACACTTGGCTCAAGGGTTATTACCGGAAACGGCGTTGATTCCATGGGAGTTCCATATTACATGGGACAGATTAACGAATTCATCAGGAATTTTTCAGAGATGTTTAATAAAATCGAAACTCAGGCAGATAGTACTGGTAAAGTTCCGGTTGATTTATATGGAAATCCAGCAGAGGCATTTTTCGTATCAACCACACCGACAGGAAAGGTATATAAGATGTCAAATGGTTATCCATTAAAGGATGTGTCAAGTGATCCTGAGAAAAGTGGTACAACCAACGCTGATGGAAGTTACAATGGAACATATTATAATCTTACAGCGAAAACTTACACAGTAAACGATAAAATAGCAAGAGATCCTGGAAAATTTGCAACTACAACGGATGAGACATCGGCAGGAGCATACGAAGTTGTGGAACGACTTTTGAAATTACAAAGTGACACAGTAGTTTTCAGGGGAGATAAAGCAAGCTCATTCCTTGAAACACTGATTTCAGATACTTCAGTAGATGCTGAAAAAGCCCAGATTTATTACGATAATTATTCGGGACTGGCAAAAACAATTCAGAATCAAAGAACTTCCGTATCCGGAGTAGATGAGGATGAAGAAGCTCTTAACCTTATAAAATTTCAGAATGCATATAATCTGGCTTCAAAGGTAATATCCGTTATGTCAGAATTATATGATAAATTAATTAACCAAACAGGAGTGACGTAAAGTAAAAGCATTGGGAGGAACTACATATGATGCGAGTAACTAATACAATGATTAGATCCAATACAAAATCCAACATTAATGGGAATAAGCTATTGGTTGATTTATATAATACACAGATGACAACTCAAAAGAAGATAACTAAGCCTTCGGACAATCCGGTTATTGCGATTCGTTCCCTTAGACTTTCTACAACCTTAAGTCATCTTAATCAGTATTTAGATAAAAACATTGAAGATGCAAATGCATGGCTTGATGTAACTTTCACAGCACTTAACAATACCAAAGTGGTATTAAATGATATTCATACAGCCTGTAACAAAGGTGCAAATGGCCCACTTACAGCAGAAGACAGAAAAACAATTTTGTCCTCATTGAAATCAAGCGTGGAACAGGTTTATGCAGACGGCGATGCAGATTATTCAGGAAGAACGGTATTCACAGGATACAGAACCAATAAGCATCTTACATTTATGGAAGATAGCAAGGACACTACTTACCTGATAAATGAATCTGCCACTTATAAAGATTTTACAACAAAAAGATACTATTCCGAGCCAATCACAGTACCTAATGTGGTTGATGCAAATACCGCAATGTGTAATGCACCGGTTACGGAAACTGAATATAAGAGTATAAGATTAGCTTATGGGGATATAGATGAAGATAATCTGATTTTAGATATTAAGGATAAAAATGGTAATCAGATTAACCTAAGTAAAAATTATACAACAGAACAGGAGTGGGAACAGTATTGCGGTGGTAAAGTAGTAGCTGATGATGAGATAATTTTTATTCGAGAAACTGGTGAATTCATTTTCGGAAAGGAAATTGCAGATCAGATTTCAAGAGATGATTTATCTATTAATATTTCATATCAGAAGACAGGTTTTGAAGGCTCTGAGGTAAGACCTGAATATTATTTTGATTGCGTTGATGTTACACGTTGTAAGGAGGCTGCTACTGGAAAAGTAGATACTACTTCGCAGTTATATAAGGATAATAAAATTGAATATAAATACGAGCAGCAGGATATTTCATACACAGTTGCCAACAGCACTGAGATTGTAATCAACACTCAGGTGGCAGGGGTTTTTGATCCGGACATTGCAAGGGATGTAACGGAGCTTATCAACGTGGTTGAAAATGCCATAAGTGCCCACGACAAAGTGGACGACATTAAGAATATGATGCAGGAGTCAAAGTACAGTTCAGATCCTGAAGCTACCAAGATCCTTCAAAGCTATCTGGATGCGGCACAAAAAGAAGCCGATTATGCTGATGACAACCTGCAAAAGACCTATGAAAGTTATATTACCAAATTTGACAACTACATGGAAAATGCCAATACAGCAATCGCAAATGTAGGTAGCACACAAAGCCGACTTGATTTGATTCAAAACAGAGTAGAAAATCAGCAGGAAACTTTTAAGGCTCTTAAGTCATCCAATGAGGACAGGGATTTATCAGATATAATTATTGATTATTACGCTGCATATTATGCATACCAGTCAAGCCTTACAGCGGCAGGTAAACTTGGGGAACAGACTTTATTAAATTATATTTAGCATAAAAACTAAGCCTAAAGACCTAATTATTCAAAAAATCCATAAAAAAATTAAAAAATTTTCGCTTAACTATATTTCAAAATCAAGAAATATGGTAAAGTAGAATAGTAGCAGTGAGAATAAATGGATTCATGGCTTTTTAGGTCTTATAGGATAAGAAGGAGGAGGGCCATGAAGGCTAATACAAGAATATTTGGTGAGATTGATATTGATGATAGCAAGATTATCAATATGGAAAAAGGGATGATAGGTTTTCCTGACCTAAAGAAATTTGCTCTTATTTACAATGAAGAGCGAGAAAAGACAGTCATTAAGTGGTTGCAAAGTATGGACGATGGAGATATTGCGTTTCCTGTGATGGAGCCACAACTGGTGAAGGCGGATTACAGACCTTCAATTAGTGAAGATGTGCTTGAGCCATTAGGTTCGCTTGACGAGGAGAATACATTTGTCCTTGTTACGGTTACTGTCCCAAAAGAGATTGAGAAGATGACCTGTAATCTTCAGGCTCCTATTGTTATCAATACAAGCACCAATAAGGCGGCTCAGATGATCGTTGAGGATGATTCACCGATTCGTTTTCCAATATATTCCCTGCTAGAAAGTAGTAAAAAGAAAGCAGGTGAATAGGTATGTTGGCATTGACCAGAAAGAAGGGCGAATCGCTAGTAATTAACAACAATATCGAAATTACAGTTCTTGAGCTTAGAGGAGATCAGATTAAGCTTGGAATTACGGCACCTAAGGATGTGCCGATTTATCGCAAGGAAGTATATCTTCAGATTCAGGAAGAAAACAAGGCTTCCATCAGTACAGAAAATGCTGAAGCACTTAAGACACTTTTAGGTGATGCAAAAGCATAATAATTAAGCCATTCTTTGGGGGTAAAGCAACAGATTAGAAATAGTCTCTGAAGAAATATAACCACAGTATCAACCGATACTGTGGTTTAATTATTACCCACCACCTCTCCCACAAAAATATTTCATCATCCCCCGCAGTATCAACCGATGCCTGCTTAATCATCAACCACATCCCTTATATTTCCTATACCCATATCCACTCCTTACTTCCTGCACTAAATCTATCCCACAATCCATTGGCAGTATAAAACATTCTTCACCCAACTTAAATACTGCTTATATTTTTGTTTTCTGCAATATCTGATTTTTCTTAGTTTATTCAGCCTTATTAAATCCAAATCTTATAAATTTTTCGATAATCCCCAGCAAAATCATAAAAATAATTTCTTTAGCCATGACATATATGTAATTAAGGGGATATTACCATATCTTTGCCGTAAACCCTTGCCATAACTTTTATCAAGGCATTATCAAACGTCTTTGTTTATATGCAGGCTTTTCAAATTTTTCTGCCACAATGCACAAATTGTCCAAGAAAAAATTCCTTCTACTATGTTTGACAAGTAATTTGGTGAGAGGTAATATTACCGCCCTTTGATGGAAACTAAATTTTTATTTGATTCTTCTTTTCATTTTAGTAAATTATCTACGTCTTTGGCTTATATGCATTATTTTTTTAAATTTTTCTGCCACCATGCACAAATTGTCCAAGAAAAAATTCCTTCTACTATGTTTGACAAGTAATTTGGTGAGAGGTGATATTACTGCCTCTTTGAAGAAAACTATATTATATTTGGTTTTAAAAACCGTAAATCTAGTATTTGTAAGGCGTTTACCACCCTAAAACTTTGGGACGGCAAAATCGCCGTCCTTGGCTTAGGTTTGCCTTGGTGTGCTTCCTGCACACCACCCCAAAGTTTTAGGGTGGTTAACGTCAACAAATACACGATTATAAATGGTACAATAAAAATGTACGAAAAATACAAAATAAAAATGTACAACTATTATACTGTTACCATGGAGGTAGA
>JAXJWH010000144.1:0-122600 GCA_036308125.1 Agathobacter sp.
GCATTTATCCTTTCTGATATTTTGGAATTTTGGTCGAGGACATTATATCAAAAATGGGAGGTAAATGCTCTTTTTATTTGCAAACTCCCTAAAATAAAGGTTTTTAATAAAAAATGAGGTAGTAAACTTGACACTACCAACAGAGAGGGGGAAGCATGAAAATGAAACAAAAAAGGAAAAAAGCAAAAGAAACCGTAATCAAACAAAGATTTAGCCTGAATTTAATGAAGAAATAGCGCTATTTGTTGATGATGTCCCTTCCATTTGTGGTTTGGCTTATTATATTTAAGTATATACCATTATGGGGATGGACGATGGCCTTTCAAGAGGTGAAACCAAGTTCGTTTGCACTTCCGATATGGGAGAGAAAATGGGTTGGTTTTGATAACTTCAAAAAGGCATTTTCGGATCGCTTGTTTAACCAGACAATGATCAACACAATAGGATTAAGTGTGTTGGGAATTCTGGTAGGAACTATTGCTGCAATTATTATTGCAGTTATGCTTAATGAAATATGCTTCAAAAGATTTAAAAAGGTAACACAGACAGTTTCTTATCTGCCACATTTTGTATCATGGGTTGTTATCGCAAGTATTGCAAAAATGGTATTCAATGATGGTGGTCTGGTAGATACCATATTTGGTAAGGATTTTCATCTGATGTCAACCAATTCGCCGTTGTTCTGGGTGACGGTAGTAATTATCAATGTATGGAAAGAAGTCGGCTGGGATGCAATAGTATATTTGTCAGCCATGGCCGGAATAGATGAAGGTCTGTATGAAGCAGCAAAAATGGACGGAGCAAACCGCCTCCAGAGAATCTGGCACATTACGTTGCCAGGAATTAAACCAACTGTTGTTGTACTTCTGATTATGAGTATTGGTGGTGCACTTAATGTAGGTATGGAACGTCAGATGTTGTTAAGTAACGGAATAGTACAAGATCATGCGATGGTACTTTCGTGGTTCTCTTATTTAAGAGGTATTGGAAATAACAACTATGGACTTGGAACTGCAATTGGTATGTTTCAGTCACTTGTTGGTATAACGTTACTTTTGATTGCAAACTGGATTGCAGGCAAACTTGGCGAAAGTAAGTTGGTCTAGGGAGGCAGTAAGAATATGAAAAATAGAGGAAAATTTAAAAAGGAAAAAATATTCGATTATGTTCTGCTTGTGATATTTATTGGCATCATCGTGGTTACACTTTATCCATTTTTGAATGTACTTGCAATTTCATTGAATGATCCTATGGACACAATGAAGGATATTAATTTTATTATTCCACGAAAGTTTACGTTGTCAAATTATCGTTATGTATTGGAAAAAAATAATCTTGTTAAACCATTTATGATTTCGATTACGAGAACTGTGGTTGGTACACTCTTTGGAGTAATTAGTACATCAATGGTTGCCTATGTGTTAAGCAGAAAAGATTTTTATTTCAACAAGCTTTTTACATTACTTTTTGTAATTACAATGTATGTAAGCGGAGGATTGATTCCGGAATATTTGTTGCTTACAAGAACTTTACACATGGGAAATAGCTTTTGGGTATACATAATTCCAGGTTTAATATGGACATACAATATCATATTAATAAGGTCGTATATTGAGGGACTTCCTACAGCATTACAGGAGGCAGCCAGAATTGATGGGGCAAATGATTTTATGATCTGGCTGAAAGTTGTACTTCCACTTTGCAAGCCGGTTCTTGCAACGGTTGCACTCTTTATAGCAGTAGGACAGTGGAATTCATTTATGGATACCTACCTATATGCAAGAGATTTACCAACTTTACAATATATGTTATATGAAATTATGCAGCAGGCAACGATAACGGTTGATCCTCATGCAGCAGCAATGCAGGCACAGAGTACAGTATCACCTTTATCAGTGCGTATGGCAGTTACTATTATCGCAACAATTCCAATTTTAATTGTATATCCATTTTTACAAAAATATTTTGTAGGGGGAATGACGGTTGGTGCAGTCAAAGACTGATACTAATAGAAATTGTTTTGAAAATTATTAATTAGGAGAAAAAAACAATGAAAAAGAAAAAAATGGTTGCCTTGTTACTTGTAGCGACAATGGTTGCAAGTGCTTTGAGCGGATGTGGAGGGGGTTCCAAAGACGCTTCAGAGAGTGCCGGAAATGTAACTGAAAGTGCAGATTCAGGCAGTGTCAAAGAGTTGACATTCTACAATGCAGATGGAAAGGAGGACCCATGGACAGATCCTGTGGCTACAGCACTTACTGAGGCGACAGGAGTTAAATTAAAAACAAGCTATCCTGTTTCATCTGTAGAAGATGTTGCACTTATGATTGCAGAGCAGAAATATTCAGACTTAATTTTTGCAAAAGGTGAGGCATCAAGTTTAATTGAGGCTGGTGCATTGATTGATATGACAGACCTTATCGAGGAGTATGGTGCAAATATTAAGAAACTTTATGGTGATGAGTTTGATAAACTTCAGTATTCAAAAGATGATACATCTATTTATCAGTTATCTTCATATGCTGTTGGAGGTGAGAAGTATAAGACATCAGGAACAGCGCAGATTCAGTGGAACATATTAAAAGAGAACAACTACGAATATCCAAAGACTCTTGATGAGTTTGAGACTATGATTCGTAAGTATGTGGAAGCACATCCAACTACAGATGACGGTCAGAAAACAATTGGTTTGACACTTTCTGCTGCTGACTGGCATTGGCTTATTACTCTTGGTAATCCTGCAGGATATATTGCAGATGGAGCACCTGATAATGGACAGTGGCTTGTAGATGATAGTTGTAATGCAACTTACAAGTTTACTTCTGACAAGGAAAAAGAATATTTCAAGTGGCTGAATCATATGTATAATGAAGGACTTTTAGATCCTGAATTTGCAACACAGACACACGAAGATTACATTGCAAAGATTGCATCAGGACGTGTATGCGCATTGTTAGATACAGATTGGGATTATGCAGATGGTGAAAATGTATTAAAGAATGACGGTCAGTACGGAAAGACTTATGCAGCACTTCCATTAACAATTGACGAAAATACTTTATGTCCAAGCTTAATGTATCAGGGACTTGTTACAGGATATGGTGTTGGTATCTCTAGTGATTGTGAAGATCCTGTTGCAGCTATCAAATTCCTTGATTACCTTTGCTCTGATGAAGGTCAGGTTCTTGTTCAGTGGGGAATTGAAGGCGAGAATTATGAAGTAGATGAATCAGGAAAACGTTATCGTACAGAAGAAGAGATTGAATATTCAACAACAGATCCTGATTATTCTAAAAAGACAGGTGTTGGCTTCCATTCATACCCATTCCCATGTTATGGTGACGGTGTAATGGATTCTACAGGAAGTACATATACTAAGAATAATAAAGAAGAGGTTATTGCAGCTTATAACGAGGAAGAAAAAGCAGCATGCGAGGCTTGGAACGTAGAATTACTTGCAGATATCTTCCCACAGGCAGATAAGTTTGCTGTTCCAGCATTCTCACCTGTATGGGCTTACACAACACCAAGTGAATTTGATGAGATTACAACACAGTTAGACGAGATTGCATGGTCATCATTGATTAGTTGTGTAATGGCATCAGAGGATAAATTTGATGAGACTTATGATAAGATGATTAGTGATCTTGAAAGTGCAGGTATGAAGGATGCTGAGACAATGCTTTCAGATATTATCAAGGAGAAAGCAGGAGTCTAAGATAAATAAACTTTTGTAATAAAATAGTAGATATATAAAAATGTAAGGGGCTTTGAAATCGGGGATTTTTTACTCTGATTTCAAAGCCTTTTTGTAATTTTAAGAAAGAAGGAAAAAGATATGCTTTATGAACAGTTTAAAGAAGGAATCAACATTGGAGGATGGCTCTCACAATACGAATTTATTGTAGATAATCCTTTAACAGTGGAAAATCTTAAACAGCATTTTGACACATTTATTACAGAAAATGATATAAAACAGATTTCATCATGGCAATTTGATCATATTCGTTTGCCTGTTAGTGGATATTTACTTTATGATATTAATAATGATTGTCTTAATCCAGACGTTTTGAAATATATGCATAAATGTGTAGTATGGTGTTCAAAATACCATTTAAATATTATAATTGATTTACATGATATATATGGAAATGTATATGGGGCAATGGATGAACCGATGCCTTTGTTAACCGATACATCTTTGCAGAATCGATTTATAAGAGTCTGGGAATTGTTGACACACGAATTTTTTAATGTAACAGGTACAACAATTATGTTTGAATTGTTAAATGAGGTTTCTGATGCCAGCGGAGCATATCCATTTTCTGATGTATATGGAAACAGTTACGATTTTTCCCAAAAGAAACATTACTTTGGAATAAATTATACAAAAAGTGCATTGAAAAAATAAGAAGTATAGATTCTACACGCTGGATTTTAGTTGGCTGTAATGGACAAAATAGTGTTGTATATCTTAAAGAATTGGAAGTAATAGATGATCCATATGTTTTTTATAATTTTCACTATTATGATCCACAGGTATTCACACATCAACAGGCTGATTTTTCTGAAGAAATGAGGAAATTTGACAGAGTTATCGGCTATCCGGATGATATTTCGGATTTTGTTGTTTACTTAAATGAGCATCCTGATTGGAAACGTAAACATGCACTTGTAGCGGAAGAAATAAGAAATGATAAAGTATTAATGCAGAAACTATTGCAACAGGCAACAGACTTTATCCAGAATACCGGCAGAGAGTTATACTGTGGTGAATTTGGTGTAATTGCACATGCGCCTGCTGTTGCTTCAAAAAAATGGATAAGTGATTTTAGAGAGATTCTCAAACAAAACAACATTGGATATGCGTTATGGAATTATAAATTTTTGGACTTTGGATTATTGAATCTAGCCGGAAAACCATGTAGTAATTTGCTAAAATAAATTGGTAACTACAATAAATTGACATTATCTGGCTAAAGTGATAGTATTTAAGTATATATATAAAAGATGATATTTAATATAGTAGCCAGATGCGATTGGAAGCACACTGCGAGGACTATCGCAGAGGTGCTTTTTATTTTGTGAGAGAAAAAAGGATAAGAGTATTTTACATGAATTTGAAATAAAGTAATAAATTGGGAAGGGAATATGTAAGTGGAGATTGATGTTGTAAAAAATGCAAAACGAAATATAATATTTGGCATCGTAAATAAAGTGATAATTATGCTTTGTCCATTTATTGAAAGAACTTTGATTCAATATATTCTTGGGGCAAAGTATCTGGGATTGGATAGTCTTTTTAATTCAATTCTTAGTGTGCTAAGTATTACTGAACTTGGATTTAGTTCTGCTGTAATTTATAATATGTATAAACCGGTTGCAAAAGGTGATACGGCAACGGTGAATGCATTATTGAATTTTTACAGAAAAGTGTATCGAATAATAGGATTGCTTATTTTAGTAATCGGATTAGGCGGAATTCCATTTCTTACAAAACTTATTAGTGGGGAATATCCGGAAGATTTGAATTTAATTGCATTGTACCTTATTTATCTTATTAATGTTGTAATAAGTTATTTTATGTACGCATATATGTCTTCTTTAATCGTGGTTTATCAAAGAGATGATATAAGCAGCACCGTAAATTCTGTAACAAAGATATTGCTGACGGTTGCACAGATTCTGGTTTTAATCATTACAAAGAATTATTATCTTATTATTGCACTTATGCCTGTTTTTACCATAATTAATAATTTATGGACAGCAATTATTGTGAAGAAAAATTTTCCAATGTATCATTGTCAGGGAAAACTTCCAAAGGAAAAGATTAAGGAAATAAAGAAATTGGTTATGGGGACTTTTATCCAAAGGGCATGTGCCGTAACGAGAAATTCTTTGGATAGTATTTGTCTGTCTGCTTTTTTAGGATTAACAATAACTGCAATATATAATAATTATTATATGATATCCTCTGCTGTTACGACATGTTTAGGGATTGTAAGTGTAGCTTTTGTGGGTGGAATTGGAAATCATGTCGCAACCAGAAGTGCAGAGAAGAATTTTGATGAACTTATGAAGATAGATTTTGCATATATGCTTATGTCCGGATGGTGTGCGATTTGTCTTCTATGTTTATATCAGCCATTTATGAAATTATGGATGGGAGAGGAAATGTTGTTTCCATTATCTACGGTTATTTTATTTGTTTTATATTTTTATGCCTTAAAACTTGGAGACATGAGAACGATGTATTCTACAACGAATGGTTTGTGGTGGCATCACAGATACCGTTCCATTGCAGAAACAATATTAAATCTGGTTTTGAATATTACATTAGGATATTTCTGGGGAGTTCGTGGCATCATTATGGCTACCATGATATCTTTGTTGGTGTGTAATTTCATTTGGGGAACGCAGATTACAATTAAAATGGCTTTTGGAGAAAAATATATTAAACCCTATTATATTTACCATGCAAAATATGGAATTGTAAGTATAATTATTTGTATAATCACGTTTTTATTATGCAATATGATGCCAGAAATTGGGGCAGTTACGGATTTAATAATTAGAATAATTTTGTGCATGGTTGTGCCAGGAATCTTGTATGTTGGGATTTATTATCGTAATGAAAATTTTAAATATATGCTTATGCGGCTTCGCAAAAAAACAAAATGAGTTATTGAATAAAAAGGAGAGGGATTTATGCTCAATAGGATTATGAAAGAAGCAAAAAAATTCGGGGTGGGTGAAGTTATAGAACATACTCTTGTAAAATTTTTTCAGTCAGAAGAAATTAAAACAAAAATGTATAAAGTACGGGATAAATATTATTCGTCACTTTCACAGAAGGAATTTGAAAAGGAAATTGAAGAAATATATTTTTCAGTGATGAATCAAAATATGGATTTTAATAATGTATCTTTGTTTACGGAAAAGGTACAGTGGTTGAAAATACATGGTCCTATTACGGAAATGGCAAAATTATCTGATAAATATATAGTTAAGGAATGGGTTGCCAAGGCTATTGGTGAAGAATATGTGCCAAAACTTCTGGGTGTGTGGGACAGATTTGAAGAAATTAATTTCAATGAACTGACAGAATCTTTTTGCTTGAAAATGAATCATGGCTCCGGAATGAATGTAGTTGTCAAAGACAAGAAAAACATTAATGTGACTGAAATAAAAAAGAAATTTGATGCCTGGTGCGAAATGCCATTTGAAGCAGTAGCACTGGAAAAACATTACCAGTATATACCCAGAAAGATTATAGCTGAAGAATATATGGAGGAATTGTCAGGGGATTTGTATGATTATAAAATTCATTGTTTTAATGGAGAGCCTTTGTTTGTTCAGTGCATTGGAAAACGTAATTTGAAAAAACATACAGGCTATCAGAATAATTTTGATATGAATTGGAATAAACTGGACTGGACATTTGAAGATTATCCCCAGTTTACATATGATGTCCCAAAACCTGATAATTTGCAGGAAATGATAGATATTGCCAAAAAATTGTCAGAAGGATTCTGGTATGTCAGGGTTGATTTATACGATTTGGAAGGAAGAGTGCTCTTCGGAGAGATGACATTTACTCCAAGTAGCGGACTTTATCCTTATAGGGGAACATGGAATTATGAAATGGATAGAAAGTTAGGGGCGTTGATATGAACAAATACTTAAGAAATCCAGTTATTCAAAAAATATTTCTAAATTCTTTATAAGAAAGGCAATTATTATGCATGAGGTAATGGCGAAGAAAATTTTAAGCTCTAATAATGGGATGAATTTATACAGAGGTTGTCTTCATGGATGCATTTATTGTGATTCCAGAAGTACATGCTACAATATGGAGCACGCATTTGAAGATATTGAAGTTAAGGTAAATGCACCGGAACTTTTAGAAGATGCATTGAGGAGAAAAAGAAAGCGGTGTATGATAGGAACTGGGGCAATGTGTGATCCGTATATGCAGCTTGAGAAGGATTTGGAACTTACAAGAAGATGCTTAGAAATTATAGATAAATATGAATTTGGGCTATCAATTCAGACAAAATCCGACTTGATATTGAGGGATTTGGATTTATTAAAGAGCATTAATAAGAAGACAAAATGCGTAGTGCAAATGACCATGACAACATATGATGAGAATTTATGCAAAATTATTGAACCTGGAGTCTGCACAACAAAGCGCCGTTTTGAAGTCCTTAAAATTATGCAACAGGAGGGAATTCCAACTATATGCTGGATGACACCAATATTGCCATTTATCAATGATACAAAAGAAAATATAAAAGGTCTTTTGAATTACTGTAAGGAAGCAAATGTATATGGGATTATACTTTTTGGTATGGGAGTTACCCTAAGAGATGGCGATAGACAATATTTTTATCAGCAGTTAGATAGG
Organism: Agathobacter sp.; assembly: GCA_036308125.1. Classification (GTDB taxonomy): domain Bacteria; phylum Bacillota; class Clostridia; order Lachnospirales; family Lachnospiraceae; genus Roseburia. Next base: position 8,411 of record JAXJWH010000144.1, read on the forward strand.
CATTTTCCAGGCATGAAAGAGCGCTATATTAATACATATGGGAATTCATATGATGTGCCATCTTTGAATCAAAAGGAACTTATGGAGATGGTGAAGGATGAGTGTGAAAGAAGCGGAATTATATGTGATGCTGACAAATTATTTGCATATATGCATGAATTTGTAGATAAATCCGCAGGTGAGCAGATGACATTATTAGATTATATTTAGATTATATAAAGGTGAGTTTATGAATTATAAAATTATTAATAAAGAGGAATATTATAGAAGTGGAGTATACAGACATTTTACAAAAGATTGTAAATGCTCTGTTTCCATGACAGGAAGAATTAATGTGACACCTTTGAAGGAATATTCAAAGAAAACAGGAACGAAATTTTATATAAATTTTTTGTATATTCTTTCTAGTGTGCTAAATTCCAGAGATGATTACAGGATGGGATATTTGTGGGAGACGGATGAGCTGATTTGCTATGATAAAATTAATCCTACGCAGTATGTTTTTCATGAAGATACGGAAACCTGCACACCTGTATATACTACCTATTATGAAGATTACGAGGAATTTTATAAAAATGCGGAATCAGATATAGAAAATGCAAAAGAAAAAAGAGAGTATGGTCTTGATGCACAAAATCATCCAAACTGGTTTGATGCATCATTCATACCTTGGTTTTCCTATGATTCATTAAATGTAGAGCTTCCGGATGGCTATTTGTTTTTTGCACCAATCATTAACTGGGGAAAATACAGACTTGAAGATGGAAAATTAATGATGCCGGTTAGTGTAAGGCTAAATCACGCAATTGCAGATGGATATCTGGCGGCTAAAGTTTTTAATCTTTTAGAAGAAAAAATTAATGCATTTTGCAAGCAATAATTTTACATAATCTTATATTTATATATAAAAATATGATTATTGCGATGAAAGAAAAGATAGAGGAAAATAGGAAAATGATAATAAATGAGAATAATATGACAGATAACGAGAATAATTTCACTGAAATTGATAAAGAGGCAGTATTTCAAAGTGCGCTTAAAGTAGGAAAAATCGGTGCAATCATTCTCATAGTGGGCTGTTTATTTGTTTTTTTGCCATTGTTTGGAAAGGCGGTATCTTTACATAAGGATTTTTTTGCACTTATTAGAATTTTATTAATAGGAATAATTTGTTGCGTTGCAAATGCCTTTTTAGGATTTTTTATTGGGGCAGGATTGGAGTATGGTCAGGCAGGTTTTAGTGGATTTTTCAATATTATAAGTAAAATCTTATATTTGCCGGTGGTTGGATGGATAATTTATTTGGGAATTAAATTATTGGTTTCATTGTATTTGGGATGGATTCCCTTTGGTTATGAATTAATAAGACGATTAATTATTAAATTCAAAATAGAAAATTAAAAAAATATGTATTTTTAATATTCGACAGCAAATAGTATTTGTTATAAATAGAATTTATAATTAACCATAAATTTTTTTAATTTTTCAAATAAATGGATAAGTGATAATATACTACTAAAATGATAGGAAATGAGATGAGAGAAAATGAGTAGTATTAGTAGAGAAGATGCATTTAATTTATTAAGGGAATATAATAAAGATCCTTTCCATATTCAGCATGCGCTGACAGTTGAGGCTGTTATGAAGTGGTTTGCAAGGGAACTTGGATACGAAAATGAGGAAGAATACTGGGGTATTGTTGGATTGCTTCATGATATAGATTTTGAAATTTATCCAGCAGAACATTGTCTGAAAGCACCTGAATTGTTGAGAGAGGGCGGTGTAAGTGAGGATATTATTCATGGAGTTGTGTCCCATGGATATGGAATCACAATTGAGTGCGGGGTGACACTTGATGTAGAGCCTGAGCATGAGATGGAGAAAGTGCTTTTTGCAGCGGATGAATTAACAGGTCTGATCTGGGCAGCTGCACTTATGCGTCCATCCAAAAGTACAAAAGACATGGAATTAAAATCCCTTAAGAAAAAATACAAAAGCAAGGGATTTGCGGCAGGCTGTTCAAGGGAAGTAATTGAAAGAGGCGCAGAACAGCTTGGTTGGGATTTAGAGAAACTTTTGATCATGACATTGGATGCTATGAAGGCATCTGAGGATGAAATTAATGAAAAATTAGCAGAAACAGGCATTTCTTAATTTATCTTTTATTAATGTACTCCCCATATAGAGTGTATTTATTTTTAATATATTTACTTTATATCTTTATTTTATATCTTAATATAAGAAAGAATTCTTCCGATAATATATATGGTTTATAATAAAATTATATAGATAAAAGAGAGAAGGGCTATCTATTAAGAGATTTTTGGGGAGTTAACTATATGGATTATTTAAGAATGTTTAGCATTACAACAGATATATGTTGTATATGCGTAAGTCTTATAGGTGTTTTTGTTATATCCCTATGGGGAAAGACTTTGGGGAGAACAGGACATTACGCTTTGTATGTGTATGAAGCTCATATTTTGCAGCTTGTATCGAATCTTCTGGGACTTACCTTTAAGGGATATGACGGAAATGTTATATATGTGGTGTTGCGAATAACCAATTTTTGTGAATTTGCAAGTGGATATCTGGTCAGTGCATTGTTTATTCTATATATAATTCAATATGTAGAAAATGAAGAAGAATTCAAAAAATGGAAAAAAAGGATAGGAATTGCACTTTTAGTTGCGGTAGGATTATTGGTAGTTTCCCAGTTTAACGGAATGTATTATACGATTAATGAAGGAAATCTGTATCAAAGAGGCAGCATGTATCCTTTATCTTTGGCATTTTCATTCTGGGCATTGATTGTATCAGCCTATATTCTGGTGCGGTATAGAAAAAAATTGGATAGAAGGTTGTATTTGCCAATTATCTGTTACCTGCTTATACCGGTAGTTGGTATGTTGTTGCAAATCATGTTTTATGGTATAAATCTTATTTTATTACTGGATACCATGGTATTAGTGCTTATGTTTTTAATTATGCACATGGTTCAGACACAGGATTATTACGAAAGAGAGCGGGATTTGCAGGAAATGAAAGTTAGTATTATGCTTTCACAGATGCAGCCGCATTTTTTGTATAATTCACTTACCGTTATAGATCAGCTTTGCAAGACGGATGTGAACATGGCAAGAAAGGCTTTAGCTTCCTTTTCAACTTATCTGAGAGGCAATCTCAATTCTTTGAAAAGACAAGGTATGATTGCTTTTTCAGAAGAACGAAAACATATAGAGGCATATCTCACACTGGAACAGCTTAGGTTTGGGGAACTGCTCTGTGTGGAATACGATATACAGGCTGAGGAGTTTCTTTTGCCAGTTTTGTCTGTTCAGCCACTAGTGGAAAATGCGGTAAAGCATGGTTTGGGCGATAGTGAAGATGGCGGAAAGGTTATCATAGCAACAAGGGAAGAAAAAGACAGATATATTGTTACAGTTACAGATGACGGAGTAGGTTTTGAGCCAGGAGAAGTTAAAGGCAACGGGGAACACATTGGAATAGAAAATATTAGAAAAAGGCTTGCTGCAGTTTGTGGCGGTGAGCTTGTGATAAAAAGTGAAGTTGGACGTGGCACAGAGGCTATGGTAATAATTTTCAAGGAAAGGTTGGGGGATTATGAAAATACTGGCAGTTGATGATGAAAAATTAGCGCTGGATTCCATGGCGGATGCTATAAGGGAGGCTTCGCCGGAGGCGGAACTCTTTACATTTCAAAAGCCAAAGGAAGTACTTGCGTGGGCGGAAAAAACACAGCGGATGTGGCTTTTCTCGATATTCGAATGCGTGGAATGACAGGAATTGAGCTTGCACTGCGCTTAAAAAGTTTCTGGCCGAAAATAAATATAATTTTTGCAACAGGATATGATGAATACCTTATGTCTGCCGTTAATATGCGTTGTTCCGGATATTTATTAAAGCCGGTACAAAGTGATGCGGTAAGGGAAGAATTGCAAAACCTGAGAAATCCGGTGACAGTACAAAAAAACATATTCACGCAAATACATTTGGACACTTTGAACTTTTTGTAGATGGGGTTTCAATTCATTTTGAAAATTCAAGATGTAAGGAGCTGTTGGCATTTTTAATTGACAGGAACGGTGCGGCGGTAAATAACAACGTAATCGCTGCAGCAATGTATGAAGATAGTGAAAATGAAGCGTCCTCACTGGCACAGGTACGAAAAGCGAAGGTTAGTCTGAAAAAATCTCTGAAAAAAGCGGGAATAGAGGAAATTCTAAAGGAAGAAAACCGAAGTCTTGCAGTAGATAAGTCAAAAATGAGTTGTGACTACTGGCAGATGATGGAAGGAAGTACAGAGGCACTTAGAGCTTTTTGTGGGGAGTACATGTCAGGTTACAGTTGGGCAGAGGTTACATTGGCAGGTATATTATTTCAAAAGCAGTAGATAAAAAGGACACTTTCAGAGAAATTGAAAGTGTCCTTTTATAGTACTTTGGTACAGTTTCGGTACACTTAGTTGCATATAATAAAGCTAATTTAAGAAACATAGTGTAGAGATAACAGTATCTGAGGGAAATATGTATAGGTACAGAAAGAGGTTTTTACAATGTCAAATACACTAAAATATATCAATATAATATGGGAAAGTTGTGGAGTGCTGGTTTGCATAGTGGCACTTGCAATAATGTTTATAGAATCAAATATAGAAAATCGTACAAGAAGGAATTTTGGCTCTATTTTTATATGTCTGTTAATTGATTTGTTGTGTAATATTACAGGACTTTTGACAAAGGGAATGACAAGTACGCAGGGATGGTATCTTGTCAGAATAGCCAATTTTGGAGAATTCTTTTTTGGTTTTTTGTTATCGTTTTTCTTTTCGCTATATATTTTTCAGGTTCTTGGAGGAAAAGAAAATAAAAAACTTCGTATATGGTACATTATGGCATTTGTTTTAGTTGTCATTGGAGAAGTATTCTTAATTGTATCGCAGTTTACAGGATGGCTTTATGTGATAGACGAAAATTCAATGTACCACAGAGGAGAATTATTCTGGGCTTCAAGTGTACTGACGGTTATTTCACTAATTGTAAATGTGATTGCAATTTTTCTTAATAGAAAAAATCTTACTAAAAAAGAATACACTGTACTGACAGCATATAGTTGCATCATGGTGCTTGCAAGCATTGCATCATTACTTATTTATGGAATATTCTTTGTGCTTCTTGGCTCAGTAATAGTTGCATTTTTGATGATGTCTACAGGGATAAACGGACAGGTCAAACTGACAAAAGGTTCGATAAGAAATAAAATTAATTATCATATATCAGGAAGTATGCTTGCACTTGTGATACTCTTACTTTCTGTTACGTTAATTATTTCCGGAAAAATATCTTTTCAGAATGCTGAAATTATGATGAGAGAAAGTTGTCATTCTTTGGCTTTGGAATTAAATGACCAACTTAATCTTGTGGAATTAACAGTAAATAATTTATATGATATTTCTGAAAAATTTCGTCCTTCCATAGATAAGCTTAAGAATGATGAAATTACTTCTGAATAAATATATGAAGCAAATGTCTGAAATAGCTGTATCAGCTGCAAAAAATACAGATGGTGCGGTTGCAGTATATTATCGATTGAATCCTGACATTACAGAAGAGGGAACATCAGGTTTCTTTTGTGTAAGGTCCAAAGAAACCGGAGAATTTGAAAGATGGAAAGCAACAGACCTGGAGGCTTATGATGTAAATGATACAGAACATGTGGGATGGTATTATCTTCCGGTGTGGTCGGGAAAACCAATGTGGACTGAGCCATATCATAATGCAAATATTGATGTGAAAATGGTTTCCTATGTAATTCCAGTTTATGATGGCAGTGCACTTATCGGTGTTATTGGTATGGATATAGATTTTACAAAATTTGAAAGCATTATGAATAAATTAGATGTATATGAAAGCAGCGGTGTAGCATTAAGCAGTATGAGTAGCAGTCAGATTCATTATCAAAAAGAAGATTTGTTTGGTGATTCCTTTGATGATGACATTTATTCTTTGCTGCAAGGCAGCCGACAGTCAGAAAAAGTGCAGTTTGTCAATATAAATGGTGAAAAATACGGTATCTATTTCACAATGCTGGAAAATCATATGAAGATTGTAACCTATGCCAAGGCATCAGATATGAATAGTCAGATGTATTCCATTATTGTCATAGGAGTTATAGTGTTCATTATAGTATTTGCCATTACACTTATTTTTTCTCTGAGACTTAGCAGAAACATAGTAAAGCCTTTAATGGAAATTATGGAAACCACAAAGCTCTACGCCGCAGGTAACTGGGATGCAAAGGTTACATGTAATTCCGAGGATGAGGTCGGAGAATTGGCAAATGAAACAAAAGAATATATTTCCAAGCTTAAGAGTCTGGCAAAAAAAGACGGCCTGACAGGGCTTCGTAACAGAAATGACTACCTTATGTATATAGAAGGATGTATAGAAGAAAATAAATGGTCAGATGGAAAAATGGCTGTTGTTATGATGGACGTTAACAACCTGAAAAATGGTAAATGATAATCTTGGACATGAAAAAGGAGACGAACTTCTTCAAAAAGCAAGCAATTTTATTTGTCTGACATTTTCACACAGTCCTGTATTCAGAATTGGTGGTGATGAATTTGTGGCAATTGTGGATGGGAATGACTATGATACGATAGATGAAAAAATGCAGGATTTTCAAGCACATATGCAAAACATAGGTGATAAAAATGATATTATGGAGGTTTGTATTGCATCAGGCATTGCCAAAATGGGTGTTGATGGGAATATATATGATGAATTATTAGAAATAGCAGATAAAAGAATGTATCAAAATAAGGCAGATATTAAAAAAGGAAAGAAATCGAGGTAAAAGAATATGGGAAAGAAAAAAAATGCACTGATGCTGATATCAGTAATTTCGATGGTCATATTCATGTGCGTGTGCATTATGCAAACTGCTCAAAGAAAACTTGGCAGTGGTCAAAGTGAATATGCTCTTATTACCTCTAGTGTGTACGAATCAGTACAAAGTGAACTTCAAAAACCGATATTCATATCCATGTCCATGGCTAACGATACTTTTTTGACAGAGATGATGGAAAATGAAGAAAGTTATTCGGAAACAGAAATGGTGGATAAGATGGCAGCTTATCTGACAAAGCAAAAAGAGGTGTTTGATGCACAGACAGCTTTTGTTATATCAGAAAATACGCAAAGGTATTATTCCTACGATGGAATAAACAAAGTGATTGATACAAAAAATGATGCCCATGATGTCTGGTACTCGATTTTTAAAAATTCAAGAAAAGCATATGACCTCGATGTGGACAAGGATGAGGTGAATGGAAATTGCTGGACAGTGTTTGTAAATGCAAGGATTGAGGATGAAAATCAGCATTTTCTAGGAGTATGTGGTATTGGAGTATCTATGGAAAAGCTTCAGGAGATTATTAAAGATTATGAAGAAAAAAATGATGTAAAAATTAACTTTATCAACTCAGAAGGTGTTGTTCAGATTGATACGGATTCAGTAAATATTGAAAATGCTTATCTTTATGATGTTCAGTATGGCAAAGATAAGGATGGTTATGCCTATGTCAATAAAGATGGTGACTATGTAGTGATGCGGTATGTGGATAGCCTGAACTGGTATCTGGTTATTCATGGAGAAAAGATTACCGTTACATGGAAGGATATAGCCCCTGCTTTTATTACAGGACTTTTTCTGATTGCTGTTAATTTTTTTGCGGGATTATTCATTGAAAAAAATAAAATATATAAATAATTAAAAAAAATCCAAAATAATAGACTACGGGTACAATTTGGGTACATGACCTTTGATACAATGAATTCAACATAAAGATTTTCTGAAGCAGAAAAGAAAGGAGGCTGTCCGTGAGAATTGCGGTGGTAGATCCAGATAAAAAAGCATTACATAATGAAATAAAGAGTGTTAGGAAAGTGTTTGATGGTTGCGAGGCGGTTATGTTTATTGACCCACAGGTCGCTGAGAGGTATTTGGAAGAAAACGCAGTGGATGCTCTTTTTACTCAGGTGCCAATGTTTCAAATGAGTGGCATCCAGCTTGGGCGAAAACTAAGGCAGGTACAGCCAGGAGCAAGACTTGTATATATGGCAGAAGACGATGCATATTGCAGGCAGGCTCTGGATGAGAAAACAGATGGGTATCTGGTAAAACCGGTTACCATGGAAAAAATAAGGCAGTTGTTGCCATTTGCAGGGATTGGTTAGTTAAGAACGCAAGAAGATGTTAATTATAAATAAAATAAATAAAGGGAATATCAATATATGGTAAAAATGAAAGGTGAAAAATAAAATGAAAAACCCTACTAGAACTAAAGTTATGAGTATTTTATTTGCATTTGCTATGATATTTTCATTATTTATAGGAAGTTCTTCAATGGAAATATATGCAGCGAATTTTGAAATTCCAGAGGTAAAGGATATATGTTTATATAATTCAGGCTGCCTTAAGAGTATGAAGATTACTATTACTCCAATAGGTAATTATGGAGCTGCAACGGGAAGAATTGGTGTACATAGTGCACAGTCAAAATTTGATTGGTATAATAGATATAGTCTTGATGGCAGTTCTTGGCCAGCAACAATAGAGAATGATAATTTTATATGTTTTGCTGATGGTGATGAATTTGAATGGACAAGTGGTACACACATTGTAACAGTTCAGTTTGCTGATGGGCAGGTTTCGTTAAATGAGAGTGGCTCAATATATGTGCATTTATGGACAAGGTCAACAAGTTATGGTATTTATAATGATGCGTTGATAGGTGTATTAAAAACAGAAGATGATAAATTACTTGATTCTTCAGGAAATTCATTGGCTGATGCATCAGATGCAGGAGAAAAGGAGACATACACAATTGATGCAGTTGCAAGTCCTTCAAATGGAGGTACAATTAGTGGAACAGGAAATTATGATGAAGGTGATTCCGTTACTTTAACAGCAACTCCAAATGATGGTTTTAAATTTGTAGGTTGGAAGAATGTTGAGACAACTTTAAGCAATAATGCAAATTATTCATTTACTGCATCAGAGAATGTATCATTGACGGCAGTATTTGAGCAGGATGTAAAGGATACAAGTCCAATCAATATATCGGTTAATTATGCTAAAATAGCACAAAATTTGAATATCACATCAGGTATCAAAGAAGGAGATGATATTCCAAGTCTTAGAAATATTTCAGGAAGTGAATTAGAAAATTGTGATATTATTACATGTGCAAGTGAGCTTTCCGATTTAGAAACAGTAATTTATGGTTGGTGTGAAAAAGTTGGAGAAGGCGAAGGCATAAATAATTGCGGATATCAGCCGGCAATGGGGCAGTTTTCATGTAGTGGTAGTTACAGTATATACATAGGATTATATGGGGTATATGATGATAAAGATCGTATTAATGTTCTTGGGGCAAATCTGATTGATTGGGATGAGGATGATGATTATTTAATATATAATATTCCAATCGGAGATATTGATGATATTAATGATAAAATCGAAGCAGGCGGAAGTGGTTCTGAGACAAATACCGACGCAGAGGTAGTAGAGGCTGCAAAGACAATTGCAAGCAATGTATTGAAAGGTTTTACTGCAAGCAATAGTACAACAGGACAAAATCTTGCAAGTGTAGTAAATGCAGAATTGACAAAGAATAATAACACAGCAACAGTAAGTGTAAAGAATTTTACAAAAGTTGATGCAACTACACAAACATCAGGAAGTATAAAGTGCACACTTACATTTACATCAGGAAGTGAATGTTAGGATAAGGATTATACTCTTACAATTGCAAAATTAAATAATTCAGGCGCAGGGGCAGGCTCAGACTCTCAGATAGATACAGATGCAGAAGCAATAAAGTCAGCTAAGTCAGCTGCAGACAGTGCATTAAATAATTTTGCAGCAGATAATTTTACAACAGCAAGTGATATTTCCAGTGCAATAAATGCAAAATTAGGAAACAGTGCAGCTACAGTAAGTGTAAGAGATTTTTCAAAGACAGAGGCAACTAAGAAAGCCGCAGGAAGTATTAGATTTACCCTTACATTTACATCAGGTGGAAAAAGCGAAAGTAAGGATTATAGTTTTACAATTCCAAAATTAGAAGGTGATGAATCAGATGTAGAAGCAGTAGATAAAGCATTATCCCTTGCAACTGAAGCATTAAATTCTTTTATGGGAAATAATCTTACAACAGGAAAAGATATTCTTGATTTAGTAAATGCACAGTTAAATAACGGCACAGTATCGGTAAGCATAAAGGATTTTAGCAGAACAGAAGCAACAAAGGATAATATAGGAAGTATTAAATTTACACTTACATTTACATCAGGTAAGGAAAGCGAAAGTAAGGATTATAGTTTTACAGTTCCAAAATTAGAAGGAAGTGAAACTGTTGTAGTTCCAGAAGTCGAGGACAAAGATGCTCCTAAGACAGAAATTGCAGTAGATGATGTAGATAAATTATTAGAAAATGTATTTACTCATGAAGAAAAAGAAGCAATTAAAAACGGTGCTGATGCAAAGGTATGGCTTGAGGTAGAAGTTAAGACAGCAGAAAATGTTAATCAGGATGATAAAAATGCACAGGAAGAATATGCAAAGAATGAATTAGGTGATGATATAGAATTGTATTTTCTTGATTTAACAATGTATAAGCAGGTTGGTGATGGAGCTAAAACTGCGATTACTGATACACAAGGAGAGATGATTGAAATTGCAATGATTATTCCAGAAGAGCTTCGCAAAGACACAGAGGGCAATTTCAGAAAATTTACGATCATTCATACCCATGAAGGCGAAACAACAACAATTATTCCTGACAGTTATGATAAAGAAACAGGAAAATTGACATTTAAAACTTCAAAGTTTTCAACTTATTCCCTCGCTTATAAAAATGGCGAAATAATTTCCGATGAGGACGATGATAATACAGGCGATAGCGAAGACGGTGGAAATACTGGAGATAGCGGAAACACAGGTGACAGCGAAAATGACGAAAACGGCGGTAACACTGGCGATGGCGGAAATGATGGAAATGACGGAAACACTGGCGACAGCGGAAACGGTGGAAATAGCGATTATACTAGCGATAGTGAAAACGATGGAAACAGTGTAAATGGTTCAGATAGTGAAAATGGCAGCGATGATAGAAATAATGGAAATAATTCAATAGATGATAATGCTGCAGACAATGATGCTACAGACAACAATGATTCATACAGTCAGAGTACAGATTCAGCAAACAATTTGGACAATGTTCCAAAGACAGGTGATACAAGCAATACTTATCCATGGATGTTGATTGCTTGCATAAGCGGACTTGGATTATTGTATTCTGAAAGAAAAAAGAAAGCAATGTAAAGGAAAAGGACAGCTACTATAAAGAATACTGCCCAGAAAAAAGTAATGAAAAATAAACAGGAAAGAAAATGGAATATTATAACGGCCATCTGCCTTTGTGGTATAGTTATTTCTGTTTTAGTCATTGATACTAATTACTACAGGCAGTGGAAAGATAAGCATGAGCTTTTAACACAACAGGAAGAACTTGTAGCCGAAAAAGCTGAGGCTACGCATCCCCAAAAATCCGTTGTGGAATATCCCCAGGAAGTGGCTGTCGAACGACAGATAGTAACTCCGATAAAAAAACCCGAAATATTGGAAGAATACAAAAAATTATATGAACAGAATTCTAATCTTATAGGCTGGCTAAGCATAAAGGATACTGTGATAGATTATCCGGTTATGCAGACACCTGAGGATGAAAGTAAGTATTTGTACCTGGATTTTTACGGCGATGAAAATAAGAATGGCTGTCTTGTTATGGATACCGATTCTGTTGTTGGAAATGGTACATTACAAAAGAATTATAAGAATGGTACAGCTCCTTCCACAAATCTAATTATTCATGGGCATACCATGCGGTCAGGAATGATGTTTGGTGACCTTGATTTGTATAAGGAAGAAGAATACGGTAAGAAACATAGTAATATTTGTTTTGACAGTCTGTATGAGCATAGGGAGTATGAACTTATTTCAGCTTTCTGCTCACAGGTCTACTACGAGAATGAGGATGTATTTAAGTATTATCAGTTTTTTCAGGCGGATACAAAGGCAGAATTTGATGACTGGTACAAAAATATTAAGAAAATGTCCTTATATGATACGGGCGTAGAGGCAGAATTTGGTGATGAATTTATTACCCTTTCCTGCTGTGCCTATCATGTGGAAAATGGAAGGTTCGTGGTAGTGGGAAAAAGAATCAGGTGATTCTTAAGTATGCTATATTAACTTTATATCGTTCTTATCTGTATATATTTTAAAACAGTCGGATATCAATTTTGTTGGTATCCGACTGTTTTGTTTGTGAAAAAATCGATATCTTGGAAAATTTAATATAATTTGTAGAATATTAAACTTCAATATGTTAAAATTAAAAGAAATATATATTTAAATAGAATAGGGGATTTAAGTTAGATTCTATTTTTTAAAGTATTTATGGAGGTTATAATATGAAAAGAAAGATAGTTATAGGGATTTTAGCACTTAGTTTATTAGGAACAACAGGTTGTACGAGTAAGAAGCCAGTAGCTGACAATCAAAAGGAAGCTGCAATGCAAACAGAGGCAGACACAGCGGAGACTTCGGATAGTCAGGCAACTGAGCAGGTCGAGACACCAAAAGATACAGGGGCAGAGGGGGAGTCCAATGCACCGACAGAGACAGAATCTGAGTCTCAGACTTTAAAGTCGACTACATTAGATAATAACATTAAGATAGATTATGAATACGATTATTCTAATGACATTAAGTCGGATGTTGAATATGTGGTATCTAACTCTTCATCTTTGCAGGAAGAATTAAAAAATATTGAGAAAGTCACAGAAAAATATACTCCGATTGCAGAGTCAGCTAATACACAGACTGACATGAACATTGCATCAAAGTGGTTATATGAAATATGGGATGCGGAATTAAATAATCTTTGGAATAGATTCAATGATATAGCCGATAAAGAAACCAAGGATAAATATCTTAAGGAACAAAGACAGTGGATTGCCTTGAAGGAACAGGTAACAGATATTAGCATTGGTTCTTCAGAAGATAATGGCAGCATGTATCCCCTTCTCGTGAATTCATATCATGAAGAGATTACGAAAAACAGATGTTACATTATTGCAAGGGAGATGGCTCACATCAAAGGTGAGAATTTTGTTATGCCTGAGGTATCATCAACAAATGGTACATTTATAGATAATCAGGATACTGACGATTTATATAGTTCCCTTATTACAAGAGAGGAAATAGATGGAGAAAACAAAGTAAGTATTTCTCTGTACAGACTTGCGCAGGTTGATGGAACTTTTGTTGACAAAGGTAACGGAGAACTTGATTTTACTTCGGATGAAGGAAACGTAAGAGGAATTATCAAGATCAAAGGCTGGGATGGAGCAGTTTTTACAGTTAAAGAAGTAACAGGAGGTTCACCTTTAACTGTGGGTGAGGAATTTACATTTCCATGGACATATTAATAAGTAGATTTAGATAATTAAATGTGCGAGGTAGAAAATGAGAAAAGGACTTACAAGAAGAGAGCATGAAGTAACAGATATCAATGAAATAGTTGGCATTTTGGACAGGGCTAAAGTTGCACATGTTGGAATGATTGATGATAATAAGCCTTACGTTGTATCCATGAATTATGGGTATATAATGGAAAATGAAAATCTGACTATATATCTCCATGGAGCTACTGAAGGTAGAAAACTGGATATTCTTAAGAAAAATCCAAATGTTTTCATAGAAATTGATACAGATATTGAGCCATTTGAAGGTGAGAAACCATGCCAGTATGGAATAAGCTATTCGTCCATTATGTGTGAGGGCGTTGCAGAAATTGTTGATGATGTGGAGGAGAAGAAAAAAGCTCTTTCTATATTAATGAAGACACAGACCGGCAAAGATTTCGAGTTTGATGACAGAATGACAACTATTGTTTCAGTAATCAGGATAAATGTGGACAGTTTCACAGCTAAGAAACGTCCTAAACCATGTGCACTTGTTTAAAAAATATAATATGGATGATAGATAGGGCAGTCTTAGGACTGCCCTATTGTGTAAAAAGTGCCAGGGAACAAAATTATCGTTCCTTGGCACTTTTATTTCTATATAGTATTATGCAATATTATATTCTTTCATAAATACATCAATAGGACATGGTTTGTTATAATAATATCCTTGAATGTAATCAGGATTTAATTTCGTAATTTTTGTAAGCTCATCCTTGGTTTCGATGCCTTCCACAACCAACTTCAAGCCGATACTGTGAACCATGTGAATAATGTGAATCAAAAGCTCATATTCGTAATCGTTTTTCAAAGCTTTTACGGTAAATCCTCTGTCGATTTTTACAATATTAGGTCGGAGATTTCCTATGTTAACAAGATTAGAATATCCCGTTCCAAAGTCATCAAGGGCGACAAATACACCCTGAGTTTTGAGATTCGTCCATATGTTTTGCACAGTAATGCTGTTTTCCAGCTGACCACTTTCTGTAAGCTCTACCACAAGGGAACTTGGTGGAAGTTCAAAAAGTGCAAGGGATTCCATGATATCTTCATAAACAGAAGATTTTAATAGCTGAATGTAGGAAAGATTTATGGAAACATGGAAATCAGGATACACCTGTCTTACTTTTTTGCACATTGCAAGGGAATTATTAATAATCCATTTTCCTACCGGAATAATTAATCCGCTTTCCTCTAATATAGGAATAAATTCCATCGGAGAAATATTCTCATCTGCTTCTGTGCGGAATCGAAGCAAAGTTTCAGCGGCATAAAGGGTTTCATCTTTTTCTTCCATAATTGGCTGGAAAAATAATTCAAATCCATTAAAATTCTCAGATATGGATTTTCGAAGGCAGCTTAATATGTATCGGCCTCGGATGAAAGAATCATAATCTTCCTGCCTGAAATTGTATAGCTGATTTTTGCCTCTTTTTTTCGCTTCTCCAAGGGAAAATTCAGACAATTTCATTATTTCATCATAGTTGTCATGATTAAAGCATTTAATATCCTTAGAAAGAAGAAGACCTGCCGATATTGTGTATATTGACCTGTAATTCTGCTGCATCAGAATGTCTTCTATGCCGGAGCGAATTCTGTGATAGAGTGATTCCATTGCTGTAATTTCAGTTCCGGTTAAATCAAGTATCATAAATTCATCAGAAACAATTCTGTATACGAACTGTCCCGGCTCTAAAGAATTGCGAATACATTCCGCAACTTCCCTTAGAACTTCATTTCCATACTGTGTTCCGAATCTTTCATTTATAATTTTAAAATCATCAATTCCAATTCGAAGGAGCAAAACATCGGAAAAAGAGCTTATGGACTGGCATAAATGCTCATTAAAAGATTTCTCCCCTTTAAGTCCACTTACATTGTCGGCTCTTTGCTGTTTTCCAATCTCATTTATACATCCAATCATCAGAAATGGAGCATCATTTTTATCTCGAAGTAATCGCCCCCTGCAATTAATCCAAATAGGATTGCCATCACGACCTATCCAACGATATTCCAGATTGTGATCGTTCTTCTGTCCACTTGTCAACTGACTTAAATCTTCCATTAGCATTGGATAATCGTCAGAATATACAAACAACTTGTGTTTATTTGATACATCATGAAATATATTGGATGGTAACATAAATCGATCCATGGCAAGTTCGTTTATATAGTAGACATCATGTGGAATATCATAGACGTACAAATAGTCATTCATACATGGACCAAATTCTTTTATGATGCTACATATTGTTTCAAAAGCACTATCTAAATTTGTTATATGCATAATAGATACCATCCCCCAAACAAATAATTTTATCTCATATATTAAATTATAACAATAATATAAAAGAATTCAATGTGAATTTTAAATAAAAATAGGAAATTTGCCGCATTAATTTAAATTGACAATAGTATGAAATCGTACTATACTATGAAAAGTATGATTTCGTACTGTCAGGAGGAAAAATGGATAACCAATTAATTAAGCAAGTTCAAAACATCAATTGTCTGGTGTCGGAAATAGATTGTTTATATCATCAGATTTCTTTAAAACTAGGGCTAAGCGATAGCAAATCCCGAATTTTATATACCTTATATATAAATGGAAATGCATGTCCGATTAGTAAAATATATAAGCAATCAGGCATCAAAAAGCAAACTGTCAATTCAGCCCTTAGGAAACTTGAAATGGAAGAAATAGTTGCTCTGGAGCAAATTGATGGCAGGGCAAAATTAGTAAAATTTACGGATAAAGGCAGAGAATATGCAAAAAATACAATAGCAAAACTGGTTGATATGGAATTAAATGCATATAAATGCTTTGATGAAGACCAGATAAAGCAATATTTAGCCTTAAATGAAAAATTTATGAATGCATTAAAAAACGAATTAGATAATATGCAGGAGGAAGATAGCAAATGAAAATACAATTATCAGATCATTTTACTTTTAGAAAATTAATAAAATTTACAATTCCTTCTATTGCAATGATGATTTTTACATCAATTTATGGTGTGGTAGATGGATTTTTTGTCTCGAATTTTGCAGGGAAAGTACCATTTGCTGCTATAAATTTGATTATGCCGGTTCTTATGATTTTTTCCACCGTTGGATTTATGTTTGGAACAGGAGGTTCGGCTATTGTAGCAAAGACATTCGGCGAAGGAAAGAATGAAAAAGCCAACGAACAGTTTTCGCTTTTGGTATATGTGGCTTTTTTATTAGGTGTTGTTATTTCTGTATTTGGAAACATATTTATAAGAAGTATCGCAAAAATGCTTGGTGCTGAGGGAATACTTCTTGATAATTGTGTTACATATGGAAGAGTTATTCTGACGGTATTGCCATTTTATGTGTTGCAACTTATGTTTCAGTCCTTTTTTGTTACAGCTGAGAAACCACATCTTGGGCTTGGAGTCACAGTGACATCAGGGGTAACAAACATGGTATTGGATGCAATTCTTGTTACTTTATTACCACAGGAATATAAACTTATTGGTGCTGCCATAGCTACAGGAATGAGTCAGGTAGTTGGAGGAGTAGTTCCATTTGTATATTTTTTACGAAAAAATGATAGTATTTTAAGACTTGGAAAAACATCTCTTGATTTTGGAACAATCTCAAAGGCTTGTTTAAATGGTTCTTCAGAATTTATGAGTAATGTGTCCATGAGTATCGTTGGAATGTTTTACAATATTCAATTGCTAAAATATGCCGGTGAAAACGGAGTGGCGGCATATGGTGTTATGATGTATGTCAGTATGATTTTCTCAGCAGCATTTATTGGATATTCTATTGGAACAGCACCAATAGTAAGTTACAATTATGGTGCCGGAAATAAGAAAGAATTAAAGGGAATTTTAAGAAAAAGCACAACAATTATATGTATATTCTTTCTGGCAATGTTTTTACTTGCCCAGGTATTGGCAAATCCGCTATCTGATATGTTTGTAGGTTATGATAGTCAGCTTAAAGAACTGACTCAGTCAGGTTTTAGAATATTTGCATGCTCATTTTTGTTTATGGGGGTGGCTATATATAGTTCGGCATTTTTTACAGCATTAAATGATGGTTTAACATCGGCACTTATTTCATTTCTTCGTACACTGGTTTTCCAGATAATTGCAATTATGGTATTGCCTCTAATCTGGGGAATTAATGGAATATGGAAAAGTATTGTGGTTGCTGAAGTTATGGCGATGATATTAAGTGCAATATTTATTAAGATAAAGCGTAAAAAATACGGATATTAATATTAATCAGGAGAAATTGGTATGTTAGTTGGCTTTATTTTGTATCACATTTTATGGCATACTGATTTCTCCAGGTTCGAGGGGAAATATTATATATATTTTTAAAAGCCCTTGAAAAATGCAAAGGATTATCATATCCTACGGCATGACTTATTTCACTAATTGACAAATCTGTAAGGCGCAGAAGTTCTGTTGCCTTAATCATTCTATAATTCATCAAAAATTCCTGAGGAGTTTGTCCTATACATTTTTTAAATATTTTTCCGAAATAACTTCTGTTTATTCCGCACACATTTGCAATATCAACAACTGAAATATCATTTTGAAAATTCTGTTCAATGAAATTTATTGATTCCCTGATATAGAAATCCTGCAATTTAGAGCCGCCGACAGGTGCGGGTGAAGCACTTGATTGCATAAAATAATCCATGATTAAATATAAGTGTCCGATTAAGTGAAATGGACTTTCATTTGAGTGAGTTGCAAGGTATATCATTTCATCAGACATTAATTGAGTTATATCTTTATGTTTTGATTTATAAACGGGATTATCCTGATTAAATCCGCAGGTATCCAGAATTTCCTTTGCACGAAGTCCGTCAAATTCAATCCAGGTATATTCCCAGGGCAGCTTTTCGTCTGCAATATATGTTGTTATCTGGTTTGGAAAAATCAAAAACCCCTGTCCACTTTTTATATGATATGTAATAGTTTCCCCTTTTTGATTATCGGCATATAAAGTTCCGCTACCGGAAAGAACATAATGAAAAAGATAATGATTCCTGGTGGCTGGACCAAAAGAGTGAGCAGGTGCACATTGTTCAAGACCAAATTGATATAACCCTAAATCTATGAATCTTTCATTTGGAAATATATTAAAAAGTAGTTCATTCATATTAATTCCCTTTCATTCACAATAGACCATTAATAATATTACAGATATTATATATCAAAATATACCAAAATGCTACATCACTTTATATATAATAGAATGATATCGCAAAAAGGTATATATTATCAAAAATACGCCTATATTATATCGCAAAATGAAATGATATAATACATTTATCAGATAAATATAAGCGCTAATATTTGTGAATATAATTTAAATATATCAAAAAGGAGCAAGAACTATGAAGAAGGATAGAATTAGCAGATTTGTCCTTGGGGCAATAATAGTAGTAATGTCTTTTGAACTTTTGGGTTGTGAAAACAAAAGTGAAGATGATAAGACAGTAGTTGAAATGGTGCAGTATAAGCCGGAGGCAGCAAAATATTTCAAGGAAGTTGAAAAGAGGTTCAATGAAACCCATGATAATATTGAGTTAAAGATTGATTCTCCTAATGACGCAATGACAATTCTTAAAACAAGATTTATTCGTGAAGATAATCCGGATATTATTGGAATTGGTGGAGATTCCAATTTTTCGAATTTTCTTGATGCGAATATGCTTATGGATATTTCCGACTATAAAGGGCTAGATTCTATCAAGGAGAATTATCTTCAGATAAATAAGGATTTGGAATTTGTACCAACAGAAGGAACATACGCTGTTCCTTATGTGGCAAACGCAGCGGGAATTTTGTATAACAAAGATATGTTTGATGAAAATGGTTGGGAAATTCCAACAACATGGGATGAATTTATTTCGTTATGTGAAACAATAGAAGAATCCGGACAGCAACCACTTTATTTAGGTTATAAGGATACATGGACGGCGTTAGCTCCTTGGAATGCATTAGCGGTTGGTACTTGTGATTCAGATTTAGCTTATCAGGTTAACAGTGGAAATGCATTATTCTCAGAAGAATATGAGGAAACGGCAATAAAAATTAAGACTCTTTTGGATTATGCACAGAAAAATCCGGTAGCATATGGCTATAATGATGCATGTACTGCTTTTGCAAAGGGTGATGCTGCTATGTACACTATTGGAAGTTATGCAATACCGCAGATTAAATCAGTTAATCCGGATATGAATATAGGCTCATTTACATTTCCTGCAAATGATAAGGAAGAAGATAATATTCTAAATTCAGGAAATGACCTGATGTTTTGTGTCATGAAGGATTGTGATAAGAAAGACGCAGTATACGAGGTGTTGGACTATTTACTGGAAGATGAAAATGTTCAGGCTTATATTGATGCTCAAAGTGCAGTTCCATGTAAAAAAGGTGATTTTAAATTGGCAAAAGAGTTAGAGGGAATGCAAAAATATATTGAGAATGGAATTGTGGCAGATTTTCAGGATCATCATTATCCTTCAGAAATGGCGGTAGATGCAATGATTCAGACTTATTTATTAGATGATGATGAGGATGCTTTGGACAAATTTTTGAAGAAATTTGATACTCAATGGGTTCGATATAATCGAGATATTATTGAAAAAGTAAGAAAGTATCAGGAGGGAGAATAAAAATGAAGAAAATAACTCAAAAAGAAAAATGGACAAAGAATGATAAGATTTTTTTCGTATATTTAATTCCGATTGTAGTTTTGTTCTTTGCCTTTAATACATTGCCACTTTTAAAAGGATTTTATTATGGTTTTACAAATTATAGAGGTTATGGGGATTTTGATTTTGTAGGAATAAGAAATTTTACAGATTTATTACATGATACAAGGGTATGGAAATCATATTTATTTACTTTCCGTTATGCAATAGTTCTTACAATTGTAGTAAATGTAATTAGTTTGATTCTGGCTTTAGGACTGAATAGATCAATTAGATGTAAAAGTGCACTTCGTGGTATTTATTTTGTTCCAAATATTTTAGGGGGACTTGTTGTAGGTTATATTTTTAGTTTTATTTTTACATATATTATTCCATCAGTAGCAAGTACACTTGGAATTACATTTCTTGAAAATAGTATTCTTGCAAGTGAAAAAACAGCCTGGATAGGAATTGTAATTGTAGGTGCATGGCAAGGAATTGCAATGAATACAATTATTTACATATCAGGTTTACAAACTGTTCCAACTGAAGTTTATGAAGCAGGGATGATAGATGGTGTATCCGGATGGAAAAAATTCTGGAAACTCACATTTCCTTTAATTCTTCCTTTCTTTACAATCAATTTAGTTTTATGCATGAAAAATGCAATGATGGTATTCGACCAGATTATGTCTTTGACCAAGGGTGGACCTTCACAAAGCACTGAATCTATATCATATCTTATTTATATGAATGGAATGAGTGGAGGACAGTTCGGTTTCCAAAGTGCAAATGCATTTGTATTTTTCGTGGTAATTGTTATTATTTCATTTTTACAGATGAAATTTTTAGGTAAGAAGGAGGAGCAGCTATAATGAATAAAAAAGGAAAAATTATAAATAGAATTATAAATGGTTTATTGATATTAGGTTGTTTAACGGTACTATTTCCTTTGTATATGACCGTTATTATAGCTTTTAAGCAACCATCAGAAATGACAAATGATGTGGCAGGTGCATTAGCACTTCCTTCAAGCTGGAATTTGAACAATTTTAAAGAGGCAATGGAGGTTACTGATTTTTGGAATTCCCTTGGAAATAGTATTTTAATTACAGCTGTAACTGTGATTCTTTGTATACTTTTACATTCTTTTGCAGGGTATCTAATAGGAAGAAAAATGTCCTTAGGGAAAAAGCCATTTAAGGCAGTTTACTATTATATTGTCAGTGGAATGTTTGTCCCATTTGCAGTTCTTATGATGCCATTGGTAAAACAAACTGCACAGATGGGCATAGCCAACAGATTTGGTGTAATTGTATTATATGTTGTATTTTTTATGCCGATGAATTTAATGTTATATGCAGGATATTTAAAAAATATTCCAATGGCATTAGAAGAAGCAGCAAATGTGGATGGTGCAACGCCATGGCAGATTTTTTGGAAAATTATTTTCCCAAATATGAAAACAATGCATGCAACCGTAGCAATTTTGACAGCAATGAGTACATGGAACGATGTAACAACACCACTTGTTATTTTATCTGGAACTGATCAGAATACATTACCAATAGCACAGCTTAATTTCCAGTCGCAGTTCGGAACTAATTACAATTTGGCATTTGCATCATATTTACTTGCTTTATTACCAATTTTAATTTTTTACATTATTTGTCAGAAACAGATTATAAATGGTGTGGCAAATGGAGCAGTTAAATAAATTTCTAAGTCTATGAAGGAGAAAAAGTATGGCTATAATATTTAATGAAAAAAGCATGATATTTAATCTTGATACAATAAATACAACATATCAGATGAAGGTGGATGATTACGGATTTTTACTTCATTTGTATTATGGGGAAAAAACGAAAGGTGATATGGATTTTCTTCTGGTGAACCTTGACAGAGGTTTTTCCGGAAATCCATATGAAGTTGAAAATCGAAATTATTCCATGGATGCACTTCCACAGGAGTTTCCATGTCGTGGTACAGGTGATTTCAGAAGTCCGGTTTGTGATATTCGTTTCAAAGACGGTAGTTTTGGTGTGGATTTAAGGTATGAATCCCACAAGATATATGATGGAAAATATGGTCTTGCAGGTTTGCCGGCAGTATATGGTGAAGAAAATATGCAGACTCTTGAGATTACACTAAGAGATTCAGGTTCTGGAATAAGAGTAGTTCTCTATTATGGTGTAATAGAAAATCTTGATATAATTACTCGTGCCGCTAAGGTTGTCAACAATGGTACAAAGCCTGTTTATGTCGAAAAATTGCAAAGTGCGTGTCTTGATTTTGTTACAGGAGATTTTGATTTTATTACATTTTATGGAAGACATGCAATGGAAAGAAATATGCAAAGACAAAAGGTGGGACATGGAAGTTATCAGATTGGAAGCAGAAGAGGAACATCAAGTCATCAATATAATCCTTTTATGATTTTAGCAGAGGAAAATGCCAACGAGGATTATGGCGATTGCTATGGAATGTCATTTGTTTATAGTGGCGGATTTTTAGCGGAAGTAGAAAAAGATCAGTATAACCAGACAAGAATGCAGATGGGATTAACGACAGAGCATTTTTCATATGAATTAAAGGAAAATGAAAGTCTTATTGCACCAGAAGTTATATTATCATTTAGCAATAAAGGTCTTTCAAGATTATCCCATAATTTTCAAAAATGCATAAGACAGCACATTTGTCGTGGAAAATATAAAAATGAAATAAGACCGATTTTAGTAAACAGCTGGGAGGCATCATATTTTGACATAAGCAAGGAGTCGATTGTTAATCTTGCTAAAAATGCAGCCATGCTTGGAGTCGAGATGCTGGTTATGGATGATGGCTGGTTTGGAAAACGTGATGATGATAACAGCGGTTTAGGGGATTGGATTGTCAATGAGGAAAAACTTGGATGCACATTGAAAGAATTAGTGGATGAAGTAAATGCGCAAGGTATAAAATTTGGAATCTGGATTGAGCCTGAAATGGTAAATGAGGATAGCGAATTGTATCGTAAGCATCCTGACTGGGCGCTTGTAATGCCAGATAGAAATCCGGTAAAAAGCAGAAACCAGCTTGTGCTTGATTTTTCAAGAAAAGAAGTTGTCGATTACATTTTCCAACAAATTTCCAAAGTGATTGATGAAGCTAATATTGAATACATAAAGTGGGATATGAATCGAAGTATCACAAGTGTGTATAGTCATACTGCAACTTATCAGGGAAATGTATATTATGATTATGTGCTTGGTGTGTATGATTTTCTGGAACGATTAATTTCAAAATATCCTGATATTCTTATTGAAGGCTGCAGCGGTGGCGGTGGACGATTTGATGCAGGAATGCTTTATTATACTCCACAGATATGGTGCAGCGATAATACAGATGCAATTGACAGGACAAGAATTCAGTACGGAACTTCATTTGGATATCCGGTTTTGGCAGTTGGTTCCCATGTATCTGCAGTTCCTAATCATCAGACAGGAAGAAAAGTGTCAATTGATACCAGAGGTGTTGTTGCAATGTCAGGTACTTTTGGATATGAACTTGATTTTTCCAAATTATCGGATTCTGATAAAGAGGCAATCAAAAAACAGATTGTGGAATTTAAGGAAAATGCCCGATTAATTCAAACAGGATTATATTACAGGCTAAGTAATCCGTTTGAGGATTCATTTGCAGCATGGGAAATGATATCAGAAGATTTGAAAGAAGTACTTATTAATATTGTAATGCTTGAAACCCATGGAAATATGCAGCCGGTTTATGTAAAAATAAAGGGCTTGGAAGAGGGGGCAATGTATAAGGATATGGCGACAAATAAAATATATCCTTCAGAAGCATTAAAGCAAATTGGTATGCCATATATGCCACCAATGGAGGAATATGCAAGTATTCAGGTAAAATTATTAAAGGTAGAATAAATTCTTTGAATTAAAGAGGGAGATGCTATGAATAAAATTAGTACTGATATGCCAGGTGACTACATTTCTATTCATCCACAGCAAAGGGTGATTGTTAAAAATATATTAGAAAATTCACTGGAGGAAATCAAAAAAATAATATCCCGCCAGAAAAGATTAGTTATATCAATTTTTGGAGGTTCAGGTTCAGGTAAATCCGGAGTTGCCTTTTTATTGTCAGAGCAGTTGAAGGAAGCAGGCATTGAAAATCTGGTGATATCAGGGGATAATTATCCAAGATTAATTCCAACAGAAAACGATGCCAGAAGAGAGAATATATATCATACAGATGGCAAGAAAGGTTTAGAAAATTATCTTTGTGGACCTGAAGAGATTGAATATGAAAAAATCAATAAGATAATAGCAGATTTCAAAAATGGAAATGACTTCCTGACTTTGAAACGCATGGGAAAAACCAAAGATGAAATCTGGTATGAAGATGTTAATGTAGAAGAATGTAAGGTTATTATTCTTGAGTGGACACATGGCAATAATGAAAATCTCAAAGGAATTGATTATCCTATATATTTGCATAGTACACCAGAGCAGACAAAGGAAAGAAGAATCAAAAGAAACCGAAATGAAAATGCAGGAAGTCCTTTTATACAAATGGTTCTTGAGATAGAGCAGAAAAAGATTTTATCACAGGTAAAAAGTGCAAAAATAATTGTGGATGAGGATGGAAAAATTATTTCCTATGGAGAATTTCAGAAAAAATATCAGTTGTCCGGATTTGATATCAGACCAATGTTAAATGTGTACCCTGATAGTTTGGGGGGAAATGTAAGAAATCTTATTGATTTTCTGGTAAAGTATGGCAAAGATGCCTTTGCAAGCATATATATGTTGCCAAGTATTTTTCATTCAGATTTGGATAGAGGCTTTTCTATTATCGATTATGACTTGGAGGAGAGTTATTCCAATGAGGGAGATTTGGAAAAACTTAAAGATTTAGGAATGGATCTGAAATTAGATTTTGTCATGAATCACCTGTCAGTTAATTCGGCACAGTTTAAAGATTTGCTGGAAAAAGGAGAAAATTCTGAATATAAAGATTTCTTTATTAATTGGAATGATTTCTGGGAGGGAACTGGTGAAAAAAATGAAGAAGGCGTCATAATTCCAAAACAAGAATACATAGAAAAAATGTTTTTCAGAAAACCGGGTTTACCAATTCTCATGGTGGAGATGCCTGATGGAACAAAAATACCTTACTGGAATACCTTCTACCAAAGGATTGACGAGAAAGAAGATGGAACAAAGGCATATTTTGGACAAATGGATTTGAATATCAAGTCCGAAAAAGTGTGGAATTATTATAAATCCGTCATAAAAAAGCTAGCAGGCTATGGCGCTAAAATAATAAGGCTTGATGCATTTGCCTATGCACCAAAGGAAGTGGGAGAAAAAAATTTCCTAAATGAGCCTGGAACATGGGAATTGCTTGAAAAAGTGTCAGATATTTCAAAACAATATAATATAATGCTTTTGCCGGAAATCCATGCAGGCTATAATGAAAAAATATATGAAAAAATTGCAAAGAAGGGATATATGACATATGATTTTTTCCTACCGGGACTTATTATAGATGCAATCGAGAATAAAACTGGAAAAGAAATTGCTAAATGGGGAATGGAGCTGGTTGACAAAAGGATTAAGTCTGTGAATATGTTAGGCTGCCACGATGGAATTCCACTTCTCGACTTAAAGGGAATGATACCGGATGATAGAATTAATAATTTGATAAATGTCATAGTCAGTCGTGGTGGAAAAGTAAAAAATCTTCATGGTCAGACTAACATTTATTATCAGGTAAATGCAACCTATTATAGTGCTCTTGGTGAAGATGATAAGAAAATGCTTGTTGCAAGGGCTATACAGATGTTTATGCCGGGGAAACCACAGGTGTGGTATCTGGATTTATTCGCAGGAACAAATGATTACGAAGCAGTAGAAAAAGCAGGTAAAGATGGACACAAAGAGATTAATCGAACAAATTTATCTGTAGATGATATTGTGGAAAGTATGGAAAAACCTGTTGTAAAAGAGCAATTGCGACTTATTTCCCTTAGAAAAAAGCATCCTGCATTTAGGGCAGAATCCATTATTTATATAGAAGAAGTTGAGAATGGTCTTATAATGGAATGGAAATGTAACAATGATTTTGCAAAACTTATTGTAGATTTCAATAGAATGGAGTATAAAATACATACATCTGATAATGTATTTTAACTAAATATACGAGTAATAATTTGGTAATATTACATAAATTATGCGTAAAAAATGTAAATGTTACAAGCATATTGATTTTATATAATCCTGAATATAATTTTATAATCCAAAGTATTAATATTAAAGAAAATATACCGATATAGATTAAGGCAATCAAATTTAAAGAAAGGAATAATGTAATGGGGAAATTAAAAGAACAATACAAGGATTGGAAGTTGGCGAAGAAGACTTCCGTAGCAGTAGGTGTGCTGCTTTCGGTTATTTTGTTAATATTGATTGTGATTAGTGCAATAGCAGCAGGTTCATCATTATCGCAGACGATAAACGGAGAATTAACCAATTTAGCGGCGCAAAATGCAGTGGAGGTGCAGGCAATTATCGATAATGCGGCTAATTCAGCGGCAGCACTTCAGGATTACATCTCAAATCAGTATGAAGAAATGAGCTCTAAGGGGCAAGGGGAAAAAGTAAGAGATAGCCGTCTGTATGATGGAGTCAGATTAAGTGAAACATATGCAGATATAGAAGATTACATTTTAAATCTTGCATGGTCAACCGTAAGAAACAACGAAGATATTGTTGGTATGGGTGTATTTTTCGAATCGAATAAATTCGATGACAGTATCAAGGATTATACCGTTTATGTAGGTTCAGAGGATGCCGAAGAGGAAAAGGCACAAAGTTACGGAGAGTTCAGTTCATATGGAACTCAGGATTATTATACAGAGGCAGCTTCGACAAAGACTGCATGCTTTACTTCACCATATGAAGATCAGGGAGTAATGATGATTACAGCATCTTTTCCTATTTTAGATAATGACGAAGTACAGGGAGTTATTGTCGTTGACATCAATGTAGATAATTTTTCAAAATTAAAATCAAAAGATGATAAATATGCAACATTAAATGCATCAGTTGTCACAGATGATAGTACAATTGTATATGATAGTTCAAGTGATACAAATGTAGGAGAAAAACTTACTGATATTTTAGGAGAAAAATCAAGTTCAAAAATTCAGTCCGAGGAAGCAAAAGCTACAGCTTTTGATATAAAAACAGGTGGTGTTGTAAGATTCTGTTATCCAATTAACGTTGAAGGAAAAACATGGTGGGCAATGACATCATTAAAGTCAATTGATATGAATTTTAGACTGATTATGTTAATCGTAATTATGTTTGTTATAGCTTTAGTTTCAGCCTTAATTTTAATAAGATATGTCAGAAAAATGATTCAGGGATTCTTAGCACCCCTTGATGGTATTGTTGATGCAGCAAATTTACTTGCCGAGGGAAATTTCAATATTGAACTTAACAATGACAGCAAGGATGAAATCGGACAATTGTCGAGAACATTTGAGAATACTGCCATTACAATGAAGAGTATGGTAAGCGATTTGTCAAGGGGCATGCACGAGATGGCTGACGGTAATTTTGACATTGCACCAGAGACAGAATATGTAGGCGAATTTAATGAAATTGCAACTTCTCTTGGAAAGGTAATTGTTGATATGTCATCTACCCTTAAAGCAATTGGAGATGCAAGTGAACAGGTTATGCAGGGTGCAGGTCAGCTTGCAACAGGAGCGCAGGATTTGGCAGAAGGTGCATCAGGACAGGCAAATGCTGTTGAGGAACTTTCATCTACAATTGAAGATGTAACAAGTATGTCAAACAAAAATGCCAATAAAGCAACTGAATCTTACAATATTATACAGGAATCTGTTAGAAAATCAGAGAAAGCCAAGGTGGAGATGGACGGACTTCAGACAGAGATGTTAAAAATTAAAGACATTTCAAGTCAGATTGAAGCCATCGCCATTGATATAGAAGAAATCGCTACACAGACAAGTCTTTTGTCACTTAATGCTTCAATCGAGGCTGCAAGAGCAGGCGAAGCTGGAAAAGGTTTTGCGGTTGTTGCTGATGAGATTGGAAAACTTGCAACAGATTCAGCAAAAGCGGCTGTTAATGCAAAAGAGCTTATCGGAAAGACAATTGAAGAAGTTGACAGAGGAAACAGAATCACTGCAGAATCAGTAAAATCTTTTGATACTATTATAAAGGAAATGAACGATTTTGCAGAAATGACTAAAGAAGTAACAGGTAATTCTAAGGAGCAGGTAGACGTATTGACACAGGTTGAAGCAGGAATCAGCCAGATTTCTGAAATAGTTCAGTCTAATTCAGCATCAAGTCAGGAAACATCTGCGATTAGTGAAGAACTTTCAGCTCAGGCTGTCACATTAAGAGAAATGGTTATGCATTTTAGATTAAAAGATAGCGAATAGAAAAAATTTGAATGTGGATTTATCGGATTAGTAAGATAAGTTCACATTTTTTATTATAAGCTATTATCAGGTTTTCTTGACGTAGATGTGATAGTTTAGTAGAATAATCGATATAAAATAAATATATTAAGGATTAATTTATAGTCTAAAGTATGGAGTTGATAATATGGAAATAAGAATAGCCAGTGTAGAAGATGCCAAAGCAATCAGAAAAATATATGCGCCATATGTTAGTGATACAGCTGTTTCATTTGAATATGAAGTCCCAAGTGTGGAAGAATTCCAGAAGAGAATAAATAAAACATTAAAGGAATATCCATATCTTGTGATTATAGATCAAAATGAAATTATAGGGTATGCATATGCCGGGGCATTTTATGAAAGAGAAGCCTATAAACATTCTGCGGAATTGTCAATTTATTTAAGACAGGATAAAAGAGGGCAAGGAACAGGTAAAAAATTATATCAGGAATTAGAAAAAATACTTATTAGACAGAATATATATACAGTTCACGCCTGTATCGCCACTCCAGACGGTTATGATGAGCATCTGACAGACGACAGTGAGAGATTTCATAGGAAAATGGGATTTGAAATTGCAGGAAGACATGATAAATGTGGATATAAATTTGGCAAATGGTATAGCATTATATGGATGGATAAAGTAATAAAAGAAAAAACTGATAATCCAGATCCCTTTATACCTTTTAGTGAAATAATAAAATGTATATAAAAAATTATTTAATAAATATTTACACTTTGTTTTAATAATATAGTATAATAATATTAATTATGAAATTGTGCATATTTATAGAGAATTATCAAAATATTATATGTGCAATTTTTAATTATAAATATAATTACATAATAGGAGAATAATAGCATGATGAAGGTATTTACTGGGAAATATAATAATTTCCAGAAAGCATTTCTAAGTAAATATGTTCTGATATTTGTGGTATTTTTGTCGGTATCAGGTCTTTGGGGCTGTAATACCATGAATGAAAATACCAAAGTGGAATTAGAAAATATTTCAGAAGATAACATCAAAACAGTATACATTAAGAATTTGTCTTCAGATACTGACCAGATGTCAACATATGACATAGATTTGGAAAATGCAAAACTGACTATTAATAAGGAGAATTTCGACTTGACTAATGAACAGTGTCAGGAAATTCGGAAGCTGGTATTGGATTATACTTATCGTGTTGAAGAGCAAAAAGATGACTACTGGCCTAAGACAGAGGAATATCCGGATATGAAAATATTATTCGATTATAAAATTGAATATGGAGAGGAGACATATTCTATGGATGGAGCACTTTGTTATCCTGATGGATGGGACGAATTTATATCTGCTTTAAATGATTTTTCAGGCAAATCGTAAATGTTGAGGAAGATTTTCTTATGGAAGCATTTAAAGAAGAATATTTGGAATACAAAAAGAAAGTATGCAGATATATAGGAAGAAGACGTTAATTAGGGAGTTGGAGGGTGCAATGGACAAAATCATAAGTGTTAACGGAACAGATTATAAAATAATTAAGCTGCTTGGAAAAGGCAAAGGCGGTTATTCATATCTGGCAACAGATGGTGCGGATGAATTTGTATTAAAGCAGATACATCATGAACCATGCGATTATTATCAATTTGGGGATAAGATTCAATCAGAAATTCATGATTATGACAGATTGTCAAAAATCGGAATAAAAATGCCTAAATTAATTGATGTGGACATCGAAAATGAGAGAATCCTGAAAGAATACATAAAGGGGGATACAATATTTGATTTGGTAAAATCAGATAAAATGGAGGATAAATATATAGAACAAGTTAAGGAAATGTGTCAGCTTCTTTATCCTTCCAATACCAATATTGACTATTTTCCAACGAATTTCATTCCGGATAAAGACGGCATTTTATATTATATAGATTATGAATGTAACGATTATATGGAAGAATGGAATTTTGAGAACTGGGGAATAAAATACTGGTCAAAAACTCCGGAATTTATGGAGTATTTAAATCACTAAAGAAAGAGATTAATGCATTTTGCATTTAATTAAAGGGAAAAATTATGAAATCACATTTAGTTGTTAATTTATTAGAAGCAGATTTTGGTTGTGAAGGAAGACCAGAAGGCATGAAAGCACAGACAGAAGTTGTATTAAGGGATATTGATGGAAGTGTCATGAATGTAACAGTGGACGATGAAGAACTTATTAAGAAGGATATTAATGAGGGAGACTGGGTTATGTTCACAAGAACAGGGGAGATTATTAAGGAGTAGTATATGAAAATAAAAGGGGCAGAAATAGAAGAAAAAGATAAAAAATTATTTCACGATTTACTTCCGATTCTTTTGGTTTTCTCCTTTGGAGGAGTTTTTGGATTTATTTATGAAGAATTGTTTTATCTTGTTGATTTAGGATATCTGGTAAAAAGGGGAACAACATTTGGCCCCTGGATACCTATTTATGGATTTGGGGCTGTGCTAATTGTATTATGTACAAAGCATTTAAGAAGAAATCCGGTTACGGTATTTGGAATGTCCATGGTTTTATGTGGATGTATAGAATTTTTAACTGGATTTGTTTTATTTCATGTTCTTAGAATCAGATTATGGGATTACAATAATGAAATTCTAAATTGGGGAAATGTAGGCGGATATGTGTGCGCCCGCTCAGTTATCTTTTTTGGAATGAGCGGACTTTTTTTATTATACATAGTCTATCCAATTATTCTTAAGATGCAAGAGAAATTTAGTGAGAAGACTTTTATTTGTGTATCATTAATTCCGGCATGCTTGTTTGGAATGGATATAGTATTAAGCCTTCTACGTAATTTTTTTATGGGATAATTTATGTCTGACAGGAAGATTAAAAAAAGTAAATCTGGCGGAGGCTTTGAAAAACCGAGAGTAAAAAATATTGACATTTTCTTGACATTTGCCATGTAAAATAGTTTAAATTATTATAGGCAAAGGAGAGAAAGATGAAATATAGTATTCTAATTATTGATGATGAAGAAGGTATGACAACCATGCTGGCTACTTTCTTTAGAAAAAGGGAATTTCTCGTGTGGACTGCTAATGATTACAAGTCGGCACTTGAGGGCATTGGCAGGAAACCGGACATTATTTTACTAGATATTAATATGCCGGATATGGATGGAATTGAATTTTGCAAGGAAATACGCTCTCACCTTAATTGTCCTATTTTATTTCTGACGGCGAGGGTGCAGGAGGTTGACAAAATAAACGGACTAATTGCAGGTGGTGACGATTATATTACGAAACCATTTAGTCTTAAGGAATTATCTGCTCGTGTAGATGCACATCTAAGAAGAGAACAAAGAAATGCTACAAAAAAATGCCATAATAGTAGCAGATGACTTAATAATTAATGTCACAGGGCAGATAGTTGAGTATAAAGGGGAGAAAATACCATTTTCTAAAAAGGAATTTGAACTTTTATCTTTTCTGGCGATTAACAGAGGGCAGATTTTTGATAAAGAGCATATCTATGAATCCATATGGGGATATGATGCAGTTGGTGATAGTGGCGTTGTCAAGGAACATATTAGGAAAATCAGGAAAAAATTAACAGATAAAACAGGTAAAGATTATATTGAAACTGTCTGGGGAATGGGGTACAGATTGAAATGAAAAAGAAAAAAATTGTAAGGCAGTTTCAAAATCATATTATTTTTACCCTGATTATACTTGCGGTTATGTCTTTTGTTACTGTATATTTAATTACCGGCATGAGAAAGGAAATATTGCCTGACGAGTCGGAACTATATATTGATGTTACTTCTACATTTGCGGATGGCACGAATTCTACGGAAACTTATAAAATGAAACTGGACAATAACAAGAAGGAATTCAGCAGAAATAATGATAGTGTTATTGAAACTAAGAAAAATGATGATGAGGAAGTAGTGTTATATGCATTTGGTGATATAAATGTGGAGGAGGCATTGCTATTAAGACCGTCAGTTGTTCAGACGGGGACAAACTTTAGTGTGTCTAAGATTCAAAACGGATTTTCAAAGCTAAGTAAGTCAAAGCAGCAGGAATATACAACTTTAGGACATTTAAGATACATACTTCCGATAATATATTGTCTTTTCGGAGTTATTATAAGCTGTTATATTTTTTACCGAATATATTTGAAAAAGCCCATAGAAGAACTTGAAAAAGCAACAGAGAAAATATCCGCAAGAAATCTTGATTTTACAATAAAAACCAAAAGCAAAAATGAGCTTGGGCGACTTTGCGATTCATTTGAAGATATGAGGAAAGCTCTTGTAACAGCCAACAGTGAGCTGCTTCAGATGATTGATGAAAGGAGAAGGCTTCAGTCATCGGTTGCTCACGACCTTAGAAATCCCATTGCCATAATGAAGGGCTATATAGAGATATTGGAAGAAGATTCCAATGACAAGGGATATAATAATTATTGCAATCAGGAGCTTGCCACGCTTTCTTCCACCGTTTCCAGAATGGAAAATTATGTGGATTCAGTAAGCCGTATTAATAAATTAGGGGATATGGAACTTAATCTTAAGGAAGAAGTCATTACAGATTGTGTTGATAGAATTATTAACGATATGAAGGTTCTGACAGGAAACGAGAAAATTAATATAACATTTAATAATAGTGAAAGTGGCAGTATTTTCCACGAAAATGAAAAATGGAAAATTGATTCTGATGCAATTCTAAGAGTGCTGGAAAATGTAATTGGAAATAGCATAAGATATGCAAAAGAGAAAATCAGGATGCAAATATCAATAATTGATAATGAAGAATTAATTTTTGACATACAGGATGATGGAAAGGGTTATCCTGAGAAATTGTTGAAAAATTCAGATTTATATTTCTTCACCACCGAGCAGAAAAACGGTCACATGGGAATGGGGATGGCAATATGCAGAATTATATGTAAAAAACATCATGGAATTATCGAAATTTCCAACACCAAAAGCGGAGGCGCATATACAATTATAAAAATAAAAAATATGTCATTACTTGACTAGTTTTTGACAAATTAAAGATATAGTCTTCTTATCAAAACAAGATAAGGAGGCTTTTTATTTTGAAAAAAGTAAGATTAATGGGATTAGCAGTTGTATTTGCGATAATGATGACAAATACAGGATGCGGTAATTCTAAGGAAAATCAGGCAGCAATTGCTGGACAAAATGTAACTGAAACTAAGGAGTTGGAGGAAAACCAAATAGGAACTGAATCGAAAGATGCATCAGAAAGCAGCAAGGAATTAAAAATGCTTGCATGTAATTCAAACGTTGGAAATATTGTTTCCGCAGAGGATGGAATGTATAGGATTGTGCATGAAGAGTTAGCCGATAAGACATGGGCATATAAAATTTACTATATTGATTACAAATCAGCGCAGGAAATAGTATTATGCAACGAGTCAAGTTGCAATCATGACACTGATAAGTGTATTGGAGTAATAGAAGACATCAATTTGTTCTCGCCACAATTATTTGTATACAATGACAAATTATATGTATTCAGTTCCTGCGATGAATCGGATTCAGTTTCCATGATTACAGGAGATATGGATGCTTTTGAAGAGGAAACAAGACAAGCGTGTCTGTATGAAATGAATCTGGATGGAACAGAACGAAAATGTATTTCGAATTTTCCAGAGGATGCGTCAATTGATGAGAATGTATTTGGCTGGAACGGACAACTTATCTTTTGTCAGAAGAAAGTGGAAAAGGAAAAAACTAAAGAAGGTTATGTTCAGAATGTATGCGTAGACAGAAAAATGCTTGCTTTGGATACTAAGAATGAAACTTTTAAAGAATTGCAGGATTTTTCTGCAGAATTTTCAATCTGTGGAATTTATAAAAATAACATTGTGTGCCAGAAAATAATTTATCCTAAGGGCTACAATAATGAGAATACTCTGAACATGGACTATGATGAATGGGTTGAGATAATGAATAAAAGTGATAGTACATATTTACTTTATGATATGGAAACCGGAAAAGAAAAGGAATTATGCACATTATCACAAGAGAGATATTTTAATGACTCCATGGTATTTGAAGATAAACTGTATATCTCAGATGATAGCGACAAAATGTTATGTATTGATTTAAATAATGGCTCTAAAAGCGAAATAGTAGTAAAAAAAGGAAAAAGTATTTCTCTGGTTACAAATTTAGGTGACAGTATATTATGCTGGGAGAAAGGTGATTCAAAGAAAACATATCTATGGAAACCGGCAGAAAATAAATTAATAGAGTTTGATATGGTATTAAAAGGGACTAACCTTAATGCAGATATTCTTACTTACAATAGTAAATATATTGTTGTAGCATGTGATGGTGACGTAACAAAAAACAGCGATGGAAGCTATGAAATTCATAGTCAGAAATATGGAATTGTAGAAAAAGAGAAACTCTATCAGGGAAATAATGAATATAATCCTGTAGACATGTGTTCGAACGGATTGAATGAATAGGAGCTTGTATGTTAATAATTAAAGGCGTTACAAAAAGATATAAAAGCAATAAGGAAGAAAAAAAGGCACTAAAAAATGTTTCTCTGAAACTAGATAAAGGAATTCATGCAATCTTAGGTCCTAATGGAGCAGGAAAATCTACTTTAATGAAGATTATAACATGTAATTTAAGACAGGATGAAGGTGTTGTGCTGTGGAAAGAAGGTGAATACGAAAACGAAATTGATAAAATGGGAGCAAAATATAGAACCCTGATTGGTTATGCCCCACAACAGCAGGGACTTTATGAGACATTCACAGGCTACAGATTTTTGCAATATATGGCAGTTTTGAAAAATATTCCAAAAAAGCAAATCAAAGATGAGATAATACGAGTTTCCGAAAGCGTGAATCTTTCAGATGTTCTTAAAAATAGGATAAGTTCATATTCCGGAGGCATGAAGCAAAGACTGCTGGTAAGTCAGGCACTTCTTGGAAATCCAAAATTACTGATATTTGATGAACCGACAGTTGGACTTGATCCTAATGAAAGGGTAAGAATAAGAGAATATATTAATGAAATTTCCAAGGATAAAATTGTTCTTATTGCAACCCATATCGTGTCGGATGTTGAGTCCATAGCAGATGATGTCATTATTATGGATAATGGAAAAATTGTTGAAAATGACAGCATAATGTCTTTATGTGGCAAATATGAAGTAGACAGTCTGGAAAATGTATATGTAAGTATATTCAATAATACAGTAGCAGGCACAAATGAGGAGGAAATATGATTATATATGAGCTTGAAAGAGTATGGAAGAAAAAATCATATTTATGCATGTTATGTATAATGATTATTTTGCAGATTTTTCTATTGTGGTATGGTTCTATATATAAAAATGAAGGTGTAGCTCTGGAAGAATATAAGAAAATAAATGATTGCATCATGGATTTAACAGAAGAAGAAAAAGGGGATTATCTTATAAATCTAAGGGATTCATGGGAAGGTGACACTCAGTGGATAGACCAGTTATACGGTGAATATGAGAAAGTGAATAATTATGAAGCATACATTGAAGATGTAACAAAAAGACCTGAAAAAATTGGACAGATATCTATTTTTTCAGAAAAGAAATCAGATGCATTTTCAGAAAAATGCATCATAAAAAGCGCAAAAGACCATATGGAAATGGGAAAAACCAAGCCAAAATTTATAGTATCAAAAGGTATAGAAGAAACGCTTAAATTTGATTTCAAGGATATTTTTCTAATGATACTGACGGTCTTTTTTGCGACCGTAATCACATGGGAAGAAAAAGAAACAAATCTCTGGATAGTGTTAAGAGCCACAAATAAGGGGAGACTTAGTTATATCATATCTAAATTATTTGCATTAATACTGAATATATCTATAATTTCAGGAGCGCAACTATTTATAAATTATATCTGGTATGGCATAAATGCAGGATTTACGGACTTGACTTTGCCTATTCAGTCGGTTGCATCATATATGGAAAGCAATTTGCAATGTTCCATAATGGTCGTGATGATTCTGGTATGGATCGGAAAAATTATTGCTGCAGCAATTACAGGCATAATAACAATGGTCATTGCAAATCGTACAAAGACAGACTGGGTTGTATGGATATGTAGTATTTTGGCAATCGTTTTTGGAATAGGCATTTATTACATTATTCCACTTCATTCAAAATATGAGGTGATAAAATATGCATCACTGGGTGGAATAATGAATATGCAGACATTGTGTGGAAATTATGCGAATCTTAATTTATTTAAGGCTCCGGTGAATGTAAGGACTTTTTGTGTTCTTTTTAATGTGGTTTTGGCTATATTGTTATTTGCCATAAATATTATAGTTTTTCTATTCTTTTATAATGGAAACATTGTTGAAAAAAAGAAAGGAATATTCAGAAAAAATCTTCTTGAAAATACGCCATTAAGTCACGAAATATACAAAATTTTCGTCATGAACAAAGCAGTATATGTTGTTATACTTTTTGTGATTATCTCTGGAATAATACAGTATAATACAGAATATAAAATGCCGGCTAAAGAAATATATTACAGGGACTTTATGCTTGAGCTGGAAGGAAATCCCAATAGCAGCAAAGATGAATTAATAGAAAAGGAACAAAGAAAATATGATCAGGCTTTCTTGGAAATAGAAAGAATAGATACCCTTATGGCTGATGGGAAAATTGATACAGCTAGTGGTGAAACAATGAAAAATGAATATCAAATGATTGTAAGTTACTATCCACAGTTTAAAAAGATACTGCATAAATATGAAATTGCCAAAAAAGAAAATCTGTCACTTTTGTATGACACCGGTTACAAAGAATTATTCTGGCAAAGGAATAATTGTGACAATCTTTTAATAGAATTATTGCTGGCGGCAATAGCAATTATACTAGGTTTTTCTAAGGTAATGTCCATGGAAAATGAAAGAAACACATGGATGCTTTTACAAACCACATACATTGGTAGAAAAAAGATTATACGGACAAAATTAATTTTGTGCTCCGTAACTGCGATATTTATGGGTGTAATTGGATATTTTCTAAGAATAACAATGCTAAATAAAATATATCCCATAAGAAAAATTTTATATCCGTTGGCAACTGTATTTGAAAATTCAGGATGCGATATGCCATTGATTGGTTTGATAGTGGCGCAAATGATAATACATGCCCTCATTTATATGATTATAATGTTAATTTTACAGTTAATTTCATATAAGCGACAAAGCACAATCGAAGTTTATGTTCTTGGAGTAATTATTATTCTAATTCCGTTATTGCTGATTCTTGCATTATAGATATTATGCTAAAGCCAGCTGGGTTAAATACAATTATTAATTTCAAACTATAATTTGTAGAAAAGATTCCGATATAATATACAGGAATCTTTTTTTATAGTGATATATTGATTTGCTATTATGCATTTGTTATACTTTAGATATAGATTTAAAGTGTAATTTGTGCATTTTGCGTATACATGGTGTGTTGTGGGAGGGTATATGAAACAAACAGTTAAGGTGTGTAATAAATCTAATTTAGAAAGTGCATTAAAGGAACTGTCGAATGCCAAGCTTATTGTTATGACTACACAGGCAGATGGATTTGAGCAATGTGTAAAGAAAATGGGGGAGCTTGTTCCGGATGTTCCAAATATCGGAGTTTGCGGTCAGGGATATTATGAATTAAAGGATTGTCCTAACGATATTATATTGGTCGGTTTTTATGATTGTGAGGCAATTGCTGACATATTTAATGATATAAATAAACCAATTCTTTCGGTGCATAGATTAATGAAGCATGTAGAAGAGATAAGAGGAAACGCTAATAATACAGTGTGTCTTGATTTTTCTACCGGTAACGACAGTGTTGTGATAACAACATTTAATACATGTCTGGATGACAGGGGAATTCCTTTGATTGGAGGAACTTCATGGGATACCAGAGTAAGTTATAATGGTGTGGTTTATGAGAATGCATGTGTATATGCATTAATTAAAAATAACAGCGGAACAATTAAGGCATATATGGAGAATATATATACAATTGATGAGTCCATGCCTGATTTTATTGCAACCAAGATAGATGAAAAAATTCCGAAAATTATTACTCTTAATAATCAAAGTGCGGCAAAAGTCTATCAGGAAACCTTAAATATTAAGGAAAGTGATATAGAAAATCAGACCTTTAAGAATCCAATTGGAAGAATTGTAGGAGATAAGATATATATTATCTCGGTAAAGAATAAATGTCCCGATGGAAGTCTTGAAACATATAAGAGAGCAAACAGCATGGATGCCCTTACTATTCTTAAACTTGGGGATTATGATTCCATTATTAAAGACACAGTTTCGAATATTAAAAAAGATATTCCATCGATAAAGGGAATTTTTTCAATTAATTGTCTTTTCCGTTATTTTATGTTTAATGATTTTCATTATACAGGGGATTATTTAAAGACTATGAACCAGCTAAATAATCATGTGGGTTTTGTGGCATGTGGAGAACATTACAGAACACAACATGTAAATCAGACTATGACCTGTTTTGTATTTGATTAATCAAGGCGTGGAGAAGAAGGGGGATTTTTCATGAGTCTATTTCATAAAAAAGATACAAATATTTCCAATGAGGAAATTAATAAAGAAAAAAAGATGCAATACAAAATCATGATAAAAGTGTTGCACAGATGGCAAAATATCAAAAGAAACAGATTAAAGCCATTTTGGATGAAGATTTTAAGATGAGTAAGGACACAGGTGGTATTCATAACGAATTCAATTCAATTGTAGGAAATATGGATACTCTTGAGGGTAGTATTAATAGTTTTCATAATGATTTTCAAAACTTATCGGAAACTGTAAATGAATACAGAAAGTTTCAGTCCAAGGTGCATGACTCCATGGAGGTCGCAGAGAAAAGGGTTAATACTTTTACGGATGAGTCACTGGAGATGATGAACAGGCTGGAACTCCTTGATGCTTCGTTTAATGAATTATCAAAATCCGTAGAAAACATTGGAATCTGCGCAAAGGGAATTGAATCAATTGCATCCCAGACCAATCTTTTGTCTTTGAATGCCAGCATAGAGGCAGCAAGAGCCGGTGAGGCGGGAAAAGGTTTTGCGGTAGTAGCCTCAGAGGTTCAAAGTCTTTCAAAAGAGATAAAGGAACTTGTAGACAAAGTTAATTCAAGTATAACAATGGTAAATACTTCCGTTGAAAAAATGAACGCATCGGTATTATCCAGCAAAGAGATGATGGTTAATAACGTGGAGAATACCAAAGTTATCCATGATGACTTTGCGGCGGTAATTGAGGAAACTGATAAATTAGAAACAATCAACGAAACAATTGAGGGAATGGTTTTAGAAGCGGATGACAGATTAGGTGATATATCTAATTTTATTGAAACATCTAAAGTTGCCTATAATGAGACTGAGGAATTTATTAAAAGAGTTGAGAATAATACAAAATCCAAGGGTATTATGTATGAAAATGTAAATAATATAATTAATCAGTTTGAATCATTATAACTGGAATTTATAATACATTTTTTCGAAAAAATGTTTGTATAGAAAGAATATATACAAAGGTTTGTAAAATTTGTTTATGATAGCAAAGTCACATTAAGTGGCATATGTAAAATAACGCACTAATATTAAAAATAAAGGCAGATTTCAATAGCTAATCGTATATAAAGATATTATAGTTGAAAATGATTTTATTTAATGTTAACAAAAATTAACATTTATATCTGACTAAGGTGACATAAGAAATTATGATATTACCCTGTTTCAAAAAAAGTGATGGACAGATTATATTTGCTATGTTTTAATAACCTAGAGTAATAGGTGCGATAACCTTAAGAGATAAGAGAGTGTAGTAAATAAATAGAAAGGGTGAGCATGGTTTCATTTAGGAGGAAATATTATGATCATTAGAGAAATTGTTTCAACATTTGATATCGAAATGGATATGAAGAATAATTGTAAATATGCAAGTGTTAAAGAAGATATGCTTGCCTATATTAAATCTGATTGTCGGAATTTTTATCGCCTCAGGGATAGAATTTATGACTATGGAAGTCAGGTGACAAGCATGGAAATCGAAAAAAGGCATATGTTTTTGATAATGGTAAGTCTGTTAGATGAGATATCTCAGGAAGTAATATTTTATGCGTGAAATTAGGAGATAATATGGATGAGAAAATAGAAATTGCTTTAAAAGGCGGTGAATTCAAACGTCTTATGGAAAATCGCTTTTGTGAAATCAGGGCAAAATATGATTTGAAAAAAGTTGATATTGAAGTTTTGTTTTTCCTTGCAAATTACAAAGAATTGAATACACCAACAGATGTATACAAGGCATTAGGAATAAACAGAGGACATGTATCTCAGGCGATGGATTCTTTGTGCAACAGGCAGCTTATAACTGCAGTACCGGATGAAAAAGACAGAAGGAGTGTGCATTATGTTGTCTGTGATAAAGCATTGGAGATTACAGATGAAATTGCAACCATAAGAGCTGATATGGAACGACAGATTTTTGAGGGAATTTCACCGGAAGAAATGGATGCCTATAAGAAGACAACAGAAAAAATATATGAAAATATAAAAAAGTTATTAGAATAAAACACAAAATTTAAACTAGGTATTTCTTTTTTGTAAAATATTTATAAAGTTTATTGACAAAACGTCAAATATATTGTTTAATACTTTAAAATTAAACAATAGAATATTGCTTCTAATTTTTTTGGAAGCAATTTTTTTTAATACTATTTTTAGCACTCGAAAAAGAAGAGTGCTAACAAAAGAGAGGCAATATTTATGGATATAATTTTGAAGATTGTGGTTACATTTTTTGCAGGAATGGGGGCAGGACTTGGTACAGGTTTTGCAGGAATGAGTGCTGCTGCGGTTATTACTCCAATGCTTGTTACATTTCTTGGAATGGATCCCTACCTTGCAGTTGGTATAGCATTATCCTCAGATGTGCTGGCAAGTGCAGTATCTGCATACACATACGGCAAAAATAAAAATCTTGATATAAAAAACGGGCTTGTAATGATGGCAAGCGTTTTGGTATTTACAGTAGTTGGAAGTTATGTTTCAAGTCTGGTGCCATCGGCAACAATGGGTAATTTTTCAGTATTTATGACCTTTTTACTTGGAATTAAATTTATTGTAAAACCAGTTATGACAACTAAAGAAGCTATGGTTGCAGTTTCATCAAGAAAACGTGTGATTCAATCGCTGATTTGTGGAATGATGATAGGTTTTATATGCGGATTCGTTGGAGCAGGAGGCGGCATGATGATGTTGCTAATTCTTACAACGGTATTAGGATATGAACTTAAGACGGCGGTAGGAACAAGCGTATTTATTATGACTTTTACAGCTTTAACAGGTGCGATTTCCCATTTTTCATTAAGTGAGACTCCGGATATGCTGG
This sequence comes from Agathobacter sp., assembly GCA_036308125.1. Taxonomy (GTDB): domain Bacteria; phylum Bacillota; class Clostridia; order Lachnospirales; family Lachnospiraceae; genus Roseburia. Next base: position 50,682 of record JAXJWH010000144.1, read on the forward strand.
TATTTATACTTTGCATCGTATTTACTTTCATATGGGCAAGAATTGCTTCACTATTTGCAAATAAAGCAAGTGCTAAAACATTAAACAGAGCAACGGGAGTTGTATTGGTTGTTTTAGGTGTGGTTGTTATGGCATTTTCATTTGTAAAATAAAAATTAGATTTGTTTAGAATAAAAAGGATTTGAATATGTGGAAAGTACTAGGAGGTAAGCTAAATGAGCAAGGTGATAGGAATTGATTTAGGAACAACAAACAGCTGTGTATCTGTTATTGAAGGTAATGAACCGGTAATAATTCCAAATGGGAGCGGAAGCAGAACAACCCCAAGTGTTGTAGGCTTTACAAAGACTGGAGAAAGACTCATAGGAGATGCGGCTAAAAGACAGCAGGCAACCAACGCACAACGTACAATTAGTTCTGTAAAACGTCATATGGGTACGGATTGGAGTACCAAAATAGATGGAAAAGAATATAAACCACAGACAGTAAGTGCCCTTATCCTGATGCAGTTAAAAAAAGATGCTGAAGATTTTTTGGGAACAACAGTAACAGATGCAGTTATCACAGTTCCTGCATATTTTAATGATGCACAAAGACAGGCAACAAAGGATGCCGGCAGAATAGCAGGATTAAATGTGTTAAGAATTATCAATGAGCCAACAAGTGCTGCCCTTTCCTACGGATTAGGACATGGTGTTGCACAAAAAATCATGGTATATGACCTTGGTGGTGGAACTTTTGATGTATCAATTATTGAAATGGGCGATGGAATAATCGAGGTGCTTGCAACAGCCGGAGATAATCACCTTGGTGGAGATGATTTTGACGCAAGAATTACAGACTATATTGTTAGCGAATTTAAGAAAACTAATAAAATAGATTTATCAAAGGATATAAGTGCTTACCACAGAGTAAAAGAAGCAGCAGAGAAGGCGAAAAAAGAGCTTTCCACACTTGAAACAACAAATATCAACCTTCCATTTATCGCACAGGTTAAGAATGAACCTGTTCACCTTGACATGAATCTGACCAGAGCAAAATTCAATGAGCTGACAAAGGATCTTGTAGATAAAACAGCAGGTCCTGTCCAGAGTGCATTAAATGATGCCGGATTATCCGTTGCAGAAATTGACAGAGTTCTTCTCGTCGGAGGCTCAACAAGAATTCCTGCGGTACAGGAGAAAGTAAGAAGATTTACAGGCAAAGAACCTTCAAAGAATCTTAATCCGGACGAATGTGTTGCCATGGGAGCTGCAATTTTAGGAAGCACATTATCAGGAAACTCTTTGGTGGCTTCTGATACCGGAAGCAGTCTTTTACTTTTAGATGTAACACCAATGAGTTTATCCATTGAAACTGTCGGAGGAGTTGCCACAAGATTAATCGAAAGAAATACAACCCTTCCGGCTAAATTTTCTAAAGTATTCTCAACAGCCGCTCCATATCAGAGCAACGTTGAAATCCATGTACTTCAGGGTGAAAGACCAATGGCAAAAGACAATAAGACTATTGGAAAATTCAAACTTAAAGGAATAAGAAAAGCACCTGCGGGAGTTCCTCAGATTGAAGTAACATTCGATATTGATACCAATGGAATCCTTATGGTTTCCGCAAGGGATTTAGATACCGGTAAGGAACAGTCGATTACAATTACTGCAAATGACAGAATGAGTGAATCTGAAATCGAACAGGCAATGAGGGATGCTAATATGTATGCCGATGAAGATAAATTAAAGAGAAATGCCCTTGACCTTCAGAATGAAGCATTAAAACTTGCAAACAACGTTGATAATGCAATTAAAAAAGGCGGAAAAGAAATTGATAAAGCAGAAAAGAAGAAAGCTAAAAAGTCATCTGCCGCTTTAAGAAAAGCAATTATGAAATTAAAAATTGAAAAAGTAACTGAAGCAGATTACAATAATATTTTAAGTCTTAAAGAAGAATTGGAAAAAGATAGTTCTTCCATATTAGCCCGTTATGGTGAACAGTAGATTAGTGTTAACATATATTTAGCAAAGGGGGATAATGTCAAGTGTTTGGATACGTTGTCTGTAACAAAAATGGATTAAATGAAGAACAAATAAAGCGTTATCAAAGTATATACTGTGGAGTATGCCGTTCCATAAAAGAAAGATATGGCAATCTTGAAAGGATAAGTTTAAATTATGATATGACTTTTGTTGCATTGTTTTTATCAGCACTGTATGAAGTTGAAGAACATACAAGTCAGCATAGATGCTTTGCCCATCCGGTGAAGAAAAAAGATATTATCCAGAATAAATATATAGATTATGCTGCGGATATGACAGTACTTTTAAGTTATTATAAATGTCTTGATGATTGGAATGATGAAAAGAAGATTGTATCCAAAAAATACGGTCAGCATTTGGAAAAATTCATGCCGGAACTTGAAAAGAAATACCAAAGACAATGTGAAAGTGTAAAGAAAAACATAGCAGAACTTACCAAAATTGAAAAAGATGAAAATAGTCTTGTTGATGAAGCCATTAATTATGCAGGAATGTTATTGTCAGAGATGTTCGTATATAAAGAAGATTTCTGGGCACTTGACTTAAGAGAATTCGGAATTAATCTTGGAAAATATATATATTTATGTGATGCAGCTATAGATTATAAACAGGATAAAAAGAGTAAAAATTATAATCCTATTATAAAACTTGGAAAAAAGCCTGAAGATATGAAGGATATAATGACTTTATTTATTGGAAATGTAACAAATATATTTGAAAAACTTCCAATTATTCAGGATGTTGATTTGATGCGAAATATATTATATAGTGGAGTCTGGCAGAAATATATGATCGCATATGAAAAAGGAGAGGAAAACAAGAAATGATAGAAGATCCTTACAAGGTTTTGGAAATATCAAGAGATGCAAGTAAAGATGAGATAAAGAAAGCATACAGAAGACTGGCAAAAAAATATCATCCGGATTTACATCCTAATGATCCTGTGGCTGCAGAAAAAATGAATGAGATTAATACAGCTTATGATATGTTAAATAATCCTGATAAGTATAAGACCAGCAACACAAGAAGCAGTTCTTATAGCGGTTCATCCTACGGTGGAAGTGCATATGGCGGGAATTCTTATGGTCAAAATCAGGGAAGTTACAGTGGAAATACAGGTTATCAGAATAACAATTACTATGATTTTGGTGGATTTGACCAGTTTTTTGGTTTTGGATGGAATTTTAACCCGGAACCATCAAGACCTACAGCCACAGCCTCTGACAGCATGGATATAAGAAGAGTTATTGAATTAATCAATAACAGGCAGTATGCAAATGCAACTTCGATATTAAACAGCATAATAAGCGTAAACAGAGATGCAAGATGGTATTATCTAAGTTCTCTTGCCAGTTATGGAAGTGGCAATACGATTCAGGCATTAGAGCAGATTACTAAAGCAACACAGATGGAACCACAGAATGAAGAATATCAAAGAGTTCTAAGAACCATAAAGCAAAATGGAACAGAATATACTTACGCGGGGCAGGGATATGAGCAGTATGCTAAGAGTATGGGTGACTGTTGCTTTAGATTTGCAGCACTTAATTTTTTCTGTATGTTTTGCAGATGCTGTTAATGGCTATATATTTTGAAAATATTCTAAAAATATTTTGTAAAATAGAGAATTAAAATATGTTTTAAGCTAAGGAGGAAAAATATGAATATGGAAAACGTAGAAGAGAATTTCTTTCTCAATAATATTAGCATGGACAGAGTCTTCAAGATTGTAGAACAGACTGATTACTTGTTTATTTATAATATCAAACAATGTTTGAAGGATTCAGAAATTGAAGACGGAGTATATTTGTCCACTTTAGCAGAGAAAATGGAATTATCAATTACCGATGTGTCAAAAGCTGTTAAAAAACTTGAAGACAAAGGTTATGTGATGTGGAAACTCGATGAAAACAGAAAAAGAACATATATAGTTTTAACCAATAAAGCCGAGAAACTTGGACTTGAACAAAAGAGAAAATTAATTGATACTTACGAAAAAATTACTGAAAATATCCGTAAAGAAGATATGGAAGTTACAATGCTGACTTTGAATAAAATTAAAAATATTTTAAAAGACGTATCATAAAAAAATCCCCATAAGCAGAAAAAAATCTGTTTATGGGGATAAATTTTTTAGTTATTATCCGTAATCTTAAAAACAAGCACATCCCAAGGTTCAATTCTAAGTTCCATTCCGGATGAAATAATAGAATCAGAAACTAATTCTACGGCTGATGTTCCATTAAATTTAATATCCTGATTCTGATCAGAATAATTAAGCAAATATACGATTGTTTCTCCATCGTCATTAATTCCTGTTTTAATGGATACCGGATATTTTGCATCAAAATATCTGTTTGTTTCAGTATCAATGCCACACATCTGGAAGAAATCATTAAAAATCTCAGAAAGTGTATTCTCACCAAACATAGTTCCAAGATACATACTGCGCCCTTTTTTATATTCATTAACCGTAACAGCAGAATATTCGCCCCATACCTTGTGGTTGTATTTTACAAGAGGATTTGCTGTGTCGCACTGGATTAATTCCATCCATTCCTTTGCATCAGATTTAATATTATTATAATCAATTGTCACATCACATGGATAAGTAAATTCATCGTAGTAAACACCCAATGTGTCGTGAAGAATATGAGGTTTGGTATCACTATATATTTTAAGATGTTCATCAGAATATCCTGATTTGAAGGTGACGATAAGGTTTCCACCATTAGCGGTGTATCGGTCAAGTGCCCTAAGGTTGTGCTCTGATGCACTATAAAGAGCAGGAACTATGATACATTCGTATTTATTAAATCTGCTTTCATCAAGTGGAATTACATCATATTCTATGTTCATTTCAAACAAAGTATCACATATCCATCTGAAAACTGTATTGTAGCTGTAGGCTTTATTTGTTTCCGTTGGAAAAAGTGTTAAACCTGTTAAAGATTCATTATTGGCTATAATTGCAATCTTATTTTCTTTCTTAAGGTTTTTAAGCTTTGCTCCGAATTTCTTAAATTCATTACCAATCACACTACATTCCCTATAAATTCTGTTTGGTGCAAGGTCGTGGGACAAAACTCCCTTCCAATAACTTTCGATTGCATTGTGGATTGAATGCCAGTTCCAATACATAACAGAGTTTGAACCATTTGAGATATGGCTATATGCCTGTAATCTAAGCTGCTTTGGGTAAGGAAGCCATTGCGGATTACCCTGTGACTGAGTTTCAAGAACAAGATAATTTTCATCCTTGATACCTCGTGCAATATTGCCACATGCTGTAATTTCCTTACCGGTTAGTAAATCCTGAGATGGATGATAAATGTCACAACCGGCAACTGTCATACATCTGGCAGCCTCATATTGATTAACATCAGGCTGTAATCCAAATGAAAAATCATGCCATTCAAAATCAAAATTCTGTGTGATAAACTGGTCATCCCTTTTGTATTTGCTTACAATATCTGACTGCCATGCAAGAAAATCAGTTACCAGTTTACGCTGGAATTTGGAATATTCTGCGGCAATGCTCTGATTAATTGTTCCCCTTACATCAGGAAAATCATCCCAGCTGCTTATTCTGTTACTCCAGTAATCAAGACCGAATTCATGATTAAAGTCTTCGATGTCAGGAAATTGTTTCTTCAGATAATCAACAAACATCTTCTGGGCATTTTCTCCACATGTGTCATAATGCTTTGTTTCATTGTCAAGCTGAAAACCAATAACGTGTGGTTCGTCCTTCACTTCTTCCATGAGTTTTTCGATTATTATCTTTGCATGTTTCAGATAAATTGGATTAGTAATATCCATATTCTGTCTGTGACCGTATATCTGAGGACCATCATGGGTAACTGCAAGAATATCATCGGATTTTTTGGCAAGCCATGAAGGAATGGCATATGTAGGTGTTCCCACTATTACCGAAAGGTTGTGCTTCTTGGCACAGTCAAGCATTCTGTGAAGAATGGAAAAGTCGAAATTGCCCTCTGAAGGCTCCCAGGTACTCCATGTGGATTCGGCAATTCGTATTACATTCATGCCTGCTTCTTCCATTAATGTAAAATCTGTTTCGATTCTGTCATATGGCATATATTCAGCATAATAAGCTGCGCCATAAAGTAAATTATTAGTTTTCATCATCAATACTCCCATCTAAATATTATGAACAACCGATTTAGTATTGCAACTTTTATAATTATTACAATTCTATCATATTATGTTCCATGGAAAAAGACCAAATTTACAAATATTTGCGCTACGAGTTGCACACGGAATAAAAAAATCGGCAATATGTTGATAAAATATAAAATAAACCGGATTAAACTTGACAATTATGTATAAAAATAGCACAATTATATTGCGCAACAAAATAAAGGTTGTCATGGAGAAAAAGAAAATGAACAAAGAAAAGAATATAACAATTTCGGACGTGGCAGATGCTTTGGGAGTTTCAAAGACAACTGTAAGCCGTGCTATATCCGGAAAGGGAAGAATAAGCGACAGTACAAGACAAAAAGTGCTGGATTATATAAAGGTACATGATTATAAACCAAATGTAATAGCCAAAAGTCTTGCACAATCGAAGACATTTAACATATGCGTTGTAATGCCCGGAGATTATGCTCTGGTGGATTTGCCCTTTTTTCAGGAAGCAATAATGGGAATTCAGGAAATAGCCGGGATGATGGAATATGATATTTTATTATGCATATGTCAGGATAATGATATATCAAGTTTAAGAAGGGTAATCATGAATAGAAAAGTAGATGGCGTGATTTTGCTTCGTACTTTCGTTGATGATCCTCAGATTGAATTTTTGAAAAATAAAAATATACCATTTATAACAACAGGAAGCACTGAAGAACCGGGAGTTTATCAGGTGGATCATGACCATATGAATGCATGCAAAGAACTAACCTCCTTCGTTTTGATGAAAGGTTTTAACAGAATATCAATTCTTGGTGGCGGTGAAATGATTATGGCAAACAAGAAGCGATTAGAAGGTGTTATGGCTGCATATGAAGAGGCTGGATGTGAATTACAGGATGAAAATTTGTATCTTAATTTAGAAAGTAAAGCATTTGTAGACAGGGCAGTGGAACTTGCGATAGGCAAAAATACGGATTGTATTCTTTGCATGGATGATGCCATTTGCGGTCAGGTGCTTAGGAAACTTCGTCAGGAAAACATTCAGGTTCCGAATGATATAAGAATAGCATCCTTTTATAACAGTTCTGTTTTGGAAAATAACATTCCATCAATAACTTCTTTGTCATTTGATGCAAAGGAGCTTGGAATGTATGCATGTAAATATTTGCTGAATATGATAGAGAATATAGAAGTTAATGAGCGAACATTACTATCATATGAAGTGGTATTAAAGGAATCCACCAAATAAAATTAGTTATCAGTAAGGAGAAAATATGCAGGAAAGATATGATGTAGCAATTGTTGGGACAGGTCCTGCGGGATTATCCGCAGCCGTTACCTTGAAGATTCGAAATAGAAATATACTTTTACTCGGGGATGAAGAATTAAGCCCTAAGATAAGAAAAGCCCATGAAATCAACAATTATCTGGGGCTGCCAAAGATATCAGGGGAGGAATTATGCAAAAAATACCAAAATCACATTAATTCCATGGATATAAGGGTAAAACAAGAAGAGATTAAGACGATATATTCTATGGGAAAATATTTCTCGCTTGTAGGTAAAAGCGCCAAAGCATATGAGGCAACGGCTTTAATTCTGGCAACAGGGGTTAATTTCGATAAAAAAATAAAAGGCGAAGAAGAATTTTTAGGCAGAGGAGTAAGTTATTGCGCAACATGTGATGCCATGTTATACAAGGGCAAGAAGGTTGTTATAATTGGCGCAACTCCAAAAGAAGAAATGGAAGCAGAATATATGTCTGAGGTTGCTTCTGAGGTTATTTACATTCCTTTGTATAATGATAAGGTTTGTGTTAATTCCAACGTAAAAATAATAAAAGGAAAACCCCTTGCAATAGAAGGAAATCTAAAAGCCGAAAGACTTATATTGGAAAACGATTCAATTCAGGCAGATGGATTTTTCGTTTTAAGGGAAACTGTTTCACCCGGGCAGCTGGTTCCGGGGCTTAAAGTTATTGATAATTGCGTGGAAGTCAATAGAAAGATGGAAACTAATATAAAGGGCTGTTATGCATGTGGAGATGTGACAGGATATCCGTATCAATACATTAAGGCTGCCGGGGAAGGAAATGTGGCAGCATTATCTGCAGATGAATATGTAAGAAAATTACAATCGTAAATTTTCCAGAGAGTTTGTGGAAATTGCAAAATTAAATGCATATGACAGTATATGAGATGATATAAAGAGCAGTTACGATTATAAATATAGTCATAAATAAAATAAATAATCGCAAATGCGCAGGTAAAATTGTGAGAATCTATAGGAAAACATAAGCGCAACCGATTGTTCAAAATAAAAATGAAAATGCATATTTTATATCGTAAACGTACAAAAAAATTTCAAACTTGTGAAAATTGTATGTTGACATGTTGGTAAGTCTATTGTATACTAACATCAGAACAACCGATTGCGCACAAGACGCAGTTCAATATATAATTTAGAATAATGGAGGATTAAGTTGATGGACAAATTTGTTGTTAACATCATTCACCGCCCAGAGATGGTACCTGAGTATTCGGCAACTGTTACAGGTCAGGGCAAGGAAGAAGATATCGGAGATAAGGCACTTATTACAGAGTCATTGGATATTTTTAAGACTCAGCAGAGACTTGCTCATGAGAATGGGTTGAAATGTACAATTCAGATGACATATTCATCACTTTTTAACGAGGAAGCGGTTGAACTTGCAAAGCATGACCATGAAGTATATGGTGACGAGATTGCGCTTTCACTCTTAGGACTTCCATGTGAGGAGTTTAGGGAAAAATATAAGACAAAGGATTTCTGTATCTGGATGTTCTCAATGGAAGATAAGAAAGCAATTGTTAATGATGTTTTTGAAAAATTCCATGAGATATTTGGATTTTACCCAGAATCTACAGGATCTTACTATATGGATGCAGACCTTACTAATTATATCAAGGAGAAGTATCCATCAGTAAAATGTGCTGTAGCTACATGCTGGGAAGAAGGACCAAAGGCATATCATACATGTAATAATTCATGGTATACATTATTTGACGGAGGCCCATGGGCTCCATGGATTCCATCAAAGCAGAATACACATGCTCCAGCAGCAAATAAAGAAGAAGATAGCGGAATTGTTGCAATTCCACACTTGTCAAGAGACCTCATTGCATGTTATGATGGTAACGGTTCTAATTTTGGAACACATCCACAGAACGTACTTCGTGGAATGATTTATGATACAAAGACATGGGAATTCCCATATTTGTATAACCTTATTGATCAGTATCGTGATCTTGGAAAATATAATAACGGATATGCATACAATATGATGTTTGTCGGACCAGGATGGATGAATAAGATGGGACGTTGGGAACAGCCATACGAACTTCTTTACAAATCATACAGCGATGGTTGCAAATATTATGGAGACCTTAAGAAAGAAGGCAAGCTTGTTGATATGACAATGGCAGAGTTTGCTGACTATTATAGAGAGAAGAAGGGTGTTAATGCCGGAAATTATAACGAACCTGAATGTGCTCCTTGGAGAGATATTTTATACGGTTCAGATAAGCAGTTATTCTGGTATTGCGATCCTTACATGAGAGCTTGTGTAAACATGGATCAGGGTGGAGCAATCGTGGATTTACGTCCTTATGTTGCCAAACTTGAGTGGCCTGTTGGAATTGGAACAAAGCATGTTCAGGATGCTTCATATCCATTCCTTATTCAGGAAAAATATCGTGCAGGATATTTTACACACTATGCAGGAGCTGGAACAGTTCGTTCTGCTAAGCTTTCTTACAATGGAGAGGAAGTTGATTTATGTCTTTGCCCAACACATTCACACTTCTCAGAAGAAGTGATTGATGGTAAGAAGAACAGAATTCTTACACTTGATCCGGTAGAGATTAAGTTCCATGGTGTTACAGTTAAGCTTCAGACAAAGGAATATTTCGAAGAAGGTGCTTCTAATATTAAAATTGAGCGTAATATTCTTGAAATCAGTGATCCATCAGCAGAGATTTATCTTGATGAATACATTACAGCTTGTTATGGTACAACTGAGTATCCAGAGGATATGACAGGAATCACTCTTGCTTGCGAAGGCGATGATTCTAAGACAATCAATTACGAATATAAATGTCGTGATGCCAAGATGACAGGGGCTAAGGCAGTTAGTGCTGTTGTACCTGCTATCCAGACTAAGGTATCTCTTACAGCATCAGCAGAGGCTGAAGGATATATTGAAGAAGGATATGCATTCTCGCCAATGTTTAAGCTTGGATATAAGAAGAAAATCTCAGATAAGGAGGTATTTGCAACATGGCTCAACTTGGAAAAGGCAAATTAAATTACAGATGTCCATCATGTTTTATGAGAGATCTTGATATTGATATGTTTTATGATAGCGAAACTAAGGTATATAGTTGTATTCGTTGCCAGTTCAGAGGAACTGAGGAGAAAGTTCTTGAGTGGAATGAGAAAGTAAGAGAACGTTATGGCGCTATGTATGAGCGTTTTGATAAGTTCGATTTTGACTAAATATTAAGGGGGAGAAATCCCCCTTTTGCGTTTCGTTTAGAACCAAAAATATTAGTAATAGAGGAGATATGGTATGGCGAAAAAGAAGAAAGACACAATGGAATTTCGCTTTTATGAAGTACCTCAAGGGGAATCAGCTTTAGTTTTATATGGAGAGAGTTGGGTAAGAACATATGGTCATGAAGATTTTCGTCTTCATTTTCATAATTTGATGGAAATAGGCATTTGCAGATATGGTAAAGGCACAATGCATCTTAATGAGGATATAGTTGAATACAAGGATAATACTATAACTATCATACCGGAAAATTATCCACATGTTACGGTAAGCGAAGGCGAAGAAAATAATTTCTGGGAATTTATATTTTTTGACTTACGCAGTATTGTTACAGAGTTATTCCCAAATCAGATTGTATACCAGAATGAGATTCTTAAGGCAATCAATAAGGAACCAGTATTTACAAATGTTGAGGAAGAACCACATATAACACAGCTTATTAATGACATAATCAAAGAGGCGAAGGATAATGAGCCTTTCCATCAGGATATTGTATTGTTACATCTGAAGGAATTGGTATATACTCTTATAAGAAGAAGTTCAAGCATGCCTGAAATTGAAGAGCCAAAAATCAAAGGAAGCAATATGTCACAGATTGCAACTGCATTGGATTATGTTAATAAGAATTTTGACAAGCAAATTAGAATTGGAGAATTGGCGAAGAAATGTGGAATGAGCGAGACACATTTCAGACGTATTTTTGAAGATTTTATAAATATGTCACCTATGGATTATGTAAATCTTATCAGAATCCAAAGAGCCTGCGATTACATGAAGAAATCAAATGATTCAATGGATTTGGTAGCATTAAAATGCGGATTTACAACTACATCAACTTTTAACAGGAATTTTAAGAAATTCCTTAATACTTCACCTTATCAATGGAAGATTAATCCTGAAAATTACGAAGGAAAATTATTGAATTTCAGAATATCAGCATTGAAAGGGTGGTAAAAAATGAAAAAAAGAATTTGGGGATTTTTACTTATTAGTTTTGTAGCTTGTCCTGTTGCAGGTTGCAGCAGCAATACTGGTGATACTAATTTAAAAAGTGCAATTGTAACAGAACAAAGCGAACAGGTTAATGAATCGGTGTCAGAGGTTGCTACGGAAGCCATTCCTGAAAATGTATCGGAAACGGAAGAGGTTCCGGCAGATACTCAAAGCAGCTTGGAAAATGATACTCAGGAAACCATTAATCCAGATGAAGAAAACGAAACTAATGTTAACGAAACTGAGACTACGGAAACAGGTGAAGAGATAACTGTATTTGAAGTTATGGATTCTATATACAGTGTCGCACCTGGTACAGCAGGAAGCAGCCTGAAACTGGCATATGCTTCTGGTATGTTTATTGACTATGTTCAGACAAATGGTGAGAAGGCGGATGAAATCAAGGATTTTGTCACTGATGAAGTTGTCAGATGGATGAAAAACAACGGAGGAGAAGACGAAGCATTTCAAGATGATTTCATGGAATGTTGGAATATGGTTAAGGATAAAAGTCTTAGTATGATACAAAATTTAGAAGTTGCCAGGACCGAGTTAGAAGATTCAGGATATACCTTGGAATATGATGAATATTCTATGGAATATTTTGATAAAGTTTGCAAATATATAGATGAGGCAATATCGACAAATGAATAGAAGCGGAATATAGTGGCTTTCATTTTAGAAAATAATCTAAAATGGAAGTCTTTTTTTGGTTCAACTGCAAAATAAGCCAAAAAAGCTACAGAATAAGCCAAATCGCTTGTAAAATTTTTGAAAAATGATACTATACATATGGATGTTTAAACATCAAATAAACGAAAGGAGTAGAAATTATATTAAGATTTTCTTAATGTTGTTGAAATACGACATATAGAGTGATAGACTATAAAATAAAAAAGCAAATATATATGCAATATTGTATGTTTGTGGATGGGAGAACTAATGAGAACAGAAGTGGGAATATATGGAACAGAGGAAGATTTAGCCACATTTAAGAAATTGACGGAAAATTCAACAACTGAGTCTTTAGTTGAATTCGATATTCATTTCTATTCTGATGGTAGGAAAATGCTGGAGGACATACATAAAAATGAATACAAATTCGATGTTTTCATTTTAGATATGGAAATGAAAGAATTTTTCGGATTTGATATGGCAAAACAGATTAAAAGATTAGATATAGATTCTGATATTGCTTTCGTTTCATCCCATGATGAAGATGTATTTGAATCCTTTGATTATAATCCAATTCAGTTTATCAGAAGACACTGCTTGGATACTGATATGCAAAAGCTGATAAACAAGATTTGTAAAGATACTTTAAAGAAACAAGAAAACAGATTGGTTATTAAATCAGAAGATGGGGTAGTTTTATTAAATCGTGATGATATATTATATTGCGAAATGGAGTCAAGAAAAATAAATATATATACAACAGACAATACTAGCAAAAGAATTTCGAAGCGAATATCATTGACAGAGTTATTAACGAAATTAGGAAAAGAATTTTTTGTTAAAGTTCATAGCGGTTGTATTGTTAATGCTCGACATGTGAATGAGTATTCATACAATAATGTGATCATGGATAATGGAAAAATTATTGAGATGAGCAGGGGAGAGTTTTCCAATGTAAAAAAAGCTTTGGATTGTGCACAAAAAGAATATATATATAATATAAATAAGGAGAGTCAGTATGAAGAATATGAAACAGGTAATATGCATAGTTATGTCTATGCTATTTTTTTTGTGTTGGATGCGGAACTGAAAAGGTAAGCAATGATAATAATACTGTCGTAGAAAATGAATTCAATAACAGTGAGAAATTTTCTGATGGTATGGATGCAATGGCTGAAAATGAAAGCCGATTTGCATTTGGTTTTACAGGTGAAGATAAATATATATATAATGGAGATGATGTAGAGGTTCCTTTCTATTTGGAAAATTCGAATTCATCAGAAGGTGAAGAAGTAACTGTCGGAATTATTCTTCTAATAGATGGTAATGTTCAATCATATAAATTGGATGAATCAGATGGTGAAGAAGTATTCAAAAGAATTACATTAAAGCCAGGAGAAAACAAGGATATAACTTTTTATTTTAAACCTGTATCAGGTAAAAAAGGTGATACAGTTGGAATTTTACCCGTACTTATATATAACCCTGATTCCTTACCCGAAGAAAATGCAGCATGCTTTGGAAATAATCAGTCACTATGCACTAATATTCCTTTAGAGATTGAAATGAAAAAAGATGGTGAAAATAATCTTAAGGAAATAAAAGATGGTGTGGAAATGGGAGATATTCCGGAAGAGATAGTTGCCGAATATAAAAGTACTATTGCAAGTGGTGTGCAAGATTCTTTAGATGCTGATTGTGTTTTTAGTATTTTAAAAGAGAATGATGATAGTTGTGTTATTAATGGTAAAAATGGAAAAATAACTATTACAATGAGGATGTTTGGGGGATTGAATGTAGAAGATAAAGTAACAGTATTTGTTAATAATAAACCAGTCAAAATAAATGGTGGTGATTATTTTACAGTAAAAATGCAAAAAGGAAAAATGGCTACTATTACATTTGATTTAGATTTATCAGAATATGATGAAATTAATTCAATATACGCTATTGCTATGACTTCTGGTAAATATTATGAACTGCAGGATGTATATAAAACAGATAGCATGTTGCTTGTGAATAGATAAAAGGAGATTGTATGAAAAAGTTATTAATATTAAGTGTCATTTTTTTGTGCCTTACAGGGTGTGGGAAAAATGAATCGGGTGATTTTTCTTCTGAAAAAAATTCACAAAATGAGACAGTGGATACAACAAAGAACGAAAATGATAGCGATAATATTGAGGTTGAAGCTGTACCAGCGATTGAGGTCGAAACTGGAGAAATTGTATTAAGAAATGCAGTTGATAGTGAAATATTAAACACTTATAAATTAAACGAAAAACAATATGCCAAAATTATAGGTGAATTTAATGGCGGATACTGTGTTGGGCTGTATACTGCAAACAGAAAATTGGAAAATAAGGACATTGATGGAGTAGTTGTATCAGACATTCCGGGTGGAGAGGAAATTGATGATATTTCATTTATCTTTTTTGATGAAAAACTAAATGAATTGGAAGAATTAAAAGCAAAAGATGCATTTGATAATCTTGACAATGAAGAAATGTTGTCTGGTAATTTTTCCATAAGCAAAGATGGAAATGTCGTTGCATACAATAATTATGGAGAAATCGAATGTTATAATAAAAAAACGAAAGAGTTTAAGGAATATAAACAGTTGGAAGAGGAGAATATAGATCCAGATTTATTTACATTTGTCGGAAATGATAAAATTGCATTTACATGTATAGACGAAGATGGAATGATATATGGATATATTCAATTTGATGATAGTAACGTGCATGTATATAAAGAAAAAGACTACAATGTTTTTTCAATATATTCAAATGACAGGTACATATGGTTTAATGATTCGATTGATAACCTTGATAATGGAAGTACCAGTGGAAGATTTGTGTTTGTAGATACTAAGACAAATGAAAATAAAGTGATTAATCTTGAGGGTCATGAAAGTACAAATGCAACATTATCTGATGATGGTAAGAATGTTATTGCAGTTAATCAGGAAAAAGATAATTCATTTAGAGTAAGGCAATATGATTTTGAAACTGGAGAAGTTGTAAAAGAAAAAGAATATAATTTTAAAAGCACTGTTAAAGTACTGAATATCTATTCATTGAAAAATGATAATATATACGCTTTATCGCTGGTTACGGAGAATGAGAATAAGGTGGAATTTTTTTAAGTAGAAGATTAATTTTCAAATCAGGAGAAATTTATGAAATTAGTATTGGAAAATATTAGTAAAAAGTATGATAAAAAATATGCACTTAAAAATTTAAATTTGGAATTTGAAAATGGTGTATATGGAATACTCGGTGCAAATGGTGCCGGAAAGACAACATTAATTAGTATAATAACAGGGATAATTCAACAAACCTCTGGAAATATTAAATTTGATGGGCAGGATATTAATAAAATGGGAGTTAAATATCTTGATATGATTGGATATTTGCCTCAGTATACACAGTTTTATCCTAATTTCCGAGTGAAAGAATTTTTAATGTATATGTGTAGTATAAAGGGAATCTCCAAAAAGAAATCATTGGAGATTATTCCTTTAATTATTGATAAGGTTAATCTTACAGAACATATAGATAAGAAGATAAGTGAATTATCAGGAGGTATGAAGCAAAGACTGGGGATTGCTCAGGCTTTGTTAAATGATCCTAAGATTTTGGTTTTAGATGAACCAACAGCAGGTCTTGATCCTGGAGAAAGAATTCGATTTAGAAATATAATTTCAAGTATCGCAAAAAATCGTATAGTTCTTATATCTACACATATTGTTTCAGATATTGAATATATTGCAAATAAAATTGTAATGTTACAAGAGGGTACTTTAAATCGAATGGGAACAGTGGAAGAACTAAATAACGGTATTAAAAATTGTGTTTGGGAAGTGGAAGCGAATGAAAAGGATGCTTCTGAATTGATGAATAAATATTTAACATCAAATATTAAGCAGGTGGATAACGGGATTTCGATGAAAATAATCAGTATGGATAAGCCAGCAGAGTCAGCAAGAGTTTTAGAACCACAGTTGGAAGATGTGTTTTTATCTATATTTAGGGAATAAGAGAGGGCGGTTATGAGAATTATAGCATTTGAAATAAGAAAGAACATACTTAGAAAACCGGTTATTATTCCGATGATTTTGTTACTTTTGATTAATGTTTTTGTTGTTTTATATCAAAGTTCTCATGTGCAGGATATTTTCTCGGATGAAGTAGATATCAATCAGTTAACAGAGAAAGGATATGTATATTATCAGGAATTACATAAAGAATTTGACGGAAATATTACAAAAGAAAAGCAAAAAGAATTAATTTCTTTACATAATAATCTTGAGGAAATTGTTAATGAAGGATCATATACAAAAGAATATACAAGTGAAGCTAAAACCGGATATATATTTGGTGATTATTCTTTGGTGCATAAAGGTTTTTATACTCCTATGGAATACATGGTTTCTTATTACAGTATAAACAATGATATGGTGGAAAAGGCAAATGACAATATATTATTTTATGAGAAAACTAATAACAAGTATGAGATAGATAAAAATAAATATATTGTTAACAATTATAAAAACAGGTGTATATCTGATTTTTATGATGTTTCAGGTTGGAAAAATCTTTTTTCATACAATTTTTCTGATGTTTTGTTGATTATTGCCCTTATGCTTTTAACACTTCCTATGTTTTACCAGGAAAGAATTAACGGAATGGAGAAGATAGTTAAGGGAACAATCAAGGGCTGTAAAACATATACCTTTGGTAAAATATGCTCAGTTGTAATTGGAATTTCAGTTTTTACAGTGCTGTTGATGTTATGTAATTATATTGTATTTAATTGTGTATATGGATTATGTGATGGGAATATGCCAATCTATGCATTGGATTGTTATAAATATACACCATTTAATATTACGCTAAATGAAGCTTATCTTGCAATTACAGGAATGAAATTAGTTGCTATGATTGTAATTAGTATCATTTTTACTTTTATTGCTTATATATCTAAAAACCCAATTATTACATTTATTGGATTTGTAGGAGTGGTTTGCTTAGGTCTGTACTGTAGTGGATATATTTATTGTGAAGATATTTTTAAGTCGTTGCTTGCAATTATAAGTCCATTTTCGTTATTAAAATTTTCTGACATTATTAAGGAATTTAACGAAATTAATTTGCTAGGTCATTTTGATTTAAAAATATTATGTTGTATAAAAATTCAGGTTATATTTGGAATAGTAATGTTTTGTTTTGTTTCAGGTATGAGTAAAATTCGTAAACACAAAATAGAAAGTACAGGGGAAAATTATGTTACGAAGTGAAAGCTATAAGTTATTTATAAAGCAAAAAATGTGGATACTAATTTTAGTGTTTTTTGTTGCAAAAATATGTTCAGTTGTAATTGAGGGATATGATTCTACATATATGATAGATGGAAATGAGAAATATTATGTGGAATATCTTGAAAAATATGGCGGAAAAGTTAGTGAAGAAAAAAGTAAAGAAATTGAGAAGGAATATGAAGAATTACAGTTTGATTCTGAAAATGAGTTATTAATTCATGAGCAAAAATATATGGCATTTCAGGTTGTGTATAATCAATATGTTTTTCAAAGGGACAAGGGATGCGGATATGTATTTGATACAAGAGGATGGCAGAGTATTTTTGAACATGATAGCATGGATTTTTTGTTAGTTCTTTGTATTATCATAATTGTAACTGAATTATGGGGAAATGAATACGAGAAAGATATGCAGATTATACTTTGGACATGCAAAAACGGTAAATACAAAGTTCCTGCTGCAAAAACCTGTATGGGAATTATTAGTTCAATTATAATTTCAGTTCTATTTCAATTAATTAAGATAGTATACCTTGCTGGAACGGTTGGTTTAAAGCATGGAAATTATCCTTTACAATCTTTGGAATTTTTCCAAAAATACGAATATGATATCTCAATTACAAGTGCATTAGTCATTGTATTTATATTCAGAATAGCAGGTGCAATATTATTAAGTCTGTTTGCCGGATTAATCTGTATTGCAATAAAGAAGAAAACAATAAGCTTAATAACAACATCGGCATTTATGTTGCTGTCAGTAATTGTATTTAGAAGTGAGAATGTATTATATTATCTGCCATTGCCATGCGGACCTATCATAGGTGTAGGGTATATATGGCCTTCAAGGTATGAAAGTACCTTTGTTGATGGCGAAAATGTATATCAATGTATATTTCATGGTATACCAATGAATAATATGAAATTAATGCTGGTTTTATTTGTTTTAGAAATAATAATTTTAAGCATAATATGTGTGTTTTTGTTTTCAAAAGCAATTAAAATAAATTTTCTGAGTAAAATTATGAATAAGAAAAAAGTTGCTTTAAGTATTATTCTTTTATCATTCGTAGTTTCCGGATGTGGAAGTGCCCAAAAAGATATGTCTGAAAATACTATATTTATCGGAAAAGATGATACTCAGGGTAAGGCGGACTGGTCGGGAGGAACTATTGCAATAGATAACGAAAATACCAATATATTATATACTGATAGAGACGGAAATGAAGAGGAACTCATAAAAGATGTATTTGATACAGATATAAAGATATCTAAAATTTTCGTTTGGGATGATTACTGTTATTATTTATTGGAAGACAAGGAAAATGATGGAATATGTATCAAAAGAATGAATTTAAAGAATTATGATATAAAGACAATTTATAGTTCTTTGGATAAAAATATAGAAGATTTTTATGGAATAGTTGAGGAAAAACGAGATATCAATGACATGATGAATTCCTTTGAAGATATAAAGTGGTTCTTTGTTACAGATGAAGACATTTATTATAAGAAAAGATATTCCATAACGAAAATAAATATTCAATCAGGAAAGAAATCCACACTGGTTACAGGCGTGGCGGATGATGATATAACATATAAAAATAAAAAAATATACTATAGCGATGCAAATGGAAACAGCGAAAATGTGCAGTGTAAATAAATTATACTTTATTTTTTAAGGAAAATTTGGTAAAATACATTTATAATGTGTTGAGGGCAGTAAAGAAAGGAAAGCAGTTATGAAAAAATCAACCCAAAAGAAAATTGTCGCATTTTTTCTTCTTGTAGTTATGCTGGCCTCGCAAATTGCAAATGGTTCCTGTGTAACATATGCATATGATTATAGTAGTGCGATAACAATCAAAAACGCTTCAAACAGTGATGTCTATGTTGAAATCAATAGACATTCAGGTGGAAATCACGATTGGCAGGAATATGGATATTCCATTAAGAACAACACAAGTAAGACAATTGATGCCATTACACTTACAGTCCCTACTAATGGAAGTGTAACAGCATTTTCTTGTTGGAACATTTCAGCAAGATATTCAGGTGGTAATGTTATAATTACATACACCAAGGGAATTAAGCCTGGTGAGACTATAACTTGTACACCTGACGAGAAATTTGGATTTAGTGGTGGAGGAACATTATCTACACCAACATATAGTTTAGGTGTATCTGATACAGCTCCTGGATTAAAATATTCAGTTAAGGGAGCTACAAAGAATTTATCCGCTTCTGAAACTCCTGTTGGTAAGCATGGTGCATTATCAGTTAAGAAAGTATCAGCTTACACAGCACCAACAATTGTCGATAAGAACGGCAATGCCGTTATGCTTCGTGGAGTAAGTACTCATGGTGCACAATGGTTCCCACAATATATCAATAAGGATGCTTTTCAGAGTTTAAGAGATGAATGGGGAATTAATACTGTTCGTCTTGCTATATATCCAAGAGAAGGTGGATATATTGGAAATGAAGGCACTTTAGATAAGAAAATCGAAGAAGGTGTAGAAGCAGCAAAATCACTTGGAATGTACGTTATTATCGATTGGCATGTTTTATCATACAATCCTAATGAGACAAAGAGTGAAGCTGAAACATTCTTCAAAAAATATGCAACTAAATATAAGGATTATAATAATGTTATTTTTGAAATTTGTAATGAGCCAACAGGTACAAACTGGTATGACGGTTCAGGAAATGACATATATTCATATGGAACAAAGATTACAAGCATTATAAGAAATTGCGGAAGTAATGCTATTATTCTTTGTGGAACTAATACATGGTCACAGGATGTTGATGATGTAGCAAAGAAGCCACTTTCAGACAGTAATGTAATGTATAACTTACATTTCTATGCATCAACTCATTACGATAATATCAAGGATAAAATGAAGCGCGCAATTGCTTCAGGAACTCCTGTATTTGTATCAGAATTTGGATTAAGTGAAGCTTCAGGTAACGGTTCTTTGGATGCAAGCAATGCAACTGACTGGATGAATTTGATGAAAGCAAACAATATCAGTTACGCATGTTGGAGTTTATGTAACAAGGGCGAAACAGCATCATTGTTAACAACTTCTTGTAGCAAGACAAGCAAATGGACTGGTACAGATTTGACAGAAGCAGGAATCTGGCTTGTAAATGCAAGCAGAGGTCTTGAGGAAGTTGAGAATGCAGGTTCAGGAAGTACAGACTCAGGAAATACAGATTCAGGAAACACAGGCTCAGGAAATACAGGCTCAGAAAGTACAGGTTCAGGAAGTACAGACTCAGGAAATACTGATGCTGGCAACACAGATTCAGGAAATACTGATTCAGGAAATACAGACTCAGGAAATACTGATTCAGGTAACACAGGTTCAGAAAGCACAGACTCAGGAAATACTGATGCTGGCAACACAGATTCTGGAAATACTGATTCAGGAAATACAGACTCAGGAAATACTGATTCAGGTAACACAGGTTCAGAAAGCACAGACTCAGGAAATATTGATGCTGGCAACACAGATTCAGGAAATACAGGTTCAGGAAGCACAGACTCCGGAAATACTGATGTTGGAAACACAGATACCGACATGGGTAACACAGGTAGTGAGGATGACTATTTAACAGATAGTTTGGTTATTACTAAATTAGTTGCTGTTCCTAAGACTTATAATTCAGTTAAGATTTGTTGGACTAAAGTTGACGGTGCAAGCGGATATCAGGTTGACAAATATGTAAAGGATCATTTCCAGACAGTTGCAACCACAGAAGGTGGAAGTTATACTGCAACAGGTTTAACAACAGGAGCAACATATACATATCAGGTTACTGCATTCAAATATGTAGGAGATGAGAAAGTATATGGAGAATCAAAATACATAAATGTTAAACCGGTTCTTGGTCAGGTTAAATCATTTAAAGTTACAAATAAGTCTTATAAAAAGACATGCTTTAGATGGGGAAGAGTGTACGGTGCATCAGGATACAAGATCTATTATTCAACAAAGAAAAACGGTAAATACGTTTCTCTTGGTACAATTAAGAATGGTAAGACAGTAACTGCAAAATGTTCTAAACTTAAAAAAGGCAAGATTTACTATTTCAAGGCAGTAGCTTACAGAAAAGTTGGAAGTAAAACAGTATATAGTAAGCCATCAACTGTTACAGCAGCTAAAATTAAATAATATTTAATGTTAATTTAAGGACTTTTATGTGGAAAAACCATGTAAAAGTCCTTTTTTTGGCTTTAAAATGAAATTATTTCATCTATAGAATGAAAAATAGTCATATTTTCAGTTTACATTATAAGAATATGTTGTATAATAATAAATGTGATTTACAAGATGAAAATAAATCAATTCAAAAATGAAAATAATTCACAACAAATTATAAATTTAAATTTGAGAATGGAGAGAATAAAATGAGAGGAAATGAATTAGAAATTAGATGGCATGGAAGAGGCGGTCAGGGAGCTAAGACAGCAGCACTTCTTTTAGCAGATGTAGCATTTAAGACAGGTGCATACGTTCAGGGATTTCCAGAATATGGTCCAGAGAGAATGGGAGCACCTATTACAGCTTATAACAGAATCAGCGATGAAGAAATCAGAGTTCATTCAAATATTTATACACCTGATTTAGTAGTTGTTGTAGATGATTCTCTTCTTGAATCTGTTGATGTTACTGCAGGATTAAAAGAGGATGGAGCAATTATCATCAACACAGTTAAATCAAAGAAACAGATTATGCCTTTATTAAGGGGTTACAAAGGCGATGTATATACAATTGATGCAAGAAAGATTTCAATGGATGCTTTAGGAAAATATTTTCCAAATTCACCAATGCTTGCAGCAGCCGTTGCAGTTAGCGGAGTAATGGAAGAAAAATTATTCATAAATGAAATGAGAGCTTCATACCAGCACAAATTCGCAAAGAAACCAGAAGTTATTGATGGAAATATGAAAGCATTAACAATGACTTTTGATGCACTTAGAAGTGATTTGGAAGAAAAGAAAATGACAGCATAGTTTGTTTTAACTTGTATATGCCAAGGATGTTTTGCAGATATAGGAATCATTGAAAATACATAATTAAACGAATAAATTTAAATATGTTTAAATATCCGCTTAAGTATTTGAAAACATACGATAAGAAAGCATATAAAATATATAAAAAAACAGTTAGAGAGCGAAGTAATTATGAGAACAGATATTAGTAAAATTAATGAGCAGACACCACATCAGGAATTAACTGAAGGTTTAATGATGTTTGCTGCAGGAACTTCAAAAGAATTTCATACCGGTGAATGGAGATCAAATACTCCTGTATTTAAACCAGAATTATGTAAACAGTGTTTATTATGTGCTCCGGTTTGTCCGGACAGCAGTATTCCGGTAACAAACGGTGAACGTGGAGATTTTGATTACGACCATTGCAAGGGTTGTGGAATTTGCGCAAAGGCATGTCCTTTTGGTGCAATTGAAATGAAGGAGGGAAAATAATTATGGCTAGAAAAGATCGTATGTCTGGAAATGAGGCAGTTGCATATGCAATTAAACAGGTAAATCCTGATGTTATGCCAGCTTTCCCAATCACACCTTCAACAGAGATTCCACAGATGGTATCTACATATATTTCAAACGGACAGATGGATACAGAATTTATTCCGGTTGAGAGTGAGCATTCGTCAATGAGTGCTACAATCGGAGCAGAAGCTGCCGGTGCAAGAAGTTTAACGGCTACATCTTCAGCAGGACTTGCACTTATGTGGGAGGAACTTCTCCTTGCTGCATCAAATAGAATGCCATGTGCATTAGCTTTAGTAAACCGTACATTATCAGGACCTATCAATATCAACTGTGACCATTCCGATGGTATGGGTGCAAGAGATACAGGATGGATTCAGATTTATGCTGAGGATAATCAGGAAGCGTACGATAATTTCATTCAGGCATATCCAATTGCCGAGGATGAAAGGGTTCATCTTCCAATTATGATTTGTCAGGATGGATTTATTACAAGTCATGCTGTAATGAATATTGAATTACTCGAAGACGAAGAAGTAAAGAATTTTGTCGGAGAATATGAGCCAGAGGAATATTTATTAAATCCAGGTAAACCAATTGCAGTTGGTCCATACTCAGTTACTAACTATGCGATGGAAGCTAAGAAAAATCAGGAATTGGCATTAGAAAATTCCAAAGAAGTAATCCTTGAAGTTGCAAAGAAATTCAAAGATCTTTCAGGTCGTGAGTACGGATTATTTGAGGAATACAGAACTGAGGATGCTGATTATATCATGCTTATTATGGGTTCAGCAGCAGGAACAGCAAAGCAGGCAGTTGATGATTTAAGAGATAAGGGATGGAAAGTTGGTGTGATTAAACTCAGAGTATTCAGACCATTCCCAGCAGACGAACTTGCTAAGGCAGTAGAAAATTGCAAGGCAGTAGCAATTATGGATAGAACTGAAAGTTATAACGGTAATGGAGGACCATTAGGAAGTGAAGTAACAGCCGGTCTTTTCCGCAACAAAGTAATGATTTCTGCTGTTAATTATATTTATGGATTAGCAGGAAGAGATTTTACAGTAGATGATGTATATGAGATTTTCGCAGAACTTAAGGATTCTGTTGAAAATGGAACCAAGATTGAACAATTTAAATATATTGGATTACGTCAGTAAAAAATTTAAGGTTCGCCTTAATAGTACGGATTAGATTGGAGATAAATATGAGCGACTATAATTTAAAAGAAGTTATGAGTAAACCGGAGCGTTTAGCTCCAGGACATCGTATGTGTGCCGGATGTGGAGCAACAATCGGTGTAAGAGCAGTTTTAAGAGCATTACATGAAGGAGATCAGGCAGTAATTGGTAATGCCACAGGATGTCTTGAAGTATCATCTTTTATGTATCCATATACAGCATGGGAAGACAGCTACATTCACAACGCATTCGAGAATGCAGGAGCTACACTTAGCGGAGTTGAAACAGCATATAAAGCACTTAAGAAAAAGGGAAAACTTCCAGAGGATGTTAATTTCAAATTCATTACATTTGGTGGAGATGGTGGAACATATGATATCGGTTTCCAGTCATTGTCAGGTGCAATGGAAAGAGGACATGACATGGTATATGTATGCTATGATAACGGAGCATATATGAATACTGGAATTCAGCGTTCTTCTGCAACTCCAATGTATGCAGATACTACAACAACACCTGTTGGAACTGAATCAAACGGTAAGATGCAGAATCGTAAAGATTTAGCCAGCATCATCGCTGACCATGATGTTCCATATGTAGCACAAACTACTTTTACAAATAATTTTATGGATTTACATAAGAAGGCTGAGAAAGCAATCTATACAGAAGGAGCATGTTTCCTTAATATTATGACTCCATGTCCAAGAGGTTGGAGATATGAAGCATCAGATATTATGAAGATTTGTAAACTTGCTGTTGATACATGTTACTGGCCAATGTTTGAGGTTGACCATGG
Source organism: Agathobacter sp. (assembly GCA_036308125.1). Lineage (GTDB taxonomy): Bacteria > Bacillota > Clostridia > Lachnospirales > Lachnospiraceae > Roseburia. Next base: position 75,955 of record JAXJWH010000144.1, read on the forward strand.
AAAGTGGACACTTACATACGAGCCAAAGAAGAAACTTCCTATTGAAGATTTCTTAAGAGCACAGGGAAGATTTAAGCATTTATTCAAACCTGGAAATGAAGATTTAATTGCACAGTTCCAGGCTGAAGTTGATAGAAGATGGGAAGATTTGCAATATAAATGTGCAAGATAATGTATGAATACAATAGAGATTGAAAAAATTAAAAATATAATTAGAAATACAAAGCAATTTTTTGATGATGAAATTGCAATTTCAGATATAAGCATTAAAGGTGATTCAGACTATGTTACACAGGTTGATTACAATGTTCAGAATTACCTTAAATTCGAATTTAATAAAATTTATCCAGATTTTGTTTTTTCAAAAAAGTTTTTGTAAATTGCGAAGATGTAAGACGTGGAGGTTCGGCGGCAATTGATTTAACAAAGGTTGCTTCTAATGGAAGAGTATCTGAGAAATTTAGAGAATTGATTAACAAATAATTGGAGGACACAAATGACCTTACTTACGTATCAGGTATTTAAAACAGTAACAGATATGGGAAGTTTTCAAAAGGCGGCAGACATTTTAGGATTAACTCCATCCGCAATAAGTCATACCATATCGAATATGGAAAGTGAACTTGGTTTTTCAGTATTAAGCAGAAGTAAAAGTGGAATTACCCTTACTAACTATGGTGAGCATCTGCTTCCTTACGTTAATGCTGTATTGAATAGTGATGAAAGTTTGCAACAAATGATTGATGAAATGAATGGTTTAAAAACAGGTAAGGTCAAGATGGCTGTTTTTTCCAGTGTATGTACAAGCTGGTTGCCAGAGATTCTAAGTACATTTACTAAGAAACACCCAGGAATAGATATAGAGATATATCAAGGAACTTATGATGAAGTTGCCTATTGGATTAAAAACGGAGTGGTTGATTTAGGATTTTTGTCAGTATCCAGTGCGAAAGAGATACCGATTGAGCCTTTATACAAAGATCCATTGTTATGTGTTGTACCAAGAAATTTGTTTTCGGACAGTTCTAAGGATTATATGGATATCGAAGATATGCGAAATTATCAGTTTGTTACTCAAAGAGAATGTACTGATGCAGATATACAGAATTTTCTTAAGGAAAACAATTTAAGTATTAAATCAAATTATCATGTGGTGGATGATTTATCAACGGTCAGACTTGTCGAAAAAGGCTTTGGTATCTGTCTGATGCCACAACTGGTTATGAATGATATACCTTATGAAGTGGATTGCTACAACATAAGACCAGAAGCAAATCGCATAATAGGTATCGCCGCATTAAATCCTGATTTTATGGCTCCGGCAGTCAGGTCCATGTATAATCATATATTAGAAAATTACAAAACAATATAGTGTTGTGTTTTTTGTTTCTTATATTGTATATTATTAAAAAAATATAAATTCTATTGACAATCAAATTGATAGGATTTATATTTTTATTAATATATTATTAGCACTCATTATAACAGAGTGCTAATAGAACGGAGGCAAAATATGGTAGTTGTACCTTTTCATAGTTTGATAATGTTACCGGGAATAACTTTTTATTTCAAAAAAGATTATTTCAATGAAATTGCTCAGACAGAGGCAAAGGAAAATCTCGAAGTATTAATGATAATGCTTAAAAGCGAAAAAGAAAGAGATGAGATGACTCCTGAGGATTTTTATCCTATAGCGGTAACAGGAGTGATAAATAAAATAGACAAAGATGAGAATGTTATCCTCACAACAAAAGAGCGAGTTTTGGTTGATGAGATTGAGATAAATGAGAATAATGAGATATCTGTAACTTTCGCAAAGCATGATATGATAAGAGACATTGACGATGAAGAATGTAAAAAGCGTTATAAGAAGGTTCGCAGTTCCCTTTTATCATATGTATCTCATTATCAGTGGGGCGTTGTTGCAAGAAATTACATTATGAAATGGCGCTCATTAGAAGAAATGACAGCAACGTTATCGAATCAGTTTGATGTAACTAATGAAGAAAAATATGAAATTTTATCAGCAGAAACTTTGTCTGAATGTTACGATAAGATGGAAAAGCTGATTTACGGATTAATTGAATTAACAAAAGTCAGCAGTGAAATTGAAAATGAGCAGAAAAAGAAAAACGAAAAATTATATAGAGAAGATGCTCTTAGAAAACAAATAGATATTTTACAAAATGAATTAGACGAACTTCATCCGGAAAGTCAGTCCGATATCAGAAAATTCGAAGAAAAAATTAATAATTCTGATATGAATAAGGAAGCCAGAGCTGAGGCAACTAAGATTTTAAACAGGATGAAGCAGGAAGGTCAGGATGGGCATGAATATGGAATGTTATATGACTACCTTGATTTCGTAACAAGTCTTTCATGGAAAAAGGAAAAATACAGAGAAATAAATTTGTCAAAAGCTGAGGAAATTCTTGACAGTGAGCATTTTGGACTAAAAAAAGCAAAAGAAAGAATTATTCAGCAAATTGCTGTAATGGCTTTAAATAAAAGACAATCTGGCTCGATTTTATTATTTGTAGGACCACCGGGAACAGGAAAGACAAGTATTGGTCAAAGTGTTGCAAAGGCACTTAAGCGTGAATACGTAAGAGTAAGCCTTGGCGGTATCAGAGATGAAGCTGAGATAAGAGGTCATAGAAGAACTTATATCGGAGCCATGCCTGGTAGAATAATGGATGCCATTAAAAAAAGCGGAGTGTCAAATCCTGTAATGGTTCTTGACGAGGTAGATAAACTTGTTAAGGCATTTGACGGAGATCCATCAAGTGCATTGCTTGAGGTATTAGATCCTGAGCAGAATAATACTTTCACAGACCACTATATGAATGTTCCATATGACCTTTCAGATGTATTATTTATCTGCACAGCCAATTCTGTAGATACAATCCCTGAGCCATTGCTTAACAGAATGGAAGTAATTAATTTCCAGGGATATACAGAAAGCGAAAAAATGCAGATTGCCCGCAAACATCTGATTCCAAAATCAATGAAAAAAATGGGTATTAAAAACAGCAATATAAAAATAACTGATAAAGCATTACATAGTGTAATTGCGGATTACACCATGGAGGCAGGTGTCAGAGGTTTAAAGAAACAGATTGATAATATTTGCAGAACTGTTGCTGTTAAATTGGTTAAAAAAGAGCAGCGTTCCGTAACAGTCAATGCAAAGAAATTAAAAGAATTTCTTGATACAAAGCCAATTAAACATGATGTAATTAATAAAGAAAATAAACCAGGAGTAATAACAGGTCTTGCATGGACACAGGCAGGAGGAGATATATTATTTATTGAATCTATACTTACAAAGGGTGAAGGTAAGGTAATAATAACTGGACAGTTAGGCGATGTAATGAAAGAATCAGTTCAGATTGCCATAAGCCTTGTTAAAAGTATGTATCCTGATAAAGCTGATGTGTTTAAGGAAAACGATATACATATCCATGTTCCTGCAGGTGCTATTCCAAAGGACGGTCCTTCAGCCGGTATAACTTTAACAACAGCGATTGCATCATTGATTAATAATTGTGCTGTTAAATCTGATATTGCAATGACAGGAGAAGTATCTCTTCAGGGAAATGTTATGCCTATAGGTGGTTTGCAGGAAAAATTAATGGCGGCAGTAAGAGCCGGAGTAGAAACTGTATATATTCCGGTAGATAATAAAGAAGACTTAGAAGACATTCCTGAGGAAGTCAAGGATAATCTTACAATAATTCCTGTTACAAAAGTAACTGAAGTGCTTGAACTAACAGGTATAAAGAAATAATGAATTAAAAATGTGTGTATATAGAAGTTTTTCTATATACACACATCTTATTGAAATATTCTACTTAGTAAGTTTCAAATTATTAAATATATAATTGACGATTGTATTGTAATCAGAAAGAGTTTGTGCTTTTTTGATTTTTTTCCAGTATTTATCTGAATCATCAAAGCTTTTTCTAAGATATAACCATATTTCCTTCATTCTAAACATCGCATCTTTTTCACCAGACATTATACTAAGATAACCGCTTAATATTTCATTATGGAAATTAGTAATTCGTTCACGTTTTTCTTTTTCATCAATGTCATCAGCGGAGTTGGACATTATTTCATGAATTAATCCAGGTCTTTCAAATAAACCGCGTCCAATCATATAACTGTTTATATCTGGAAATTCGTTATGAATTTTTGAAAAAGATTCGACAGATGTTATGTCTCCATTGTAGCAAAGAGGACAATTAATAACCTCGGTTGCATGCTTAAAGGCATCAAGTCTTGGACTGTTTTTATAAAAATCTTTCTGTATTCTTGGGTGAATGGTTAATTCCTCAATTGGATATTTGCTATAGATTTCCGCTATTTCATACCATTCATCTTCGGAATTAAAACCTATTCGCGTTTTGATGGATACGGGAATATTTATATTTGAATATAATTCTTCAAGAAAATGATCTAGTTCCTCAGGATAGAATAATAAACCTGAGCCACGTTTCTTCCCAACAACAGTTCCTGATGGACACCCAAGGTTAATATTAAGAGTTGTGTACCCGAATTTTTCGAGCTGATGCGAAAGGTCAATAACTTCCATGGCGTTATTTGACATAACCTGCGGTATTAAAGTAATTCCTTCATTATTGGATGGGTCGATATCTCTTTGGATTTTCTTATTCATACGCTTAGCGGCGGGAATAAATGGAGTGTAATATTTATCAATATAATCAAAATTATGATGAAAGGCATTCCTTACGATATAACCTGTCATACCTTCCATTGGTGCTAAATAGAATTGCATATAATAACCTCGTTTGTAAATTTTGTACTGGTAAAACACCATGCAAAATATTATACAAGGTATTAATTTATTAATCAAGAAAAAGAAGAAAAGAAGCCGAGGGGAATCAGCTTCTTTTCAAGGAGTTTAGTTATGAAAATGTTTAAAAAAGGGAATAATAGGTAAGGAAAAATTAATTTCCTTTACGAGACATAGTATAACCAATAAATTTGTATAAATTGTGTCCAGTTAGAAAAACATTTATAAAATATTGAAAGAAATTTTTATATTTCTTTTATAAAGTTTAGAATTCTTGCCTTTTAGGAATAAATTGGTTACAATGGTAGAAAATATTAAGAGAATAGAGGGATACATAATGAATTTGATTGCAGCGGTAGACAGCAATTGGGCTATTGGAAATAAAAATAAATTATTAGTCAAAATTCCAATGGACCAGAAATTTTTTGCACAGGAAACTACAGGCAAAGTCGTGGTCATGGGTAGAAAAACTTTGGAAAGTTTTCCAAATGGGCAGCCTCTTATTAATAGAACAAATATTGTTTTATCTCGTAATAAGGACTATAATGTCAAGGGTGCTATTGTGGTTCATTCAATGGATGAATTGCATCAGGAATTGGAAAAGTATGATAGTAAAGATGTATATGTTATAGGTGGAGAACAAATCTACACACAGCTCATAGATGAGTGTGATGTGGCGCATATTACAAAAATTGATTTTGAATATGCTGCAGATGCGTATTTTCCTAATTTAGATGAAATGGACGAGTGGAAGATAACTATGGATAGTGAAGAGCAGACATATTTTGATCTGGAGTTTTACTTCTACAAATATGAGAAAGTGAAATAAAATGAGTGAGTTTATATTTAGTTTAAATGTTACATTGCCAATTTTTCTGGTAATGGTAATCGGCTGGTTTTTTAAGCAGATAGGGATGTTAGATGAACACTTTGTTACAGTGGCAAATAAATTTAATTTTAAGGTAACTTTGCCCTTTATGGTATTCAGGGATCTTGCTGCAGTAGACATAAGAGCCACATTTGATTTGAAATTTGTTCTTTTTTGTGCGATTTCAAGTAGCATATGTTTTTGGGCAATTTGGGGCGGAACACATCTTTTTATCAAGGATAAAAGCATAAGAGGTGCTTTCGTTCAGGCTTCTTTCAGAAGCAGTGCGGCTGTTATGGGACTTGCATTTATCAACAATATATATGGAAGTTCTGCAATGGGACCAATGATGATAATTGGTGCAGTTCCTTTATACAATATTTATTCTGTTATTGTACTGACATTCGAAGCACAGCTGGATGAAGGGGAACAAAGAGATACACAAATTATAAAAAAGACTTGCGTAAATATAATAAAAAACCCTATAATAATTTCAATTGCATTAGGTGTCATTGTGGCACTTATTGGTATAGATTTTCCTGTTATAATTGATAAGACAATTAATTCTGTTGCACAATTGGCAACACCACTTGCTTTGATTGGATTAGGAGCAGGTTTTGAAGGCAAGAAAGCCATGAAGAAGATGAAACCAACAATTGCAGCATCACTTATTAAATTAGTGATTCAGCCAATGGTTTTTATTCCAATTGCAGTTTCAATGGGATTTACAGGAGAAAAAATAATTGCTATTTTAATTATGTTAGCAGCTCCAGCAACACCAAGTTGTTACATAATGGCAAAAAATATGAAAAATGATGGAACCCTTACGGCAAGTATCGTGGTTATGACAACGCTTTTAGCGGCATTTACGCTTACAGGCTGGATATATTTGCTTAAAGTAATGGGATTAATATAGTTAGTAGTAGAGAGGACGAAGAAATGGACATCACAGGAAGAAAATTGTTTGTTAAAGCGTTACAAGAAGAAGGTGTAGATACAATTTTTGGGTATCCGGGTGGAACAGTTACAGATTTATTTGATGAGCTGTATAAGACTGATTCAATCGATTTGGTATTACCAAGACATGAGCAGGGACTTATTCATGAAGCTGAAGGATATGCAAAATCAACTGGTAAAGTAGGTGTGTGTCTCGTAACAAGCGGACCTGGTGCAACAAATATTATTACAGGTCTTGCAGACGCACATTATGATAATATTCCATTAGTATGCTTTACAGGACAGGTTCCACTTAATCTTATTGGAAATGATGCTTTTCAGGAAGTTGATATTGTTGGAATGACAAGAAGCATCACAAAATACGGAGTAACTGTAAGGGATAGAAAAGATTTAGGAAAAATAATTAAAATGGCATTTTATATTGCCAAGACTGGTAAACCAGGCCCTGTTTTAATTGATATTCCAAAGGATATTCAGACTTCAGTCGGACCTGCAGATTATCCTGAACATGTTGACATAAGAGGATATAAGATAAATGACAGTGTTCATGTAGGTCAGCTTAAGAAAGCATATAAATTATTAAAATCTGCAAAAAAACCTTTGATATTGGCAGGTGGCGGAATTAACGTTGCAAAAGCCAATAGCAAACTTAAGAAATTCGTTGAGAAAGAAAATGTTCCGGTTGTAACTACAATTATGGGTAAGGGAGCAATCCCAACAGACCATGAATTATATATTGGAAATTGCGGAATGCATGGAAAATACGCAGCTAATAAAGCTGTAAGTGAATGTGATGTGTTGTTTTCAATAGGAACAAGATTTAACGACAGAATCACAGGAGATCTTAATGAATTTGCTCCAAAGGCAAAGATTGTACATATTGATGTAGACACATCTTCAATTTCAAGAAACGTAGTTGTAGATGTTCCTATCGTTGCTGATGCAAATGTTGCCCTTGAAAAATTAATTGAATGGGCAGAACCTAAGAAAATTACATCATGGAAGAAAGAAATTGATCAGTGGGAAAGCGAAAATCCTCTTGGAATGAGAAGAGATAAGGGTATGACTCCACAGATGATTATGGAACATATTAATTCTAATTTTAAGGATGCAATCTATGTTACAGATGTAGGTCAGCATCAGATGTGGGCTTGTCAGTATCTTGAACTTGGAGAGAAGAATAAATTAATAACTTCAGGTGGTCTTGGAACAATGGGATTTGGATTGCCTGCAGCAATTGGAGCTAAAATCGGAAACAGAGACAGAGAAGTTGTATGTATTTCAGGTGATGGCGGACTTCAGATGAATATTCAGGAACTTGCAACTGCAATTGTTCAGGGAGCTGATGTTACGGTTTGCCTTTTAAACAATTATTATCTTGGAATGGTTAGACAGATGCAACAGCTTTTCTATGGAAAGAGATATTCAGCAACTTGTCTTAGAAGAAGAACAACATGTCCTGCAGAATGTAAAGGACCAAACGATAATTGTCCAAAATACACTCCAGACTTTGTAAAACTTGTTGAAAGTTATGGTGGTTTTGGAATCAGAGTTGAGAATGAAGAAGATATAGATGCAGCATTTGAAGAAGCTAAAAAGCATAAGGGTGTTCCTAGAATTATTGAATTTATGATTGCAACAGATGAAATCGTATTGCCAATGGTTAAAAGCGGAAACCCAATGAGCGAGATGATACTTAAATAGGAGGGCGTAATATGTCAGAAATGAAAAAACGTTGGATTGCTTTATATGTAGAAAATCAGGTAGGAGTCCTTGCAAAAGTATCCGGTTTATTTTCTGCTAAATCATATAATCTTCAGACTTTAACAGTAGGAACAACTGAGGATGAGACAGTTTCAAGAATGACAATCAGTGTTACAAGTGATGATATTACATTTGAACAGATAAAAAAACAACTAAACAGAATGGTTGAAGTAATTAAAGTTATTGACTTAACTGATGTACCTCTTCATATGAAGGAAATTTTGTTTGCTAAAGTTGAGAAAATTGACCAGGATGGAATCAATCAGGTATTCCAGATAGCCCAGGTATTTAATATCAAGGTTGTTGATATCAACACTCATAGTGTTACACTTGAAAGTAATCTGACAGAGCATAGAAATGATGAATTAGTAGCTTTATTAAAGACTAAATTTAAGCACATTAGTGTTGTTCGTGGTGGCGCAGTTGCTATTGAATCAATTAGTACAGGTTGCAGATAAATTTAGATTTGTATTATTTTATACCTCTGAGTGCTTTGTGTAATGACTGGCACTTGGAGGTTTTTCTTTTATTATAATATAAACAAAAAATGCTGAGGGACGATAAAAATCGTCATCCCAACATTTATTTTAGAACCTTTAACTTTACATATTCTTTTGTGTTTTTTAAAATGTGTTTTTTTGCAAATAAATTGAGAAATTGTGCTTGACAAATAATATAATATAATATAATATAATTCTTGTGGTTAACCATAAAGAATACAAAGGAGAGCGGTTTATGAATCTTAAATGTAAGAAAATATTTACGGGTTTAGCATTATCTGCTATGGTATTTAGTTCTGTTGTTTCTGTTTCAGCACAGAAAACAGACTATGCAAAGTCTAAAGAAAGGTTTCAGCTTCAGTATAAGGGCTACATTCAGTTTGTTGGTTCATATTGTATTCCTGAAGATGCAGGATATCATTTGGTTGCTGGAAAAAATGTAAAGCAGGCATATGTGAATTATACACGTGATGGAAAAAGTGTAACAACAAATGGTGGACGTTTATATACTAGTAAAGCCAAGAGTAAAACGAGTAACACAAAGCACACTGCAACAGCGTATGCTTGGGATAAGATTACTTTATCAGATGATCCAAAGTATGTTACAAAGTTCAATTATGGTTGGATATATTTTAAATAATTAATATAAAGCCTAAGCTGTTGCTTAGGCTTTATTGTGGAGTAGATATGAAATATTTATTAAAAAAGACAAAATATGTAATTATATTAATTTGCATGATATGTGTATGCACAAATTTTTTTGTAGGCCAGATTGCAAAAAGATATAAACAGCTTGAAGGCGTACCATATGAATTTTCAAATCAATATATAAAATATAGCATTGGATATTACAGAGATAAATCACTTGAAGATAAGACTGTTAAAGACATGGTTTCACATGTAAAAAAATCGGGGATTGATTTTAATCTGATGAAAACCAATAACAAAAATATAACAGGTGTTTATTCTACGAAAGGAAATCTTCCAATTAATATTATAGAGGGCAGAAATTTTAGTGCAGAGGATTTTAAGGAAAATAATTATGTAATGTTATTATCTAAATCAGAAGTTTCCAATTGTATTGTAAAAAATAATAAAAAATATTATTCGGTAGGTTCGACTCCTTACGAAGTAATTGGAATATATGATATAGATACAAGGTATTCCAAAGGATTCTACAATATACTGGCAGAAGAAGTGCCTCATGAAAAAGGAAGTATAAGTGAAAATCTTATTGGTGATTATTTTCTGGAAACAGATAAAATTGATAATATAGATAATCTGCTTAATGAATTCTGTACAATTTCTGTAGATAAACTGTCAGATAGTAATATGTCAGATTTGGATTATTTATTTGATGCAATAAAAAACAGTTCATCTATAACAATAATTTTGGAAGTAATTGCATTAATCCAGTTTCTTAATTTTATGATATTCGGTACGAATTGGATTAATTCAAGAAAAAGAGAGATAAACGTTCGTATGCTTAACGGTGCAACTTATCCCAAAATAAGAAGATTATTCCAAATTCAGTTATTTTTTATTACCTATATCACCTATTTTATTTCATTTGGAATATATAGCATTATATCAGGTATAGTAGAGAAGAATTTCAATAATACTGGCGTGATATTAATAATTGGTGTGGGGTATATTACATTATGCTTATTGTTAATGGAAATTGAAATAGGAATAAAATTTATGTTTATGAGAAGAAAGGGATTGCGAAAATGATGCAGATTAAATATGCATTTAATGATATTTTTGAAAATACGATATTGAATATCGTTTTAGCAGTTCAGATTATAATTATTATGATGCTTGTATATTTTTCTGTATATGAAATTAATTCATACTATGAAGGAATAGATAATCTGGACAATTTAACTAAAAGCAGTGCATTTGTTAATTCAGACCAGACAAGTAATGCTCAAATTGATAAATTAATCGAAAATGATGAAGAGTCTGCTCAAAAAGCACGCAAATTATATGATTATATTAAAAACCTTGATAATACTAAATCATATTCTGTATTTAGTTATTCTACACAGCTTAACAGCGGAGCAGTAGTTGAACAGTATTCTGCTGATGATATGTTTTTCAAAGAAATGAATATATCCCTTTGCGAAGGTGTAAGTTTTTGTGATTATGACAATGACAACGAAGAACTTATTCCAATGATAGTAGGATATAATCTAAAAGATATGTATTCAGTGGGAAATACTTATGAAGAATATGATTCTTTTGGAGAGAAAAACAGAAAATATATTGTCATTGGTGTTCTTGATAAAGGTAGTATAATGCCATCTGTTTTTAACATTGGAGACAGTCTGAATTTGGATAACAGTATTTTCCAGCCAATTTTAGAGGAAAATCTGACATCGTTTGCCACATTGGACATGGCAATAAGTTCAACTGTCGTATTTGTTGAAAATGAATCAGATGTTTTAAAAATACAAGAAGAATCTAAAAAGTTGGATTTATTTGACATGAATTATCAGAATATCAATGAAAATATAGCTGATTATGCGTCAACACTTAAGGATGCATTGAAATGGAGAATTATCATGATTATCTGTATGCTTTGTTTTACCGGTTTTAGCATGATAATAAGTTTATTAAATCTTTTTGAGAAAAAGAAAAAAGCATATGCAATTCATATGATTTGCGGCGCAACAAGAATTAATGTTATATGCAGATTTGCTTTATATGTTGCAATTATATTTTTACCAGAGGCAATTGTTCTTTCGATTTACAGTAAATTTAACACGTCCTGTATGGAAACATATCTTTTTGGATTAATTCTTATATTGTTAAGTATTATTCCTAATGTTGTGAAATTATATAGAATTGATTTAGCTGAAATGAAACTCCAAGGAGAATTGTATGAAGAAAATTATTAAACTAGAAAATGTATGTAAAGAATATAATAATAGCGAAAATTGCGTATTGTCGGACATTAATTTAGAAATCGAAGAAGGGGAAATGATTGCTATAATCGGTACATCCGGCTCAGGCAAATCCACATTACTAAATTGTATAGGTTTGGAATTAGCCATAAGCAACGGAAAATACGAATTAGATGGCAATGATGTTTCCAAATTAAAGGAAAAGGAACTTGCAAGATACAGGAATGAATATTTTGGTTATGTAATGCAGGATTTTGCGTTAATTCCAGGTATGAGTGTGTACGATAATGTGATTTTGCCTCTTGTATATTCCAAAAAGAAATATTCAAATGCAGAAAAAATTGATTTATGCAAGGAAAAACTGGAATTTGTTGGTGTGGAAGAGAAAATGCATGATGACATTTTACAATTGTCAGGAGGACAAAAACAGCGAGTTGCCATAGCAAGAGCTTTGGTGGCTGACCAGAAAATAATTATTGCAGATGAGCCAACGGGAGCATTAGATAGCAAAACTACTAATTCCATAATGGATTTATTTGGTGAATTAAATAAAAAAGGAAAGACCATAATCATAGTGACACATGATATGGATGTTGCCAAAAGATGCAATAAAATATATTCCATTTTAGATGGAAAAATTAAGTTGACGGAAAATTTTAATTGATAATATTAATTTTTTAAAATATCAAGAGTCTTTTCAAAACACAATGCACCCCATCCTGCTACCTGATTAGGATATTCAGATATTGCAGGAAGGGGTTTTGTTCCACTAATTAAAGCTGCTTTAATTTTTTCACCATATAGGTATGAATCATTACCTTCGACAATTCCCCATTGCATCAAAAGGCTGCAGGCTCCGCTGACAAATGGCACAGCCATGGAAGTCCCGCTTTGAACTAAGTAAGAGCCACCGGGTGCACAGGACGTAATATTAACCCCCGGAGCCACTAATTCCGGCTTGATATAATTGGTGTTCCATGTATAACCTCTTCCAGAAAATGAGGCTATTGTATCATTATACGAATTATATGCCCCCACTGTAATTATTTTCGGCGAAGTTCCGGGAAGTGTCAAAGTTATATCACTATCTGGAATAAGAAATTGTGTATTGATTTGTCTTGAATTGTTTCCAGGAAGCCATATCTGAAAATTTCCATCTTTAATTAATACAGGATTTGCAATTATTCTCCATATTCCAGCATCAATATAACTATCATCAGAAATTAAATCTATATATATTTCCTGATAAATACTATATGGTGAGGGTGAACCTACTGTCACATAAATGAGCGTATTTTTCAGATTAAAACGATATGAACCCTGAATATTTGGAATTGCTACAATTCTAAAATCTGGTGATTGTATCTTAAAACTTATATCATCCCAATAATTTTTCCAAATCTGAATATTTGTGCCAGACTCAAAATTTCCTACTGCAAATTCAAAACTTTTCTCAGATTCGTTTACTTTTTCCTTAGAAAAAACGGCACTTTGATGACCATTTCCCACTCCCTCGTTTCCTGAGCCGGATACAATTGCAGTTCTATAAAGCCCTGAAACAGAGTCAAGATAATTCTCCAAAAGGGAAGTTCCTGTGTGAGAACCATACACATTTCCATAGCTTAGATTAATTGTAAGAGGCATTTTTAGTTCTATGCTTTTTTCTATTGAAAAATTCACAGCCTCCATTAATTGTGCAGTATTAGGAAAAATGTTCTCACCTGATGAACCTAATTTTACAATAATTAGTGAGGCTTCGTATGCAATACCTCTATATATACCCTCTGATGCATTTCCGTTTCCTGCCGCAATTCCTGCAACGTGAGTCCCATGACCTGAAAAATCCCTGGATGGACATATTTCATATCTAAGTGATATTGGACTGTTGATTGCTTTATTAATAGTAGAATTATCAAACAAAACTCCAATATTGTACCCTTTTGGAGGAAGTTTTGTCTGTTCATCAGGTGTCAAAGTCTGATCCCATAAATAAACAATTCTGCTTTCCCCATATTCATTAATGAAATCAGGATGAGAATAATCAATTCCTGAATCTATAATCGCAATTAAAGTTTTATTACCGTTCAATGAAGAATCAGAAAAAACTGTTTGTTGCGAAAGATTATTAAGACAGATTTCATTCACGCTTTGGTTTAGTGAATAAAGTAATCTTTTAGGCTTTTCTATATATAATATATTAGGAAAAGATGACAAGTCAGATATTTCATCCTTAGTTCCACTTACTATGGCGTACCCATTAAATAATTCCGTTACTTTAATGGAACTGGTATTAAAATTCATGCTACTTAACAAATCCATTTTCAGATTTCCGGTATATTTTACAATCACATCCCATGTATCTGTTACAGGGTTAAAACCTTCGGATAACTCAAATGATTTGGATAATTCTTTTGGGGATGCATTAAAAGCGGCGGTAAGATTATTTTCAAATTTAAGATTAAAAGAATTTGACATTTATATACAAAAAGGCAATTTTAAGTTATAATATACATATGGTTTAAAACAAAAATATATTCCGTCTGATTTGGAATTTTGTATTTAAATTGGAACAATGCTAGTAAAAGTAAAAATATTTTTGTATCATTAAAGTAATAAATATTAATGAATAATAAAGGAGAATATATGTACGCTGACGAAAATGTAATTAAAATTAAACATGAGGTTTTGTATGAAGTAGCTAAGGCTACATTTGAAGGTAACTTAGATGAGAAAAGAGAAATGATTCCTTTTGAACTTATCAAAGGACCACAGCCACAATTCCGTTGTTGTATTTATAAGGAAAGAGAGATTATCCGCCAACGTATTCGTCTGGCAGAAGGTAAAGCACCAGGACCTGTTGATGATGGAAATGTAATTCAGGTTATTAGTTCTGCATGTGAAGATTGTCCTATTTCAAGTTATACAGTTACAGAAAATTGTCAGAATTGCCTTGGAAAAGCATGTATTAATGCATGTAAATTTGGCGCTATTGAAGCGGGAAGACATCGTTCACATATAGATCCTCAGAAATGTAAAGAATGTGGACGTTGTGCGCAGGCTTGTCCATATAATGCAATTGCACATTTAAAGAGACCTTGTAAATTCTCATGTCCTGTTAATGCCATAACATATAATGAATACGGTATTTCAGTTATTGATGAGAAAAAATGTATAAGATGTGGAAAATGTATCCACAGTTGTCCATTCGGAGCAATCGGCTCAAAGACACAGATTGTAGATGTAATTAATGCAATCAAAGATGAAAACAAGAAAGTTTATGCAATGTGTGCGCCTGCAACAGAAGGTCAGTTTGGACCAAATATTACAATGAACAGCTGGAAAAAAGCAATGCTTGCTCTTGGATTCAGCGGATTTGTTGAAGTTGGTCTTGGTGGAGACATGACAGCCGCTTATGAAGCAGAAGAATGGTTAGAAGCATATAATGAAGGTATCAAGAAAGTAACTTCATGCTGTCCTGCATTTGTTAATATGGTCAATAAGCATTTTCCTGAATTAAGCGATGCTGTTTCAACAACAGTTTCTCCTATGTGCGCTGTTTCACGAATGATTAAGGCATCTGATGCTGACGCTGTTACTGTATTTATCGGACCATGTATTGGTAAGAAATCAGAAATTGTAGATCAGGATATCAAGGATAATGCAGATTATGTTCTTACTTATAGTGAGATTCGTGCAATAATGAGAGCAAAGGATGTTGAATTGGAAGCTGATGATACATCATATCAGGAATCTTCAATTTACGGAAAGCGTTTTGCTAATTCAGGTGGTGTTACAGCCGCTGTTCTTGAGAGCTTGAAAGAGAAAAATGAAGAAGCAGATTGCAAGGTTTGTAAGGCTAATGGTGCGGCAGAATGTAAGAAAGCCTTATTACTTATGAAAGCCGGAAAACTTCCAGAGGACTTCATTGAGGGAATGGCATGTGAAGGCGGATGTGTAGGTGGTCCAAGTTCATACAACGATATGACATCCACAAAGCGTTTCAGAGATGATTTGTTAAGCCGAGCAGATGACAGAACAATTCACGAGAATTTGTCAAATTATCATATGGAAACATTTTCAATGCACAAAAAATAAACATCCGGGCTTGAGTTGCAAAATGAATATATTGATATTAAATCATACATTACGGAAATGGAGATAATATATGTCAGCATATACACACAGGGAAAAATTATTTAACCTTATGCCAGATAATAGTATGGTAATATGTTATTCAGGGATTCCAATTCATTCAAATGAAGACGACTATTATCCCTTTGAAGTAAATAGTCAATTCTATTATTTAACAGGTATCGAATGGCATAATATGGTTTTAGTGATGAATAAAACTAATGGAACATGTACTGATTATCTTTTTATTGAAGAAAGTGATCCAAGCGTGGAGAGATGGACCGGAAAAATGCCTTCCATCGCTGAGGTTAAAGAAATAAGCGGAATATCTTCAGTAAAATATCTGGAAGAATTGAATGATATTTTAGATACTAATTTTACAAGAACGTATATAGATACAGTGTATTTTGATACATATAAAGAATCTTCCATGGATTTGCCGGATTACAATCTGGTGAAAGCCAATGAATTTAAAAGCAAATATCCGGCAATAAAAATAATGGATCTTCATCGCCTGGTTCTTCCCCTTAGAAGAGTCAAAGATGAAGAAGAAATAGACAATATAAAAAAAGCAATTGATATTACTAAGCAGGGACTTTTGAATGTAATGTCTAACATAAAACCCGGAATGATGGAATATCAGGTACAGGCGGATTTTGAATACGTTTGCAGGAAACTCGGGGCAAGAAAATTTGCCTTTCCAACAATAGCAGGAAGCGGATTAAATGGTTGTATGCTTCATTATGAAACAAATCAGGATGAAATTTGTGACGGGGAACTGATTTTACTTGATCTTGGAGCAAAATACAAAAATTATTGCAGCGATATAACACGAACTTATCCGGTCAATGGCAGATTTTCCAAAAGACAAAGAGAATATTATGAAATTGTTCTAAAAGCAAATAAAGAAGTCACTAAAGCTGCAAAGCCAGGAGTAACTTTAAGGGATTTACAAAAAATTGCTCGTGATGTCATTGGCGAGGGGCTTATGAAAATGGGCAAAATTAATTCAAAAGAAGAAGTTGGTAAATATTATATGCATGGGGTAAGTCATTCCATTGGAATTGATGCTCATGATATAAATCTGGGAAATGACTGCATTGAAGCAGGATGGGTTATAAGTAATGAACCGGGGGTATATATAGATGAAGAAAATATAGGAATCAGGATAGAAGATGATTTATTGATTACAGAAGATGGGTGTGTAGTCTTAAGTCAGGATATAATAAGGGAACCAGATGAAATCGAAGAATATATCACAAATGCAAATAAATAGTTTAGGGCTACAAAAGCCATTTATTTCAATTAAAAATGATCATAAATTTTATTATGGCGGTAATCAGAATTGGTGTAAAAGTAAAATCATGCGCCAAAGCGGGTGTGGAGCGATAGCTATTGCAAATATATTGTGTCAGGTTGACAAATTTTCCAAAGGGATTTATAGCATATCCAAGAAAGAATATATGGAATTAGTTAATAAACTGGGACGTTTTTATTTGCATCCCATACCGGGATTGGGCATAAACGGAATTCATCTTACAATTGGATTTAATATTTATTGTTTAACACATCATATAAAATTAAAAGGTCACTGGGGAACTTTTCCGTCAAGAATCTGGGAACGTGTAGATGAAATGTTAAATAAAGGGTTTCCTGTTGTTATGGCAGTAGGACCTAATAAATTATTTCATAAACAAAAGCACCGTTTGAATCTTTATACAAAAGGTGGAGATGGATACGAGATGCAATGTACCTGCAGAGGTCATTTTGTAACCATTACTAACATGGATAAAGATTATGTTACCGTTTCATCATGGGGCGAAAAATATTATATTAGCAAAAAACAATATGAAGCATATTTAAAAAAGTATAGTAATTGCTTCTTTACTAACATATTTATTGTAGATAAACGATAAAAATTATATTTTATGGGGATATAAAACCAATCTAAATTATATCTATCTAAAATCATTTAAAAAAATCAAATAAAATTAAGAAAAATTTAAAAAAACAATGGATTGTTTTTTAAATTAATGGTATTATATTAGATGAGTGTTATTAGGAGGAGAATTTATGAGTTTATTCGATAAAATGCTAGATAAGTTCCAACTGAATTATGAAGATGAAGAGTACGATGAGTACGATGAGTATGAAGAAGAGGAATACGAAGAAGGCTTTGCCAAGACATTGTTCAGCAAATTATTTAGGGAAGTTGACGATGATGAAGAGGATTATGAGCCACAGAACAACAAAGTAACAGAATACAAGCAGGAGTCTAAAAAAGAATCTAAGAAAGAGACAACCAGCAGTAAGAATGCAAGTAAGTCATGGTCTGTAATTGGTTCTAAGAAGATGACCGGAAGTCATGAAATCAATGTCATCATTCCAAAATCTTTTTCAGATGTACGTCAGATTACAGATTTTATGCTTGATAACAAAGTTGTGATTGTTAATTTGGAATGTTTGGATTTTGAAACATCCCAAAGAACTGTAGATTTCTTATGCGGTGCTACATATTCTATCAATGGTTCATTTATGCCGGTAACTGGTACAATTTGTGTATGTGCTCCAGCAGGTAATGAGCTTATGGAAGATATTCGCAAGGAAATGTACGATACAGATTTTGAAAAACTTGATAAAGCCAATTAATATTTAAATTGGTTTATTGACAAAGGAGAATAGGTAAAGTATAATCATAAAGTAGTACCAGAGTCACGGTTTTGGTATGAGAATTATAGTAGTTAGGGGTAAAAATATGGGGGATTTATTAAATGATAAGGGTAGAAGTACCCAATTTAATACCAAAGAATACTTTAAGGAAGACGATTACAGACGGGTTGACATGTTAACTTATCTTTCGGAGAAAGGGATTATTGTCAACAAGGAAGTCGAGGTTCGTCCGGCTTGAGTAAGCAAAGAAGCAGTACTTAATGTACTGCTTTTGTTTATTAATTATTGCTCAATATTTTTGAAATTTAATATATTAAAAATTATTTAAAAATATTAATTTTTTATGTTGAATTTAGGACTTTAGAGTGATAAAATTTATGATAACATAAATGAAAATTAAGGGGATGGGTGGTGTATAATGAAATATCAGAGATTAACTAATTATATTAAGGTATTTACCGATAATTATTGTGCCGGGAAATGGATTTTGGGCGGAGAAAAAAGCGGTGGTGACGTAAGACCGATTCGAGTTCCGTTTGTGGACTATGACAGTAAGATTTATGATTTTACAAGGGATATGAATGGTTTTATGGATCAACAATATGATGAGACGTTGAATAATTGGGGCGTTAATCCTCAGGAAGAGAAGGAAAAAATCGATGTGACAGAGGCTGACGATAAAGAAGTTTTAGCTTTGATTACATATGTAATTCGTTCTGAGCGAATTTGTGACGGTGAAATGAAATCTGTTGTAGAATCAGGGACAATGAAAAGATGGTTGGAGCGTCTAAGAGAAATTGATCTTGAAAATTCTGTGTCAGTTTAAATAAGTTTTATATTAGTAGGCTGTCAACTATTCATAGATATATGACTGAGTAGTTGGTGGTCTATTTACATTTAGGAGAAGTATATGTTATATAATATTCACTATGAAGTATCAGCAGCGGTTTTTATGTTTTGTCTGGTATTATATGTACGATTGCAATACAGTTTAAAAGAAGACCGCAACAAATCTTTTTACAGATTGATGGTATGTACTTTATTCTGCAATATAATGGATGTTTTTACCGCTATCACCATAAGCTATGCAGATATTGTTCCAAAAACATTTAATGTTATCATCAATACAATATTTTTTATATCAACAGGAACTTTAGGATATATATTCTTAAGGTATTCCATATTCTGTTGTGTAGAAGATATAAAAAATAATATCGTAAATAAAATAGCTAAAATCATCTATGTAATTTACTGTTTTTTCCTTATATCAAATATTTATACAGGGGTTATTTTTTCATTTTCAACAGGAGAATATGTTCATGGAAAATTGTATTATTCAGTTTATGTTTTTATGTACACCTTTTTCTTGATAGCTTCTATATATATGATTAGATATAGCCTCAGACTGTCCTGGGAGAAGCGAATTTCAATATACATGTTTTTACTTTTTAGTGCATCTGGATTTATTTTGCAGCTGCTATTTTATCCGAATGTACTGATAAATATATTTGGTGTTTCAGTAGCATCTGTTATTATTCTTTTTTCATTGGAAAATCAGGAATACCAACAATTAATTAAGGCACTTGAAGAACTACAGGAAATGAACGAAAAAGTGAACGAAGCCGTAGATACCAAAAACAGATTTTTGGAAAATATATCTGTCAGTATCAGAAAACCCGTTAAAGAAATGATGCATTTAAGTGAGAAAATCAGCATGGACAATAACATGGAACAGGCTAAGGAAAATGCACAAAAAATATTATACGAAGGCGAAGAAGTATTAGGAAGACTTGATCAGATTCTTGACTATACGGATTTAATGCTTGAAAAAACAGTAATATGTAAAGAAGAATATAATGTAAAATATTTATTGGAAACCTGTTCAAATCTTGTTGTTGACAGAATTAAGAAAAAAGGCATACATTTTGAAATTAAAGTTGAAAAAGGAATGCCAAAAATTTTATTAGGTGACAGGGACCATGTTTCCCTGATAATACGGGAAATGCTTGAAAATGCTCTGAAATATACGCAGGAAGGCTCGATTATTTTGAAAGCACAGATTAAGGATTTACCTAAAAAGAAAGCGGTTCTGGTAATATCCGTTGAAGATACAGGTATTGGAATCAGTAAGGAAAAACAAAAAGAAATCTTTGATTATTTTGAAGGAAAGGACAATAAAATTCTCGATAATAAAGAAAGCAGAAGTAATTTAGGTCTTAGTCTTCCATATGCCAAAAAGCTTGCTAAACTGCTAGGTGGCGATATGGGAGTATACAGTTCCCCTGGAAAAGGTTCTTTATTTTATTTTGAATCTTTACAGGAGATTGTTCAACTATAGAAAAAGGGGTGATTATATTGATTAGTCCAAATGGTTTTGCAAAAGAACATCAGGATGACAGCTATGAAGAACTTATTGAATTAAGAGGCGAATTAATAGAACAGATACTTCACTATGAAACGGAAGAATGTAATCATAAAGATGAGTGGAAAGGCTTTCCAACTCCTGATGTCAAATATCTGATGAATCTTCAGTATTTGGCACATATAAGTATTCTTATTGCAAAAAAATATAATAGCGATTTTATTCTTGGCGTAGAGAAATAGTTTTACAAATTTTTTAAGTAAATTACCAATTAATGACATAACATCAAAATATTGTAAAAAAGTTGTTGACAAAACTATGGGCAGTGTGTATAATTTTATTTGTTGAGAAAACATTGGCCCATCGCCAAATGGTAAGGCAACGGACTCTGACTCCGTCATTTCAAGGTTCGAATCCTTGTGGGCCAGCTAATGATTTAATATATATAAATCATAAGTTAATATATAGGGGATTGGTCAAATGGTATGATAGGAGTCTCCAAAACTTTTGGTGGGGGTTCGATTCCCTCATCCCCTGTTCGAAAGATGTTGTAAGCGAGAAATGTTTGCAACATCTTTTTGCTTTTACAAACGATAAAAATAACTCAAAAAGTTATCCAAATTTAGACAAAATATATTAGGAGGCATTATGGAATTAGAGGAATGTTATGAAATAATAGGCGGAGATTATTATAATGTTATCAGAAGGCTTAAAAAGGAAGAACGGATTGAGAAATACATGAGATTATTTGTAAAAGATACATCGTATGATAATTTTATTGAATATTTTCAAAAAGAAGATTTTAAGGAAGCTTTTCGTATGATACATTCACTAAAAGGAATATGCATTAATCTTTCTTTCGACAAACTAGGACAAGTAGCAGGGGAGATTACAGAGCTGCTTAGAAATGATGATGCAAATACTAATTTAGTAAAAGAATTAATCCCGAGACTTAAATCAGAATATTCCAAAACGGTAAGCGGAATTATGGCATATATGAATGAAAAATAAAATTAAAAAAACAGTTGACATTATATGAAAATTAATGTATAGTATTCTTTGTCGAGAACAAAAGGTTTTCGGCAAAGAATAAATCGTAATTAAATATAGGGGATTGGTCAAATGGTATGATAGGAGTCTCCAAAACTTTTGGTGGGGGTTCGATTCCCTCATCCCCTGCTAAGAACTTCGAGCTAATCGAAGTTCTTTTATTTTATATATTTATATCTAGAGTTTAATTTAAAATATATTTTGGAGGATTTTATGGAAACAGCAAATACATATACACAGGATATGCTGGTAAGAATTTGTAAAAGAGAGAATAATACCAAAAGAACATATCTGGTAATGAATCCAATGCAAGGCAAACACATCGCAGTTTCTCCAACTAATGCACTTGAGCTTTTTAAAGCCCTTGAGAATGTGGTTGAAGAATTCTATGACGATTTGACAAATACTTTATTTATTGGTTTTGCTGAAACTGCAACTGCCATTGGTGCACAGGTTGCATTAAGCGCCAATGCAAAATACATTCAGACAACAAGGGAAATAATTCCTGATGTGCAATATCTGTTTTTCTCAGAGGAGCATAGTCACGCAACTGAACAAAAACTTGTAAAAGAAGATATCGACAGTGTTATTAAAAAAATTGACAGAATTATTTTTGTTGAAGACGAAGTGACAACTGGAAACACAATTTTAAATATAATTAATGTAATACGAAAAACTTATCCTGATACAAATGTAAAATTCGGTGTTGCATCTATCTTAAACGGAATGACTGATGAACATTTAGCGAAATATTCTGACAAAGGAATCGATTTGCATTTTCTTGTAAAAACAGACCATAGCAAATATAGTGATATAGCTGCTGCTTTAACGGCAGACGGTGATTATATTGTGCCATCCAACACAAAAGCCGACTGGAATAATATATATGAGATATCCGGCTACATGAATTCAAGAAGACTTGTTGGTGCAGATAAATATTTAGATGCATGTAACAATTTATGGAATGAATTTTTTGAGAAACATGGTGAAAACTTTGGTAAAAATGTCCTTGTTGTCGGAACAGAAGAATTTATGTACCCTGCACTCTTTTTAGGTTCCAAAATCGAAAAATGCGGCTCAGTTGTAAAATGCCATTCTACAACACGAAGTCCTATTGCAGTTGGTAAATCATCTGATTATCCTGTTCATACAAGATACGAGCTTAAGAGCATGTATGACGAGAATCGAACTACTTATTTATATGATATTGGCAGTTATGATGAAGTTTTTGTAATCACAGACTCTGATAATATCTCTCCTATTGGTGAGAATAGTTTGTATTCGGCATTAAGCCAAAATAATAACAATATAGTATTAATTAAATGGAGATAGAAAAATGAGAACATCATACAGCAATGACGATGTAATTTTACTTTTAAAAGACATAACAGGACTTGTAAAACCACAGCCTACTGAAGAAAGAGAACGTCTGATTCAATCCGGAAAACATTACAGTGAAATGTTACCTATTGAATATGTTCCTACTCAGAAATATATGGATGTATACAAAGAGGCCCTCGACAAATTTTCAAAGCCAACCGCAAAAGCTGTAGGCGTTTTAGCGGACAAAATAATTAATAAAAAAGGCAAAGATGTTGTTTTAGTATCTTTGGCACGAGCTGGAATCCCTATTGGAATATTGGTAAAGAGATATATAAAATTAAAATATAAGATTTCAGTTCCTCATTATTCTATTTCAATTATTCGTGGACGTGGAATTGATGATAATGCAATGAAATATCTTCTAAAACAATATAAACCTGAACAATTATTATTCATTGATGGCTGGATTGGAAAGGGAGCTATTTTACGGGAATTAGAAAAAGACATATCTGCATATGAAGGAGTTTCTCCGGAGATAGGTGTAATTGCAGATCCTGCCAATGTAACAGAATTATGCGGAACTCATGAAGACATTCTTATTCCAAGTTCCTGCTTAAACAGCACTGTTTCAGGACTGGTAAGCAGAACATTTTTAAGAGATGATATTATAGGCAAGAATGACTTCCATGGGGCAGTATATTATGGAGAACTAAAAGATTCTGACTTATCATATGAATTTATTGATAGTATTCAAAAAGAATTTGTATTTGATAATGAATTTGCGGAAAATACAATTGAAGGTCAGGGTATCGATGAAGTAAGAGAAATTGCACAAAAATATTCAATTGATGATATCAATTTTATCAAACCTGGAATTGGGGAAACTACAAGAGTGTTATTAAGACGTGTTCCTTGGAAAGTTCTAATCGATGAAAGATATAAAGATGATTCATCTTTAGAACACCTCATAAGACTTACCGAAGAAAAAAATGTTGAAGTGGAATATTACCCATTAAAACATTACAAATGTTGTGGAATTATTAAAAAAATGGCTGATGTATAAAAAATGCTGCGTACTATTTTTAGTACGCAGCTTCTTTATTGTCTGGTAAATATTAATTATCCTTAATTCCATAGGCATCTGCCAGCAGCAATGTCTGCCTTGCCCAATTATAATGCGTTTTAAATTCGTTCATTCGCTCTTTAACAAGGTTACCGGAAACCAGAGAATTCGATGTGGTGTCCCAATTCAGAATTGATTTTGCATCAGTATAATCTGTAAGTGAAACTTTATATGATTCATTAACCACAGGAATCTGATTTGGGTGAATGATTGTCTTACCGATAAAACCACATAATTTGTCTTCTTTTATCTCATGTCTTAAACCTTTCTCCCAGTTTGGTCCGGAATAATATTCCCATACAGGTCCGGATACAACATAATCCATACCATACACAGTGATTATATCTGCAAAAATATTTGAAATAGGCTTTATATCATGAATTGATTCATTCGAATGTCTTCTAAAACCAAATGCATGACATAAATCATTGCCTCCAACCCTTATATTCAATATTAAATCGTTAATTTTGTCTATCTGATCTTTCAGACTGTATAATAATTCATAACGTGTACTAAGATTTATGATAGTTGAATTCTCATAAATTGGCATCATATAAATTTTTTTATCTGATAATTCATTGATTTTGATTATATTCTGAATATATTCCGTTGAATTATTTACAGAAAATTTTGGAACAATAAAACCTGTTATCAGATTTAAACATGGCTTAAGTGCATTAAACAATTTAATAATCTGTTCTGGATTTCTGACTCTGATAAAAATCTTTGGCAGGTAAAATTTCTTTTCTAAAGTTGCCTTATGTACCTTAAACAAAGAATCTACAAGATCATTTTCTGCTTCCTCAACAAAATTATCCTTAATAGTATCTTCTAAACACAATGCCAAAGAATAATGTTTTCCAAGCTTTTCATTAATTATTGAATCAGCAATTGTTTTTCTGTTTGCAGGACAGTATAATAATGCTCCCACACTGTAATATATAGTTTCATTCTTCATTGTAAGTATCCCCTTATAAATCTAATTATTAAAACAAATTTTTATAAATATATTTAATAATTAAACAAAACACACTTGACCATTATAGCATACTATCAGGGAAATTAGTAGGGTATAATATTTTATTATAACTATTAAAATTATAAATGATATTATAGATTACTTGTATAATTATTTCTAATATGTTAAAATCGTACTTGAATATACAGGAGGTTATTTTATGAATGAAAAAGAAAAACATATAAGGGTTTCTTTCAATTCTCCGGTGATATTAGGTTTTACGTTTGCGTGTCTTATTGTTCTGATGCTTGACTTTTTGACAAAGGGAGCAAGTACAGTACAGTTTTTCAGCGTATACAGATCGTCTTTACTTAGTTTGTCGACTTATATACGTTTGTTTGGACATGTGTTAGGACATGCCGGCTGGGAACATTTCATTGGCAATATTATGTTAATACTGGTTGTTGGTCCTTTGTTAGAAGAAAAATATGGTTCTTCTAATATTTTATTTGTAATACTTACAACTGCATTTGTAACAGGTGTCGTTAATATCATCCTATTTCCGAATGTACATTTATTAGGGGCGAGTGGAGTTGTGTTTGCTTTTATTTTATTAGCCTCTATAACAAGTATAGAAGATGGAGAGATTCCACTTACCTTTATACTTGTGGCCATAATCTATATAGGTGAACAGATTTATGGCGGTGTGTTTGTTAGAGATAATGTATCTAACTTATCTCATATACTAGGCGGTGCTGTTGGTACCGGCTTAGGATTTGTGTTAAATAAAAAATAGTGTGTTGAGGAAGATAATTGCAGATGTCAGAACATTATAAAGTTCATAGCTTGAATGATTTTTTTGTCGAAATGAATAATCGACAGAATAAGGGTGTATATTTCTACAGAATAAACGGATATTCAAAGGATATACATAATTTTTTAATTAAGTATTATGAAGAAGCTCGTAAAACCGGAGTTGTTATTGAAGGTAAAATACCTAATCCCGATGAAAATAATTTATCTTACTACAATGAAGTTATGGGATTGGATTTTCAATTATCTCAGGATTTTATTTTTAGCAGTCTTACCAAATGGTTACCACGAATGAATAACCAGCAAAGACATGCTGTTTCTTCAGCAATTTTTTCTACCTTAAATTCATTAAAAATGTCTGGTAAAAATGACAATATATTGAAAAACACTTATATAAAATTTATGTGTTGGCTATATTACAAATTTGAACAGGTTATAAATAATTTAGGAAATAATAATATACCTAAGATTTTGTATGAAGGTGACATCAGTAACTACGAATTATTGCTGATATCAGTATTATCCATTGCTGGTTGTGATGTTGTTTTATTACAATATCATGGTGATGAAAATTATCTTAAATTAGATGCCGATTCGAAGATTTCAGATGCTTATATAAGTGATAAATTAACTGAATTTCCAGCTGGTTTTTCCCTTAGGAAAATTCGTGATGAAATTCAGGAAAGAAATAATAATATGCGTTTATATGGCGTAATGCCATCGGTTATAAATTGTACTAATGCCTGGATTGAAGGGAAGGGTCTTGATGATATAAAAGTTCCTTTTACAGTGCGTGGAGATAAGCCGGATTTCTTCTATAACTGTTTTTGCAGAATAAACGGAGTTATGGATAAACTGACTTATACAAGTGAACTTTTCCAGTTTTATCAGGAACTGATTTCTTCAGGCAGAAATGTTGTTGTTGTCAATGATCATATTTTAAAACCATTGCCTGACGAAGTATCAAATATCAGGCGTGGAAATTATGCGAATAAGAATCAAATGATTGCGGATTTATCTTCAAATATTAAATATGATTCTAATATGGAATTGCAACGCATAATGGTTAAAGCATTTGTAGATGTGATTTTAGAAGAATCCGGGCGTGAGGATTCAAATCTGAATAAATTAACCAGTCGGGCAATATATTTATTATGTTGGCTAAAGAGATATCAGGGAGATCTTTTTTCTAATTGGAAAATGCCTGAAATTGGCTGCTTTATATATTTAGGCGGATGTAAAGATAAGGTTGAAGCATTATTTATGAAATTTCTGGCAAGACTGCCGGTTGATGTTTTAATCCTATGTCCTAATCTAGATTATAAATGTTGTCTTGAGGATTCATTATTATATGAAATTAATTATTCAGAATCCATGATATTACAGCAATTTCCTGTAGATAATGCTCAGGTTCGAATTAGTACTGTGGCGTATCAGGCTGAAAGGAATTTAGATTCGTTAATATACCAGGATTCCGGAATATACAGGAATCAACAATATTCCAAAGCAAATGCAATTACTCTTCAGACAATGTATGAAGAAATTCCTATACTTTGGAATCAGGAATTAAAATATCGTCCTAATTTTGGCGTATATAATGATACTGTTAATCTGCCTGTTATTTTTGCTAAAGTTTCAGGTGTTAAAGATGGCAATCTAAACGGATACTGGACAACAATTAAAGAATTAATAACAGATGACACTTTATACATAGATAAAGCTCCTTATATTAAATCAGGGGAGCAAAATCCTATGAAGGCGTATGCTGTTGAATTTTTTAAAGGTCAGAAATTACAACGTAATAAAATAAAAGAGCATAGCATGTATCAGTATGGTTTCTTAAGAGAGGATGTTCAGGAATATATTTTCGATAAATTACAAATGTTAATTGATAAGAAAATTATTAAAGGAACATTTGAAAATGGAACTGAATACACAATTATAGCTACTATTTTGAATTTAAAAACTGATATATTACGATTAATCCAGAAATTTGATTTTACAAAGAAAAATCCAAAGGTAGTATATATTAATTCAACGGAAACTATGATTTCTCTTGAAGATTCGATTATAATTGCCTTTTTAAATTTAATTGGATTTGATATTGTCTTTTTTGTTCCAACGGGGTATCAAAACATAGAAAAATACTTCAATGGAATAACAATTGAAGAACATCAGATAGGTGAATATATGTATGATGTTCAGATTCCGGATGTTAGAAATATGAATTCAGCTAAAAAGAAAACCAGCTGGGTAAATAAATTGTTTAAGAGAGGTGAATAATAATGGGTTTAGATTTTACAAAAACAAGTCAGGACAATGTTGCAGGCGGGGTATCTGTGTCAGACACTAAAAACGAAATTGAAGTTGTTGAGTCTTATGACATTGTAGCTGACAGACAACAAATGAACGAAACATTAGTCAATTCTGAAGAGGTAGACAGAATTGTCAGTACAATTGAGGTTAACAACTTGGATACGATTGTTTCTTTTGGAGCTCCCGTAGCAGAGGAAATATCCAAAGCATCCGATGTTGTATTAAACAGCATGAATATGTCACAACTTGATGACACAAGTGCCATGTTAAATACACTTGCAAAAATAATGGATCAATTCGATATCGAAGAATTAAAGGAAAATAAAGGTCTTTTTAATAAGTTATTTGGTAACTTAAAGAAGCAGTTAGATAAAATACTTGCCAAATATCACACAATGGGTGATGAAGTTGATAAAATTTATGTTCAGCTTAAGCAGTATGAATCTGAAATTAAGCAGGCTAACCACAAACTTGACCAGATGTTTGAAGCTAATGTCAATTACTACCATGAACTTGTCAGATACATCCTGGCAGGTGAACAGGCATGTAAAGAAATCGAAGAATATATTGCCAAAAGACAAGATGATATGGCAAAAACAGGAGATGAATCAATCCAGTTTGAAATTACAAGTCTCAATCAGGCTCTTATGATGATGGAGCAAAGAACTCAGGATTTAAGAACAGCAGAAAGTGTTGCAATGCAGTCGATTCCAATGATAAAAACAATGGAATTTAGCAATTACAATCTTGTAAGAAAAATTAATTCTGCATTTATTGTTACACTTCCAGTCTTTAAACAGGCTTTAGCACAGGCAATTATGTTAAAAAGACAAAAGATACAGGCTGAGTCATTAGATGCACTTGATAAAAAGACTAATGAAATGCTTATGAAAAATGCACAAAATACCGTCGAAGCATCTAAATTAACTGCAAAACTTGCAACTGGAAGTTCTATTCAGATTGAGACATTGGAAAACACATGGAAAACTATTGTTGATGGTATTGATGAAACAAGACAGATACAAGAAGATGCACGTAAGAAGAGAGTTGAAGATCAGGCAAGACTTGAGGCTATCAAAAATGATTTCAATCAGAAATATCATATGCCATCAGCAAATAGATAAAACTAAGGAGGAGAAGTACTATGCCAATTAATTTAACAAAAGGGCAGAAAGTAGATTTAACAAAGGGGAATCCAAGTTTGAAAAATATTATGGTCGGACTTGGTTGGGATGTCAATGAATTTGATTCAGGATATGCATTCGATCTTGATGCTGCAGCATTTATGCTTGGCTCAAACGGAAAATGTCCAACAGAAAAGGAATTCATTTTTTATGGAAATCTCCAGCACAACAGCGAATCTGTTATCCATATGGGAGACAATTTAACAGGTGAAGGTGACGGAGATGATGAACAGATTAAAGTTGATCTTGCAAAAATTCCTGCTAATGTAGACAAAATTGCATTCACAGTTACAATATATGATGCAGATGTCAGAAAACAGAATTTTGGACAGGTTTCAAATGCGTATATCAGAATTGTAGATGAAACAACAGGTGCAGAAATTATCCGATACGATTTAGGAGAGGATTTTTCAATCGAAACAGCAGTGGTTGTTGGTGAAATATACAGACATAACGGTGAATGGAAATTCAATGCTATTGGAAGCGGTTTCCAGGGCGGTTTAGCTGCTCTTTGCGGACATTATGGAATAGAAGTAGCTTAGGAGGATTATATGTCAGTTAGTTTACAAAAAGGCCAGAAGGTTAGTTTAACAAAAGATAATGCAGGTCTTTCAAATATTCTTGTAGGTCTTGGCTGGGATGCTGTTGAGCAGACAAAGGGAGGATTTTTTTCAAAGATTCTTCAGTCAATTGATTGTGACGCATCAGCTATCTTATTACAGGACGGCAAACTTAAGAATAAAAAAGATATTGTATATTTTGGTAATTTACGTCATTCTTCTGGAACTGTAACCCATATGGGAGACAATTTAACAGGCGCAGGTGATGGAGATGATGAGCAGATTCTTATCGATCTTTCCAAAGTGCCACAAGAATATGACAAAATTGTCATTGTAGTAAATATTTTCCACGCAGTTAAAAGAAATCAGCATTTTGGAATGATCAAAAATGCGTTTATCAGATTAGTTGATGGAAGAAATAATTCAGAAATGTGCAGATATAACTTAACAGAAGATTATTCCGGAATGACAGCAATGATTTTCGGTGAGGTATATCGTCATAACGGTGAATGGAAATTTAGTGCTGTAGGTCAAGGTACTAATGATCCAGGACTTAAAGAACTTTGTAACAGATATATGTAATTTATATTCGGTTCTTAGTCTTGCATAATTTGCATTTAAATTTGGAGGAAAAATTTAATGAGTGAAATGAATAAGGATAAGTTTATTAAGGGACTTACTGATACTGAAGTAAGCAAAAGTAAACAGGAATTTGGCATCAATCAGCTTGCCAAAAAAGAACAGGAATCATTATTTTCCATGTTCTTAGGAGCATTCAATGATATCTGGATTAAAGTATTATGTGGTGCTCTTGTATTAAAAATTGTTTTAGCAATTGTTGCTGCTTTCGTTCCATCATTGTCAGGTGATAATGATGTAATCGAAATTATTAGTATTTTACTTGCTATTGCACTTGCTACAGGATTTAGTACTTTATCAGAATATCGTAACAGTTCAAGAAGTGAAGCATTGCAGGAAGAATATAATAAAACCTACGCAAAAGTAATGCGTAATGGCAAATTAGTTAATATTCTTACAAGTGAAATCGTAAAAGGTGATACAGTATTAATTCAGGCAGGAGATAAAGTACCTGTTGATGGTCTTATTTTCCAAGGTTCTGTAAAAGTATCACAGGCCGCATTAAACGGTGAATCAAGAGACGAATCGAAAAAAGCAACTGATTCCATGGAAGAAGCTGAATCTACAGACTACAGTTCTTCAGCTAAAGTATTCATGGGATCTGTAGTTACAAGTGGAGAGGCATACATGGTTGCAACTGTAATTGGTGATGCATCTGAGCTTGGAAAAATCAATAAAGCATTAACTGATGAAAATGAAGAAGACGAACGTAAAGATACTTCAAGCCTTAAATTAGAGGTCGTTGCTGCAGGTATTGGTAAACTTGGTGTTTCTGCTGCTGTAATTGCAGGTATTTTGGAGGTTATTGTAAGACTTAAAGGTGCAACTGTTGATATTACACCAGTTTATGTTGTACTTCTTATTGCCGAAGCTATCATGCTTATGGCTTCAATCGTAATCATGGCTGTTCCAGAAGGTCTTCCTATGATGAACAGTCTTGTTCAGTCAATGAACACAGAGTCAATGTATAAGAAAAATATCCTTGTAAGCCACAAAGCAGCATTTTCTGATTCTGCATACATGAACCTTTTATTCAGTGATAAAACAGGTACAATTACTGAAGGTAACCTGTCACTCGTAGAATTTATTACAGGAAACGGAAGCATTACTGATTCAATTACACACAAAGATTTTATTGAATCAATTACAATTAACAATTTATCAAAAATTTCTGCCGATGGAAAAGCCATTGGAAGTAACAACATGGATCGTGCACTTCTTACTTATGCAATTTCCACAGGATATACAGAAGAGCAAAAAGATATGAGTGCCGTTAAAGAAATCAGCGGATTTGATTCTGAGAAAAAATGTGCCACTGTTGATATGAACGATGGTTCTCAGTTATGGAAGGGTGCTACTGAGAAAATTCTTGATGAAGTAACTCATTATATGCTTCCTGATGGAACTGTTAAAGAATTTACAGCAACTGATAAATCAGCTGTTGAAGAGCAGATGCACAATCAGGCTAAACGTACAATGAAAATGTTATCAGTTTGTAAAATAGTAAATGGACAGACAATTCTTTTAGCTATTTTATGTTTGCGCGATAATGTAAGACAGGATGCAGTAGAAACAGTTAAAACATTAAATAAAGCCGGAATCCAGGTTGTAATGGTTACAGGTGATGCTGAAGAGACAGCTGTTGCAATTGCAAAAGAAGCTGGAATTCTTAAAGATGAAAACAAAGATGTTGTACTTACTCACGAAGAGTTAGAATCAATGTCAGATGATGAGTTAAAAACAAAGTTACCAGATTTACGAGTTGTCAGCCGTGCAAAACCACTTGACAAGAAACGTCTTGTATCAATTGCACAGAGTTTAGATGACGTATGTGGTATGACAGGTGATGGTGTAAACGATGCTCCTGCTTTAAAACAGGCAGATATCGGATTTGCCATGGGAGATGGTACAGCTGTTGCTCAGGAAGCAGGTGATGTTGTTATCTTAAATAACTCACTTACATCAATTAAGGATTGTGTCCTTAACTCAAGAACAATGGCTAAATCAGTTGGTAAATTCCTTATTTTCCAGCTTACAGTTAATATTAGTACATTACTTATGAATATTCTTGCTCCAATCCTTGGATTATTTAATATTCATGGTGCATCAGAACCATTCTCAATTGTTCAGATTTTATGGATTAACCTTATTATGGATACATTAGCAGCTATGGCATTCGGTGGTGAGCCAATTCTTTCACGATACATGAACGAAAAACCTGCTAAGAGAACAGACAACATTTTAACTAAATATATTAAATCTGCAATCGGAGTGAGTGCGGTATTTATTACAATTATTTCATTACTCATTTTAAGTGATGTAGGCGGAATTATCACAAATTATATTATTCCTGCTAACGCTGCTGATCCTGATTTATACAAGAAAACATTCATGTTTGCATTCTTTATCTATGCAATAATCTTCAACAGTTTAAATACAAGATCAGAAAAAATCAACGTATTTGAACACATTGGCGAAAACAAGAGATTCATTTATGTAATGGGAAGTATCATTATACTTCAGACTATCATTATCGAAATCGGTGGTGAAGTATTTAACACTACAATGTTAAACCCAACATCTTTATTAATCTCTATGGCTCTTGGATTATTAATCATTCCAGTTGATATGATTCGTAAAGTAATAGTTCGCAAGATGAAGTAGAAATAGTAAAATAGAAATTTAAAAGTGTGATGCATCTAAGTATGTATCACACTTTTTTTAGGAGAGCAAAATGACAGTTTTACATACTGATTTAGATAATACAATTATATATTCTTATAAGCGTGATATAGGACCTTCAAAATTAAATGTTGAATTATATCAGGGAAGGGAAATATCTTTTATAACAAATAAAACATATAATTTACTAAAAAAAATTGATGATAAATTATTATTAGTTCCAACCACAACCAGAACAATAGAGCAATACAATAGAATAAGCCTTGGAATCGGACCTAGAAAATATGCACTTGTCTGTAACGGTGGAATATTGCTGGTAGATGGTAAATCCGACGAAGACTGGTATAACGAATCAAAGGAATTAATCAAATGCAGTCTGGACCAATTAAATATTGCAATTGAATATCTTGAAAAAGACGAAAGAAGAAATTTTGAATTAAGATTTATAGAAGATTTATTTATATTTACCAAATGTAGTGAACCTGAAAATGTCGTTGAGGATTTAAAAGAAGTACTTGATGAAACAAAAGTCGATGTCTTCAATAATGGGATTAAAGTATATGTTGTACCTAAAAATTTAAGCAAAGGAAACGCCATTTTACGTTTCAAACAATATATTCAATCCGATAAAACAATTGCAGCCGGTGATAGCGAATTCGATATATCAATGCTTAAGGAAGCTGATATAAGTTATGCCCCACATGGTTTTAAGAAAGATTATAATATTGATTTTGATGTAACAGAATCCAATGCAGATAGTATATTTTCAGAAGATTTTTTAGGTAAAATACTAATTAATTGTGACTAATTCTTTACATTTTCTGATAAATACAGTAAAATAATAACAGAGTTTGAAAAAAGGATATTTCTTCCATATTTTTTCAAACTAAATTCAAAACAAAATAAGATAGTTGTTTGTGTGGTATAGGTTAGATAATATAATCATAAAAGAAAATTTTTTAAGTAGTTTGTTTCTTTTTGATTTAATGTTTTGAATTTAATGTAACAATATATTATTTTTAGATTGAATTTTAAAGGAGATTATTATGCCAGTAAGTTTAAGTAAAGGACAAAAAGTATCATTAACAAAGGATAACCCAGGATTAAAAAACCTTTTAGTTGGTCTTGGATGGGACGTAAATAAATATGATGGAGGATCAGACTTCGACTTAGATGCATCTGCATTCTTAACAGATTCTACAGGAAAATGTCCTACAGATAAGGAATTCGTTTTCTATGGTAATCAGCAGCATCCATCTAATTCTGTTAAATCAACAGGAGATAACCGTACAGGTGCCGGTGAAGGTGATGATGAGCAGATTTTAGTTGATTTAAGTCTTGTTCCTGCAAATATCGATAAAATTAGTTTTACAGCAACAATTTATGAAGCAGAGAAAAGAAACCAGAATTTCGGACAGGTAAGCAATGCTTATATCAGAGTTGTAAATGCTGATACAAATGAAGAGATTCTTCGTTATGACCTTGGAGAAGATTATAGCATCGAGACAGCCGTTGTAGTTGGTGAGATTTACAGAAATGGTGCAGAATGGAAATTCAACGCAGTTGGAGCAGGATTCCAGGGTGGATTAGCAGCTCTTTGTAATAATTTTGGAATTGATGTTGGTTAATTATTCCCGGAGGTAATAAATGTTTAATATTCCTATGAACACCAGACCTCCTATGAGCCTTGCCGATTTGGCACAGGCTCAGGCGTCTGGTTCTTCTAATAATACACCAAATAACCTTTCAAATATGGCAAATTCAACTGTTTCTACTGGAAACAATAACATGGCTCAGCAAACGGTTTCACCTAATAACGGATTTGGACAAAACAATACACAGTCTGTCGGTGGGTTAGGACAAAACACTGCACAGTCTAACAATGGTTTTGGACAGACTAATATTCAACCAGCGGTTTCAAACAGACAAAGACCTGCAGCATCAGGTGTAATTTTGAAGAAAGGTCAAAAAACTAATCTTTCAAAATTTGGTGCAAGTCTTACAAATATTGATGTTGGTCTTGGATGGGATGTCTCTAATCAGGGTGTATATGACCTTGATGCAGAATGTTTCCTTTTAGGTGCTAATGACAAAGTAGTCGGTGATGATTGGTTTGTGTATTATAATCAATTAGTAAGTCCGGATGGGGCAGTAAGACATAGTGGAGATAATCCAAACGGTGCAGGAAGCGGTGACGATGAAGTTATCAGTCTTAATTTGCCACAGGTTAACCAACAGGTTCAAAAAATTGTATTTGTTGTAACTATTAATGAAGCTAGAGAACGAAATTTAAATTTTAGCGGTGTAAGTAATGCATATATACGTCTTGTAAATAAAGATACTTCTCAGGAATTGTGCAGATTTAACCTTACAGATTATTATAGCAACGTTACTTCAATGGTTGTTGCCGAATTATATCGCTACAACGGTGAATGGAAAGTAAATCCGGTTGGCGATGGAATAGAAGCTGACTTATATGATTTATGTATGAGATATGGTGTAAACGTTGCCGGTTAATAATCCATTATAGAATATAATACAAATATTATTCAATTAGATTTTCGTACAGAGGAGAAAAATATGACATTCGAAACTTTAAATGAGTTAACATTAAAAGTTCACGCTCAGGCAGGTGAAGTTATTTATACAAAAGCAGGTGCATTCATTGGTGGTGAATCATTTGGCGGTAAAAATTACCAGTTCGAGAAGATTTTATTAGGACCACAGGGAAATCCATTAGCAGCTGCAATGGGACAAATTGCTCGTCGTTTTACAGGAGAGAATCTTCCATTAATGAAAGTAAAATGTCAAGGAGAATGTGTTACATACTATGCTAACCAGGAGCAACACGTAGTTGTTGTACCATTAAGTCAGGGCGAGACATTATCTGTTGAAAGTGAGAATTTATTAGCTTTCAATGATTCTTGTAAATATAGTGTGCGTTTCCTTGCACAGGGTGTTATCAGCCAAAAGGGACTTGCAACAAGTACTTTAACAGGTGTTGGACCAAATGCTATGGTTGCTGTATTATGTGAAGGTAACCCTGTTGTTCTTACAAACCAAAGATCAGGTTCTACATTAACAGCAGATCCAGATGCTATCGTATGCTGGACAGGTGCAGATCCACAATTCAAATTAGATTTAAGTTGGAAGAACTTAATCGGTCAGGCATCTGGGGAATCTTATATGTTTGAGTGGGATCGCCCAACAACTATTATCATTCAGCCAAATGAGAGAACATCAGGTGTTGATGTAAGTATGGATGGTCGTAGAACAGGAAGTGCTCCAACATCACAGTCTAGTGCCGGTATGAATATTGGTGGTCATGCTTTTGGAAATAATCAGGGCGGCATGAATAATAATTCTACTTTCGCAGACGGAATTGGTGGAATGATTAATAATTTATTCAATTAAAATGTTTTCACTTTAGTGTAGGATAAAATAAATTATTTATATTTATTTTATAATTATTTATTCAATCGCATATATCAAGAATAAAACCTAACCATATGTTGGCTAGGTTTTATTTATTGCTTATTTTTATTTATTGTTTTTTATTTATTGCTTATTTTATATATTCGGATACATTGCTACTGTCTACTTTCTCAAAAGGAACCCACACATACAAACCATCCTCTGTTATTCCTTCGAGATTTTCTCCATCTGAACCATTTGCCAGTTCAATTGCCATTTCTATCGCCTTGCTTCCCTGTCCTTTACCTGACTGATATACTGTAAATGCCATTTCGTTATTCTGAATTGAACTACATCCATCAGCTGTCGCATCTACTCCCAGAACTGGAAGCTGACTTAAATCAATGTTATTTTCCTTACAGGCTTCAACAATACCAAGTGCCATTGAATCATTATTACATATTACACAATCAATACTTTGACCAGTCTTTAAAAACAGATTAAATAAATCTTTTGCCTGCTGTCCATCCCAGTTTGCGTAATCCTCAAATACATAATTTACTTTTTTGCCACTGTTTTTAAATGCTTTCTTAGCACCTTTCGTTCTTCCTTCAGTTGCTGAGTGTCCTTTTGGTCCTTTGATAATAGCTACATTAATTTCTTCTTTATCAGCAAATTTTTCCAATACATATTCAGCCTGTAACTGACCTGCCACCTCTTCATCTGAACCTACATATACATAACGTCCTTTTTCCAACGCCTTTTCCTTGGGACAAGTATTGAAAAATACAATCGGAACATCCCCTACACATGACTTTAATTCAACAACCGTATCAATTGAAACAGCACCACATAATATTACATCATATCCATTTTCAGCTGCCTCCTTCATCATTTGAACCTGATTCTCTATAGAATTATTAGCATCACCCACATCTAATTGCACACCGTTTTCATTTGCTTTTTCTGTGGCTGAATCAACAAGTGTCTGCCGAAAATCATCCATTGCATTCAGGGTAAGGAAAATTTTTGTTCCTGATGAATCACTTTGTGCAGCATCTCCATTACATCCTGCAATCATTCCAACAACAAGCAATAACATTCCAAATAATTTAAACGTCTTTTTCATCTGTCTATTCCCCCTTCTCAATCTTGAAGATTGCAACTTGCTCATTAAGTTCCTCAGAGGTTCTTGTTAATGTCTCAGCGTCATTTGACACCTCCTGGCTATTGGTTGTTATATTTGTTGATTGTTGAACCATTGTCTCTGATGTTGCTAAAATCTCCTGTGAACTTGCTGCCTGCTCTTCTGAAATAGCCGCTACATTGCTGGCAACTTCGTCTACTTTTTGCACCTTGTCAATCATCTCTTTAACTAAATCACTTACTTCATTTATATTTTCAAAAATTACATCAAAAGTATTAAGGGCATTTTCAACCAAACCGCTACTTCTATTGATATTTTCAACACTTTCGTCAGTTTGTTTTACTGTATCGAGTACTAATGAACTAATTTCCGTAATTAAACCTTCTATATTTCTTACAGAATCTGTACTTGTTTTTGCAAGCTGACCAATTTCAGTAGCAACAACTGCAAAGCCTTTTCCTGCCTCACCAGCTCTGGCAGCTTCTATTGAAGCATTAAGTGACAGGAGATTAGTCTGTTCAGCAATTTCACCAATAACACTTGTGATATTTGTAATTTCACCTGATGCTATACCAACTTTATCTATTGCAACTTTAAGTTTTTGAACAGAATCTTTAATTTCATTCATCGCATTACTAATGCTTTGAATATCCTCTTTACCTTGCTGCGATACTTCAACCGTATTTGTCATACATTGATTTACCTGATCACCGTTTTCTCTTGTCTCTGATACAACCATTGCAAGCGTAGTCGCATGTTCTGCAATTACGTTTACAGAAACTGACAACTGCTCAACTGTTGAATTTAATTCCT
Organism: Agathobacter sp.; assembly: GCA_036308125.1. Taxonomy (GTDB): domain Bacteria; phylum Bacillota; class Clostridia; order Lachnospirales; family Lachnospiraceae; genus Roseburia. The sequence goes on from JAXJWH010000144.1 coordinate 114,957, forward strand.
TCATAGACTCAGTTTGAAGTTTCGATGCATCATACATCTGGGTTGATAAATAGTCACTGTTATTTGCCTGCTTATTAATTCTGTCAGACACTGTATGTATAGAAGAAATCATATTACGCATGGAATCTATGAATTTTTCAACATGATTACTCATAACTCCAATTTCATCATTTCTCTTTGTATTTACATCAATAGTAAAATCACCGTTAGTCATGTCTGTAATTATCGCTGTTAATTCTTTAACTGGTTTGATTACAGCATGAACAACTCTTTCTATTAATATGCTCATAAGAATAATAGAAATAATGCAGATTAAAACCATTGTTGTACGCACCTGATTAATTCCACTATAAACCACATTTTGAGGAATATATGAAACAACAATCCAATCTGTACCAGCCACTTCACTCATACCAACTAAATTATCATTTATCTCCTCAATAGCATAATCCTCAGAATCAATTTTTTAGCTATATCCTGGAAAAAACTATCTGAGCTTTCATTTAATTTAGTTGAAATGAGAGACATATCTCTATGAGCAAGAATTTCATCATTTTGTGTACTAACTAAAAAAGCCTCTGCCTTATCCATTTCAATATAGCTATTAACTATAATACTTACTCTTTCCAATGCTAAATCAGCAGATATAACCTTCACCTTATCTGAATTGTCATTTAAAAGACCTGTCGCACTTATAACCGCCGTTCCATCGGAATTTGTATAGGCCTCTGTTACCCCCATATTCCATCTTGATAATCCATCCTTATACCAGACAGATTCACAAGGATTACTTTCCTTCTTTGTAGAATTAGTTGCAGTAATCATCTTTCCTGTTTCATCTGCAACATAAAGTCCCTCGGCACAGTTATCATTTGTTCCATAATAACCATCCAATATTTTTTGCAATTCTTCATCATCCGGCGAAGTTGTTTCTATTACATTTTTTGCCATTTGAAACGCAGCCAGATTTTCGTTTAACCATGACTCAATTTCATTTGCCTGATTCTCGATTGAAGAATTTAAAAGACTAGATGAGTAATCTAAAATTAAATCCTTTGAAATTGAATACGAAATTCCAATCAAAACTATCATTGCAATAATTACAGCTGGAATAATTATTGTTAATAGTTTTACTTTTATTGGTACAATTTTGTCTTTTACTTTCTGCATACTATATATTCTCCTCCCCAAAGTATTATAGTTTTATTATAACAATTGTTGTGATTTTGGGCAATAAGTACCAATATTTATTTTTAAAATTTTTATTAAAGGTATTGCAAAACGAGTGTTCGTAGTGTACAATTTAAGAACAGGCGTTCCGAACTAATATGCGCATTCAAGGAGATATATATGACAAAACACTTAATTCAGGAAGATATTATGGACAAGCTACAAATACTAGGTGATGCTGCAAAATACGACGTTGCATGCACCTCATCAGGTGTCAGTCGGCAAGGCAATGGACAAAATACCGGAAATACTTATGCAGGCGGAATATGCCATACATTTACTTCTGATGGAAGATGTATATCCTTATTAAAGATACTTATGTCTAATGACTGTATATATGACTGTAAATATTGTATTAACAGATGCTCCAATGACACTCGTAGAGTCTCTTTCACGCCAGAGGAGATATGTACACTTACCATGGAATTTTATAGACGAAACTACATTGAGGGATTATTTCTAAGCTCAGGCATTATCGTATCGCCGGATAATACTATGCAATTGCTATATCAGACATTATACATGTTGCGATTTAAATACAACTTTAATGGATATATACACATAAAGGGAATTCCAGGTGCTTCACCAGATATAATAGAAAGTATCGGTTATTTATGTGACAGAATGAGTGTTAACCTCGAATTGCCTACTTCTGATGCACTTAAAAGTATTGCACCAAACAAAGTAAGGGCAAACATATTAAAGCCGATGCGTTTTATCCAAAACGGAATTAAGGAAAGCAGACATTTTCATGGCATCAATAGTACGAAAAGCAAAATATACATCGATGAAAAAAGTTATTATGAGCAAATGTCAGAAATAGAGTATAGCCAGCAAAAACTGACAGATACTCTACATCATAATGTTTCTTCAGGAATTAAACAGTCAAATCAATTAGCTGATTCCTGTTGGAAATTTAACAGCCTTCAAAAAAGGACTTCACAAGGATTATCAAACCCTGACAGATATTTTGTTCCCGCCGGACAAAGTACACAAATGATTATAGGTGCTACCCAGGAATCTGACTATGAAATAATGTCTGTTACAGAAGCACTATACAATAAATTTGATATGAAGCGTGTTTTTTATTCCGCTTTCATAAATGTAAATAATGATAGCAGCTTACCCACTAAGGATACCAGCATGCTATTACTTAGAGAACATCGTCTTTATCAGGCAGATTTCTTACTTAGATTTTATGGATTTAAAATGGCAGAATTGTTATCAGAGAATAATCCAAATTTCAATGAATTAGTTGATCCTAAATGTAATTGGGCTCTAAAGCATCTGGAATTCTTTCCAATTGAAATCAACAAAGCAGATTACTATAGTTTATTGCGTGTTCCAGGTATCGGTAACAAGAGTGCCAGAAGAATTCTGGCTGCAAGAAAACACGCCATCTTAGATTTCAATGACATAAAAAAGATGGGAGTTGTTTTAAAAAGAGCAATATATTTTATAACCTGCAACGGAAAGATGATGTATAAAATAAAAATGAATGAAGATTATATTCTTAGACAATTACTTTATGGTGATAAACCAACTCAAATGATGCTGTCTAATAAGGATGATACTATTGAAAATTATGAACAATTAAGTATATTTGATTTTGTAAGTTAATGATTTATATTGAGGTATTATTATGAAAGAATTAATTATATTAAGATGTGAGGATTCTCTGGAAGGCATTTTTACAGCCATCTATGATGCATTTGTATACAAGAATAATCTGAATTTCCCATACAATGACAACATTCAGATTGCCATTGGTGAAGAAGGTAATCTAAGTCTGTTCGCCAAAGAGATTTCAATTAAAACTGACATTACCAAAGCTCAAAAAACAGTTGGAGCCATCCAGAATAAATTAGGATTTTCCGTATTCAATACGCTATTACTAGCATTATGTCATTATGATGATAACAGAGCAACCATTGTTCTTGCCTATCTCGTAAGGGCTTTTAAAACAGGCTTACAGATTCAGGAATATCTGGCTGATGAATACGTTATGAGAGTATTGGAATTATCAAGAAAAGTCTCAAACGAAGCCGATAAAATGCGTGGTTTTCTAAGATTTAAAGACATAAATAATATTTTGATTTCTGAAATAGAACCAAAATGTAACCTTGTTCCAATAATTGCCGAACATTTTGAAGACAGATTTGTAAATGAGAACTTTATCATATATGACCGAAAAAGAAATTATTCAGTTGTTCATCCAGCATATAAACAATCGTATTTTGTAACTGGTAAACTTATCAATTCTGATAAACTTGCAACAAATGATTATTTTGAAGACTTATGGAAACAATATTTTAACACTATGGAAATAAAAGAACGTGAGAATTATAATTGTCAGCGAACCTTACTTCCAAAATGGTACCGTAAAAATATGGTGGAATTTAACTGATTAACTATCATTCCCTTAAGATTACATAAGTCTTCAAACTCAAACTATAATTCTTCATAATTAACATCATGTTTATACAAGAATTTTTTTATTAATTCATCCCAATTTGCCTCAAGTGACTTATCAGGCGAGAATATATTGTATGATATTCCTGTTGTACAGGTTAACAATTGATTTTGATATTTTAGATTTAAATAAATACCAGAAATATCTTCGTAAGAATAACTGCTCTCAGAACTTTCAATTGTTCTTCGCATATTATCTGGTGAGAGTGTAAAAACAAACTTAAATGAAGTAGGAGTCTTTTTCCCCTTTATTAAATCAAAACACCTCGTCCTTAACATAGAAAATGGTAAGCATTTTACTTCCGATAAACACAACTCATCAAGCTCTTCTTGTGAGTAAAATTCTTTATTTATATGACCGTCTATCACAAAGGATGCCCCGCTAGTAATAACAGCCTCCTGTAACAGGAAATGATCAAACATTTCCGATTTAAGTAATTTATTCATAAACAATCCAATTTCTGTAATTTCTAGTGCAATCATTAAAACCTCCGCTAGATTTTTCTTTTATGTATTTTATATTTATAGTTTACTACAAATTCAACTTTTTGTGTAGATTTTATGTACAAAAGTGTTATTATATTAGAGGTTAACATTATAAAAATAGGAGAGAAGTATTATAACATGGATGAACAATTATTAATTAATTTATTACAAAATGCAGTTTCTCCATTTGCTTGTATAGAAACTGTTTCAACACAACTTAAAAAAAATGGCTTTGAAAAACTAGAATATTCCAAAAGTTGGGAAATACTACCTGGACGAAAATATTATGTAGAACATCATGGCACTGCATTATTCGCTTTCACAATAGGAAGAGATTACAAGGCAAATGACATGATTAGAATTGCAGCTGCACATACTGATTACCCATGTATGAGAATTAAACCTAATTGCGATTTTAAAACCGATGTATATGCACAGGTTAATTTAGAAGTATATGGTGGACCTATTTTAAATACCTGGTTTGACAGACCTCTGGGGGTTGCCGGAAGAGTGGCACTAAAAAGTGCAGATCCTTTTTCTCCAAAAATGGTTACATATGTATCCAAAAAACCAGTTATAATAATCCCAAACCTTGCAATTCATATGAATCGAGATGTGAACAACGGTGTCGCAATAAATAATCAGATTGACCTTATGCCTATTATTGACTTAATACCTGACGAGCAAAAATCAACTGACTATTTTATATCTTTTATAGCTGATGAATTAGGTATCGATAAAAATGATATTATTGATTTTGAACTTAATACCTACTGTATGGAACTCCCAGTATATGTTGGGCCTAAAGAAACTTTGTTATCATCTCCAAGATTAGATAATCAGACATCTGTATATGCGCTATTATCATCTATAATTGATGGAACAAGGGGTGATGGAATCAACATGATTGCATTATTTGACCATGAAGAAATCGGAAGTTCCAGTAAACAAGGGGCAGGTTCTATATTGTTACACGATATGCTACGAAGAATTTTACGATTATTGAATAATTCAGATGAACAAATTGAAGGAAGTATGTATGATTCCATTTTATTATCTGTAGATGTTGCACATGCAATGCACCCAAATCATATATCTAAAATGGACATAACTAATAAGCCTGTATTAGGAAAGGGATTCTGCATCAAGGAAGCATGCTCTCAATCCTATGCTACAGATTCAGAAGTTGTATCAATCGTATGTCAGATTTGTGAACGAAATCATATTCCTTATCAAAGATTCGTTAACCGCTCAGATGTAAGAGGCGGTGGAACTCTTGGCTCAATTGCCTCTACATTATTGCCTGTTAAAACAGTTGATATAGGTGTTCCAATTTTGGCAATGCATTCCGCAAATGAAGTAATGGGAAAGCAGGATATAACATCTCTTAGAGAATTTATTACTGCATTCTTCAGCCTATAATTTAAAAATATAAATCAGAATTAGATTGAAATAGCCTCTGAAAATTGATTTGATTCGCTTTAATTTATTAGAAAATACAAATCCACTTGTAATTATAATATTCAACAATAAACTTAAAAATAATTTTAAAAAACTTTGATATATCTATTGAATATTTTATGTTTTGATGGTAATATGACGTAGTAATCAAAACTATATAAATAAGTTTTAAATGACATTAGATAAAACATTTCAGACCATACGATGTGTCTATACAGTTAGGATACCTTACACATAGGTATGTTAATCTGATAGTTTTAAGTAATGGTCTGTTTACTAGTTTATTGATATAGTAAGAAAGGGATTTGTACTATGTATAAAATTGTAATTGATAGTTGTGGTGAATTGCCAGAAAATTTGAAGAAGGATACTCATTTTTGTAATGTTCCTTTGGAATTAGAAATAGATGGATATAAGATATGTGATGATGAAACTTTTGATCAGGCAGATTTTTTACAAAGAGTTAAAGAAAGTGCAAACAGTCCAAAATCTTCCTGTCCTTCACCAGAATTGTATATGGAAGCATTTGATGGTGAAGCAGAAAATATTTATGTAATCACTTTATCTGAAAAATTAAGCGGATCATACAATAGTGCTGTTCTAGCATCACAGTTATACAAGGAAGATCACGAAAATACAAATAAAAAAATACATGTATTTAACTCAAGATCTGCCTCTATTGGTGAAACTTTAATCGGAATTAAAATTCAGGAATTAGAAGAGAAGGGGCTTTCCTTTGAAGCTATCATCGAAGAGACTGAGAAATATATATCATCTATGAATACATTTTTCGTTTTAGAAACTTTAGAAACTTTACGAAAAGCAGGACGATTAAGTAACCTTAAGGCAATTGTTGCTAATACTTTAAATATAAAGCCGGTTATGGGATCAACAAAAGAGGGTACTATTCAACAGTTAGGTCAGGCTAGAGGCATGAAAAAGGCTCTTGGTAAGATGGTTCAGGATATGTTGGAAAATACTCCTGATTGCGAAAACAGAGTACTTGCAATATCGCATTGTAATTGTCCCGACAGAGCAGAATATGTTAAAGAATGTATCTTAAAAGAAGCATCTTTCAAAGATATAATTATTGTAGATACCGCTGGTGTATCTAGTATGTACGCTAATGATGGCGGTGTAATTGTTGCAGTATAATTTAAATATTTTCTTTGTTTATGATAATATATCATTTTAAACAAAATTTCTTTTCTCTGTTTGTCATCAAATAAATGCGTTAACTTAATAACATTGAGTGTTTCCCCCTTATTTTTTCTGCTAATGAAACTATAAGGGGGAAATGTATTAATTTTAGAATATTCTTTTATTTACGCAATGAATTCCTGCTAACAATATTTCTCCCTTTTGAATATGCCTTTCTAAACGTTTTTTCATATTTCTTTCATCAAAAATCTCTGACATTTGTTCTCCTTTTCAACTGATGTAATTCTACACTATATATAACTAACCTTATTATTCTGTCATTATAATCTAGATAAGAAAACTACTCAAAAAATTTATTAGTTATCAAATATCCCTACATAAATATAATAAGAATGTATGTAATTTTTAAAATAAAAATAGTCTGCAATCATAATAATAAATATCAATTTACTTATTGGATAATAAATATAGTGAATTATAATTTCAGCCATAACATAATATAAGATTTTCGTCAATTTCCAAGGAATATTTTAATTACTTTTTCAAACACATTGTTCCAAGTATATACCATTATATTTAGGACAGTACCGTAACTAATATAATTTACAAATTATATATTTAACATATATTACATATTTAATATTGACAAAACAATAAATATTTGATATCATAGCCATGTTATAAGAATAGTAACGCCGATGTGGCTCAATTGGCAGAGCAGCTGATTTGTAATCAGCAGGTTATCGGTTCGAGTCCGATCATCGGCTTTATACAATTTCATATTGATTTTGTATTATGGGCAGATTCCCGAGTGGCCAAAGGGGACAGACTGTA
>JAXJWH010000145.1:0-4550 GCA_036308125.1 Agathobacter sp.
AACTTTTGGAAAGTTTGTAAAACAACAGAAATATCATCTGCATGATGAGTCGGCTTAACATAAGGGACAAAAAATAATGCCCCGAAATTTCGGGGCAAATGTTTCATTTATTTTGGGACATTTTCAAAAATGCTTGACATATTTTTCTTGGCAAAATTTCTTCCATCATAAAATATTATATCTTCATATTCTGCTTTTCTTTATTGCATCTTATGAATTTTTTCCTTATATTATTAATTCTGGTCAGACTTGCCTGAAAAACTCCACCATTTTTCATTATAACTTTATCATCCTTAATACAACTTATCATATTGACATTTACAATTGTACCTCTGTTTACATAAATAAGCTCTGAATTATTTTCATTATCCATTTCACCAAATGCAGAAACAAGACTTAATCTGTAACTTTCTTTTCTACCGGATGCTAAAGTAATTTCCATATTTTTACCTATCTTAACTACCGCAAGAATATCATTACTTTTTAATTTTAATATTTTATTTTTTTTTTCAAAAATATAATATTCTGTATTAGCATTTTCATCTGTCATCTATTATATTTTCGTCTCCTTTATATATATAAATTGCCTGTTATTTTAAAGCATTAGTTAAAATGTCAGCTATTTCATCATCAGCTTCATATAATGCACTTTCAATCACAAGTTCCTTATCCCCACTTGCAAATAACATATGAATTTCTTCATTGTCTTTTGTCTTGGCAAGAAGATTAATAACATCTCCTTCTCCATGATATTCCTGATGTCTTGAAAGTTCTGGCAATTTGTCAGCTATCTTTTTAACATCATCAGCTTTAAGTTCAATCTCATCTCCATCAGAAATGATACTTATCTCTGTGATATTTTTAAGTTGATCCTTGGAACATTCCTTATAACAAGAATATTCTCTTACTAAATCTGCCAGTTCCTTATTTGGCATTAATAATTCTGTCTCTCCGTCAAAGGACATCCAGACAATGTCTGCAATATATGAAAACAACTGAACACTTTCGTATTTTCCATCGGCATTTAAGATAGTAAGTGTAAGGTAAGCATTATCAGAACTATTCTCATCATACTCTCCATCAACAACGCTATCTATATCCTGTTCACCCTTTAATTCAGTTTTCTCTAAAACTTCAACGAGTTTTTCTATCTTCTCACTGTCAGCATCCAAAAATGTTTCTTCTGATAAAAGAGTCTTGTATGTAACTGATACAATATTACCCTGTGGTAATAAAATTTTATTATCATTTTTTACCACCTTTGCCTTATCTCTGTTGTCCCCTTCAATTTTTATATCTTCTTTATATGTTCCAAGATTAAGGGCATTTTGAATGTATTCATCCTCGCTGTTAACTTCGCCATCCCCATTCAAATCTTCATTCTTAACATTACCATCAGTCTTTTTGTCATCAGCGTTAGAATCATTTGTATCAGCCTCTGATTCAGCAACACTATTTGACGTACTCTTAGCTGAGTCATTCTGTGTTCCACATGCTGTCATTCCGGCTAAAGATAATACTAAAAATGCCATTATTACTTTTCTCTTCATATTTTTTCTCCTTCTCTAATGTCTATTTCACACTTTCTTCTACAATATTTACATCACCATTACAACAATTCACATCTACTACTGATTCATCTGATAGAGTAAATTCGTAATTAGGTTCATAATAACCTGTTTCTTCGTTGTAAACAAATTTTACTTCACTATCCTTTATTTCACTCTCACAACTTTTTCCACTTTTAGCTGTTCTAACTAAATTTCCATTGCCATACAATCTTCCTCTGTCCGTACCATGACTTGCCCAATATTTTATCCTTCTGCTTTTATTCCAAAAATCAGAGTTAGTTACTTTTGAACCTTCCTCATATACTTTTGAATATGCTGAATCATATTTCTTCAAACCATCAGCAAAAACTTTTGCATCTGACCTTCTGTTCTTATTCTTCTGCGCAAACCCATCATATTCCGTTGCTTTAAATGCCTCAACAGTTTTAGTATTTGCCAAAACCTCAATGCTAGGCATACTAACACATGGAACAACTAATGCCAGACTCAAGCAGATACCTGCAAATCTCCCCTTCTGTCTTCTGTCTTCTGTCTTCTGTCTTCTGTCTTCTGTCTTCTGTAATTAATCATACAACATTTCTCCTCATAAAAATAATAAATTTTTTACCCTTTTATTATACCCTACTTCACTTTCATGTCAACAAAATGTCCTCGAATTATAGGTTTTTTGGGCACGAACGAAGAAAAAACATTAAAAATTCTTAATTACACGCCAAAAATTCTACATGAATTTTCATACATTAACAGATTATAATTATCATTTCCTATTTCTTTTTCAAAGCCATTCATATATTCTCGATATATAGATGGATCACCTGTTTTATTATACATATAAGTATCAAGACCATCTATTGGGGAATCTGAACCAAAAAGCATTTTCTTGCCACCGTACATTTCAATTGCTTTTTTCGTTACATCAGCTTTTACCCATGTGGTATCACCATAGAGATTGTCTGCTTTTCCAAGAAGATTAAGAGCCTGCGTATTGTCTGTTCCAAGTCCCATATGAACCATGACAAATGGAATGTCGGGATAACGAACTGCTGCCTCATACAAATGAACCGGACTTGCCGCCTCGCAGCCGCCTGTGTGGGACACAACCGCAAGTTTATATTTTGATGCAAGCTCAAGATACGGAATACACCTTTCATCAACCGGTGATGTATTAGAATGGAAAGGATGAAGTTTAATTGCTTTTATTATATCAAGATTATCTTTTATCATTGTTTCAAATTCATCAGTAATCGTCTCCCCCAAAGGCTTAACCCACGCAGCAACATACACTTTGTCCTTGTGAGCTCTGGCAAAATTAATGGCTCTTTCAAGGGATTCAATCTGATTAACCTGATACTCCATTGGAATTGGATTCAGGTCATGGTCAACCTCCGCGGAATCACAGTTAGACACCAGAATCTTTGAAATGTTATATTTGTCAATCATTTCTGATACCATTTCCTCTGTCATGTCAAAACCTAATTTAGTTCCCCCAATATGCACATGGGAATCAAAAATTTTCATATTATCCATAATACCTCCTACTATTTGCAAAACTAATTAATACTATTATACAATACTTTTTTGCAAAACAAAATTGGGAATGAATAAGACTTGTTGCATAATTAAAACAAAAATCTTCCGGTAATAAAACATAAAACGTAAATATACCTAAACTAAAAAGTTACCAAATATAAAAGACGTTAAAAACAAAAATATCATAAAAAAAAAGAACACACTATATAGTGTGTTCTAATGTGTTGTTATATACTATTTTCTAGCACCACAATCACAGCTGTAATAAGCATCTGCAGTTTTGTGATAAACTCTTTCAGTAATTGCTTCGTGATGAATTGTATCTACTATTACTGGTCTTACATAATAATTTGGACATGTATTAATATTAAATGCAAGATGTATACCCATGGCTTCTATCGCATCTGGACCTTTACCTGTGTCAAGACCACATCCCCCGCATATATTATGATATTCATACACATTTTCATCCCATGCGTCTTCTACTACAACTGTTTCCCAATATCCTTCTTTTGGATGATAGTTATTGTAGTTATGAATATGACCATTGTTGTCATATTGTATACTCTTTGGTATATATTTACCTACTGATGTATTATTATATGGACGTACTGTGTATACATAAGTACATTTATTCTTTACAGAAACATCTGTATAAGATGTTTTTGTATTTGTTATATCGGCAATTGTTTTATAACTGCCATTCCCTGTCTTTCTACACAGATAATAACCTTCAGCACCTTGTACTTTTTTCCATTTTACGGTAATACCACAGGCTTTATTTGTTAAGGTTGTTATCTTACCTGTATCAAGTCTTGTAACTGAACGACCCTTTTTATTGTAATTACTGGTGTATTTCTTACCATTAGAGCTGATACAACGAATTGTATATGTATACTTTTTACCACTTTTCACTTTGGTATCAATATAACTAGTATTTTTTGTATCAGCTATTTTCTTCCAGTTGCCTGAATTTGTTTTACGATATATACGATATTTAGCTGCGTTAGATACTTTCTTCCATTGAATATTAATGCCGTTTATAGCGTTTGATGCTTTAGTAATCTTAGGTGTAGCCAATGTTTGTTGTGGTCAAGCATTTTTGTAACACTACGACCTAATTCTTACTACAGGGTTTATTCAACCCCGTAGCGTGCCTCATAAGGCGTTTTATAATTATTATAAGAATGCGGACGTACATGATTATATTGCACATACGCAAATTCTTCGATTGCTGTATAAAGTACTTCCTCCGTATGATAATAGTGCTGATTAATCAGATCATTTTTCAATGTGTTGAAGTAGCGTTCCATCGGAGCATTGTCGTATGGATAACCGGCTTTACTCATACTTTGAGTTATCCCAAGGCTTTCGCAGAACTCAGTGTAGTCTTTTGAAGTATACTGGCTTCCCTGATCCGAATGTATCAAAAGCTTGCATGGTTCGATT
>JAXJWH010000146.1:0-9058 GCA_036308125.1 Agathobacter sp.
AAGGAAAGGTATCCAGTCTCATGTGCTTATATCCAATATCCTTTGCATCAGAAATCACTTTGTCTGTAAGTGCTTTACTGATGCCCCTACCTCTGAATTGTGGTCTCAGATACAATCTCTTAATCTCGCAATATTCATCATCATTTCTTGTTAATGCAACACATCCAGCTGTAATCCCGTCTACGATAGCTAGATACATCCTTCCATCCGGTAAACCGTATTTGATTTTCATATCCTTTAATTCATCGTTTAAATGCTGCGACTGGAGAACCTCTGCGACCTCGGCATCTTTCTTAACGATATCGTTTATATATTCAACAACCAACTCCAACATTTCAGCTTCACATCCATAAGCAGGTACAATTTCCATATCATTCACCACCAAATTCAAATTCATGCGTGCTTTCAACTCTTCACAAAGCTGAAATTTTACGTTACTTGCATCATCTCATCTCTTTCGTACATCGTATCATATAAATTGCACTAAATAGAACAACTGTTGCCATGGAGTGATTTTATTAAGGAACATTGTTCCGGTTTAATAGATGAAGAAACAGTTACGGTTGAAGAACATCCGCAACTATTAATTTAACAATAAGGTGGCGGTGAATAGTGTGCGTCATGTTATTCATCGCTCGTTATAACAAACTTAAAGATGATAATAAAAAGGATTTCGATCTCATGCTTTTGTATAACGATGATCTCAGACTGGCACGGAAGGTTTTCTTCGCATGTCCAAAAATATGATTATTCAATCAAAACATTAAAATACCTTTAAACACAATAATGGAGCTACATTCATACGAATGTGACCCCAAATATTGACTTAGAACAAAAAAAGAAGCTGTAGCAAATTTGTATTTTGAAACAGCTTCTCTTATGTAGTAATTTTATTTATTTCTCTTTCTATCGATAAAATCAATTAAAAGCTCTGCAGTACCTTCAATACCTAGCACGCTACTATTTACTGAAATATCATAACTTCTGGAATCGCCCCATTTGCCTTCACAAAAGCTGTTGTGATAACATTTACGTTCTGTATCTTTTTCACGCATCATACGTTCTGCCATGAATTCATTCTTACCATACCTCTCCATGATACGTGCTCTTTTTACCTCTTTATCACCTAATACAAAAATAGATACTAATGCATCATATTCCTTTAATATATCTTCACCGCATCGTCCAACAATTATAAAAGATTCTCCTGCTTTCGCCTTTTCCTGTAAATGTTCAAACTGAAGCAAATAAACATTTTCTTGTATAGAGCTGCTAAATCCACGAACATTACGATTCACTAATGGAAACATAAAATTTTTTTCTACTTCCCTTAAATCAGTGGCATCTACATTCTTTTTGTTTGCGATTTCTTCTATGATATTCTTATCAATGAGAGGTATATTGTAGTATTTTGCCAATTTCTCTGCAATCTCATGTCCACCACTACCTACTTCTCTACCAAGCGCTATAATCAACTGTTTATCCATATAATTCCCCCCTTCTTATAAATATCTCATGTAAATAATGGTCATCGAAATCACAACTACGATTACAGTTGCTGGCACCATTTTCTTAAGATATGGCCCCCATTTAATGATATAACCTTCTCTTGCTGCTGTCGCGATACCTACTACATTTGCAGATGCGCCGATAGGTGTTGCACTTCCACCGATATCTGTTCCCATTGCAAGTGTCCATGAAAGCACCGATAAATCCACTCCGTATGTTGCAGATAATGCTTTAATTATAGGAATCATAGTAGTTGCGAATGGAATATTATCTACAATCGCACTTGCAATTGCAGATAACCAAAGGATAATCGCTAGCATAACCACAATGCTTCCACCACTGATTTTTCCAATAAATCCCGCTACGATTTCCAAAATTCCAGTCTGTTCCAATCCCCCGATTACAACGAACAAACCAATGAAAAAGCCGATGGTTTTATAATCTACCTTCTTTAAAAGGATTAGGGCATTTTTCCCAGAGAAAGCCAACGTTACAATTGCAACTAATGTACCAATTGCAGAAACAGTAAGCCCTGTCTGTGCATGTGTTACCAATAATACTACAGTTACAAGAAAAATAACTGTACTAATAATAAAACCATTCTTATCTGTAATTGCAGATTCTGGTGTTGGCAAATTGCTATAATCCATGTTTTCCGCTTTGCTTTCCAAATCTTTTTTGAACACAAGATAAAAATATACTAATACACATCCAAGTGACGCAAATGCCATTACACCAGTATTGGTTACGAAATCCATAAACGTGTATCCAAGTGATGTTCCGATGATAATGTTTGGTGGATCCCCACACATTGTTGCAGAACCACCTAAGTTCGCACAAAAAATCTCTGCTAAAATCATAGGCACAGGATTAAATTTCAAAAGTACTGCAAGTTCAATCGTTACTGCTGCAAGGAACAGAATTACTGTAATACTGTCAATGAACATTGCCAATACAAATGATAAAATCATAAATGTAAAGAAAATTGGTACAATTTTATATTTTACCATCTTAGCAATACGCATACATAACCAACGGAAAAATCCTACATGCGCCATTCCTTCTACCATTACCATCATACCAAAAATAAATACAATAGTTTCCCAATTTATTCCGGCTGCACTTCCATGGCTGGCTGCACCCGCATACCAGAAACCTGGCGAAAAAATACTGCTAATATTCAGCGTTTCCCATATCGCCTCCATACTCTGCATACCAATACCAAACACAAAAATCATGGTAAGTAATGCACTTATTAATGAAACAATATGTCTCTCTACGATTTCTGTTACAATAAATACAAACATCGTAATAAAAATCACTACTGCAAAAATTTGTGCTATCATTTTCATTCCTTCTTTCTGTCAAATATTCATTCCCAATTATTGCAAATTCTCTTTGTGCCAATCCAAGTATAGTTTTTTTTAATCAGGTAACTAAGAAATAACAAAGTTATTTTTTCATAATCTTTCATCAAACCCCAAAATAGTCAAAGCCGCCTTTACTAATGTAGCCGTATGTCTTTTCTAATTCTCAATTATTATCATAATAAGCATTGCAATAAATATTATACACGCTAATATTTGTCACCTATCTCTTTCCTATCTTGAATCCTTTAAAATGATACTCTTCTCTTCTATTGCTAAAGCATCTTTATTATCTGGAGATAACGCAGACAAATTAGCTAATTGTTTTCTTTGTTTTTTTATTCATAACAGTCCAATATAAATACAAAACACATGTTAAGCAAGCAACTCCCAGCAACTCTGCTAACAATGCACCTAAGAACCACTTAACCATTATCCTACTTAATCTCCTTTGATTTTTTTTTATCAAAATTCAAATAGTATACCGGAACACCAACGCAAAACGCACCACCAATAATATTACCTATTGTTACCGGCAAAAGATTCTTGACGAAATAATTTTCTACATTCAATGTTCCAAGATACTCTTGGCTAAATCCATATGCTTCCTTTGCCAATTCAACATATTGAGGATTACACTCAGCCAATAATCCCGCTGTTATATAATACATATTGGCAACACAGTGTTCAAAACCACCTGTTACAAAAAGCATAATAACAAAAAAACTCGCAAGCAATTTTCCTGTAATATCCTTTGCACACATAGCCATTAGAACTGCCGCACACACTAAAATATTACATAAAATGCCAGAAATAATTCCTTGTGCAAAAGAAATATTTACTTTGCCGATTGCCACCTTAATAGTGTAAGCACCCAGCATACCAGATGAATAATCCCATTGCCCACTCATGGAAATAAACAAAGCAGTCAACGCAGCTCCGACAAAATTTCCCAAATAGACAAACAACAACAGTTTTGCACAATTTCTAATTTTCTGTTTGCCATCAAATACGCTCATAGCAACCAAACAGTCACCTGTAAACAATTCTGCTCCCATCAATATGACCATCATAAGTCCTACTGGGAATACAACTGCCGCAGCTAATCGAGCCAATCCCACATCGGGAATTGTATGTGCCGCCACACTACTAATTCCTGCTCCCATAGCAATCATCATCCCTGCCATAATAGACTTTCCAATTAATCGCTTTGTAGGCATCTGTATCTTAGTTTGGCAACCTTCTATGTATTTTTCAGCAACTTCTTTTATTGTTAAATATCCTTCCATATTTAGAAATCTCCTTTTGTACTAAATAGAATAATGATATCATTTTTTTCTACTCTGTCAATGTTAAAATTTTACATTTTTCTATTTAATTTTATGCAAAGCAGTCAACACTCTACATACTTTACACGTTATTTAATGTCAAAAAAATTTTCCTTTAAAATTGTATAAAACATATAACACAATCTCTAAATTTTATGATATAATTTTTTCATTATAGTCTTGACTACCTAGATTTCTACAACTCATCATAAGCACTATAATTTATATAGGTTGAATTGCCAACCTAAGGTATTGGACCTCCAATCGGGTCTAGCCAAATCTAATACAAAAGTACAGCATATGGTCGTTAGGATTCGTCCAGCGAAGAACACTGTACCACAGTATTACCTTGTTGTTATGGTTTATGTCATGACAGTTATTCAAGGAGCAAAAGTGACTGAAAATTGACCAGCTATGCCTTAGTGCATGCCAATAACCCGGAAAGAAATACAACTATGACTAATAAAAAAAACTATTGTACTTTAGAGTTACCGTTAATAGTTAGTGAGGGTCAAAAAAATATTCTTGATATGAAAATGGAATGCGTTCGAAAAGTATATAATAATATGCTTGGAAGCAATATCAAAAAATATAATGAAATGACCAAAACTAAACTATGGAGAGAACTCAAATCAATCATTCACGAAGAATTACAATTGTATAACGGTAGAAAGACAGACCGCTTAAAAGATGCTTATAATCGTATAAATTCCATTATCCGTGAAAATAATTTTTCCGAATACGGATTTAAAGATCAAGCAGTGGAATATTCTAAGTATTATCAAAAACACATATCTTCTAGCATAGCCATGAATAGTATTGGTATCCCTATGTGGTTTGCATTTGAACGACTACTTTTTGGAAATGGTGAAAAAGTGCACTTCAAATCAGCAAACGAATATATGTCCCTAGCATCAAACAACAAATCCGGAATACGCCTTCGTCAAGAAGATGACGGACGTTATTATGTTCTCTTTTCTAACGTAAAAGCAAAAGCAAAAGAACTTAAGTTATTCGTTAATGGTCCTCATACAGCATACGAAGATGAACTTATTCAATCTAAAATAAAAATTGTACGTGTTATCAGAAAAATAGAAAAGGGAAATCGTCATTATTACTGCCAGCTAATTGTAGAAAACAATCCACCACTTAAATTAAATGCCGACGGCACACCCAAACACAAGATAGGCACTGGCATTGTAGGTATTGCTATTTGGCGTGGTATTTTGTGTGCCGTGTCAGATACAAAAACTCTTTGCATAAATTTATCACCTAATACAAAAGAGTTTGAAATCAAAAAAGCAGAACTAGGACGTGAAATAGAACACTTGCGAAGAGTAAACAACCAACAAAACTATAATGAAGATGGTACGATAAAGAAAGGTTTTATCGACAAAGATGGAAAGCGACATAAATTATATTGGAGAGAATCAAATCATTTGAAAGCATTAAAAAGAGAGCTATCCGAGCTATACAGAGTACATGGCATCAACAAGGCACTTAATCAAAACAGAGCCATCCTAGAGCTTCTCTCTATGGGAGACGAATTTCATTTTGCCGACACTTCTTTTCTTACAATGAAACCCGAATGGGATGAAGAAAACATACTTTCTAACGCAGCATACAGTAAAAAGAAAGAACGAAGAAAGGCAATTCAAGAATATGCACCTGCGACATTTTTATCTAAACTGGACAAAAAATTAGCAACTCGCAATTTGCCTCCTATACATCGTCACCAACTACCTGATAATTTATACTGGTATCAACATGATAAAGGTATATCAGACAAGGATTTATTTCCTGGAATAAATATATCCGTGTGTAATACTGTATTAAGTCAAATAATGTATCGCGCATTCCTGATTAGACACTTTGACAATGCCATTCCTAACTTGTATGACCAAAAATCTTTATGTGAAGAATGGGATACTTTTATCTGCAATTTACGCCAAGACTAATTCTTTTCAAATTCAATACTAGTAACATTCATTAACCCCAAAACCAATTAAAATATCAGTTTTGGGGTTAAATATAGTTCGCATTTTTCCTAAATTTACCATATCAAGTATAGATAATTCACTAGCATTTATTAAAATCACCATACATCTAACTATCAATCGCATCCACCCATGCCTGCATTTCTCCATCTAAAGCAAGTCGAGCATATTCAAGCGACTCATCTACTGCCAAAGCATTGAGAGAATTCTGTGAGCAAGGAGTAGTTCTCAATCCCTCCTCTGCCATATTACAATCAATTTGTAATATGTAATTCTCAAATGTGGTTACATCAATACTGTTCGTTTGAGGATTATAATCTGCATATATCAATCTCATCTTATCAGACCTTTCTTGAAAATGTATTATAAGCATTCCATCTAGTCCCAACTGCCATTTTTATAATTTGTTATAAGTTGTTACCAGATTTTCTTTCCCTTGTTTTTTCCCTTATGAGGGTTCGTAAACAAGAGTAAAACGATATAACACAATACAAGATGTGACGGAGAGGACACCCACGAAAACTTTAGTGTTTTCAAGGGTTTGACGAGATTTTTATAACACAATATAACAGTTATTAAATCTCTAAAAATACCTCAAGTGAGAATTCAAATTTTCGCTCTCATCGAACACACCAATTATACCATGATATATACGATATTTCTACATGCTTTTTTACCTATGCAGTGTGTTGTGTTGCCTTGACATCATTTTCCATCAACCTCTTTATCTTGTCCTTCATGGTTTCCTTGGCATCCTCATTGAAATGCACCCTTACAACATATGTTGTGCCACCTATCTGCTTCCTGAGTGCTACCGGTGTGTGTGATTTTCTATTCTCCATTTTGTGTTCTCCTTTTTTGTTTTGCCTGATAAGGAAGTGCCTCTTTCAGCTGACAACCGGAAGCTGACAACCGACCTTCAAAAATTCTCAATTCCTTTTATTTATAGTTACTTTTCCTAAATTTACTTTTTCTTAAATATTCCGTTGCTTTCGTTGTCAGAACTATATATACCCCCTAAAAAATATAGTAAATATAAGGGTTTTAGGAATATAGAACCGACAACGAGGTTGACAACGGGATAGACAACCAGCCGACAACCTACTGGGCATTTATCACTGCATCCACTCTGCCGGTAGTGACAACTGTTCCATCTGCTCCTTGGTAATCGGTTGAAAATCCTGAGCTTTGTTGTCAGGCTTCTCCCATCCTTTCTGCCTACGATATGGCTCAGGGAAATGTCTTGGATTACTAAAAGCTATCCAATCACTACAGTTATTCATAATGTCGTTAATCTCTCGGATTTCCCACTGTGCCGGATTTCCGTCATTCCCCAATGCTTCAGCGTACAACTGCCTTGAACACACCATATTTGCTTGGCAATGCTCCAAATAATCAAGAATAAGCTCTTTCTTGGTATCTTCCTGCATAAACTGTTTCTGATACTCCCGAAGCTCTTCCTCAATCTTCTTTGGAAGCTTCAACTGAAAATCGCCACTCTTATAGATTACCATTGCTTCTGCCCACATTTGGTCTATATATTCCCTTGATGCTTTTTCATCATCAAGGATATGAACCTCAGCCTCATTCGACCTACACAGAATAGGCAGGAATCTTCGGTTTCCCGACCTATCCATAGGCAAAAAATCCAATGAATTTGACGAACCGGCAAACACACACTGCCTCTTATGGTCTTTCGGATGCCGGTCATACGGTGTCTTATAAGTATCCTTCTGCCTGCTCATAAAGGACTTGGTATCTTCCACATTCTTGGCATTGAGAATAGCCACCATTTCAGGGAACTCCACAATCAGATGTGCTTGTATCTTTCGGTATACATTGTCATCATCCATTTTCTTTAAGTCATCCGTAAACCAATCGTCCTTCATGGCAAGGAAACGCAGAAAAGTGGATTTACCGGCTCCCTGACCACCTACCAGGCAAAGCATTACCTCAAACTTGATGCCTGGGCAGGAAATTCTTGATATGATACCCATCATAAAGAGCTACATTACCTCATAAGTGTAGTCGCTGACCTCTGCTCCTAAGAAATGATGCAGTGCATAGCGTATTCGCTCCTTACCATCCCATGTTAGGGAATTGATATAATCAAGAACCGGATGATATCGGTTTTCATTTGCCACAACCTTTATCACATCCTCAATTCGCTTTTCGTTGGACAATCCGTAATGCTTTTCAAAATAGACAACAAGAAACTTCAAATCCACATCCGTAAGGCTCTCACTCTCCCGATACCAGCCCAAATCCCTTGTAATGTCAATTTTGTCCGTAAACATATTCAGCCGGAATGCACCTTTCAGATTAGGGTCATGCATCAAAATCAGCCGATAATTACCGACTGTTTTCCTGACTTCTCCCTTTTCTGTGCACTCCAGTATCGCCCTGACTTCTTCGATACTCTTCAATTCTTCGTACAATCGACTTCACCCCCTTTCCAATGTCAGAAACAACAAAAGCTCTGTCAGGGATATCCTTTTCAAGAAGAGTATCAAGCTGATATTCCACTTTACTGATATTCTGCAGAGCTTCTACAAAGTAGGGATGCCATTCCTCATCCATGCTCTTCGGTACATATTCTGTTTTCCATTTCTTTAGCAGATGATAATAGTCCGACAGAACCCTAAAGCACTGCCTCTGTTCCTCATCCAATATCTGCTCCGGTGTTTTCCTTGGTGCAATCTTTTTCGGTGGTGCTCGGTTGGTTGCATCATAGTTTAGTCCAAAGTCAGATGCAATCTTCATTGCAGCTTCCTTTGGTGCAAGACCGAAATACTTTGCAACAAAATCAATGGCATCTCCGGTATCTCCACAACCAAAGCAATAGTATCTCTTATCC
>JAXJWH010000147.1:0-96196 GCA_036308125.1 Agathobacter sp.
TCCGGTACTTGCATAAAACAAGGTGGGAAATACCCGGCCTATAGCCTCAAAAATCCGAAGACATACTACAAAATATGAATTTTTCAAGGTGGTATAGAAACAGGGGCAAATCTATTTATGGTTTTGCCCCCAACATCATAATATAATAGTATATAATGTTATATTATTCAATGAATATTTAATATTTTATAGGAGGCTATTTGGAAGTTTTTTCTTATCCGAATTATGTTTTTTGAAAAAGGACTTACGACAAATAGTTTTTAATCAAATAGAAGAAGTTTATGGTATAATGAATGATAGAAATTTTTTGAGGAGATTGCAACAGGCAATTATTATAGTGAAGCGATAGGAGATTAAGATGACAGAGCAAGAAATTTTAGCAGGTAAATTGGCGGATGCAGTTGCATTTGCAAGAACACACAAGAATGTAATAGCGGAGAGTAACTTTTTAAATATCTTTGGGGATATGGTGGCGGATGAAACCAAGAGAAATCTTATCGAGGGATATCTTAAGGAAAAACATATCATTGTAAAGTCTGAAAAAGAAGAAGAGGCAGAAGAGCCTGAGTCATTTGAGATGCCACTTGATGATGAGGATAAAAAAGCGATTAATTTTTATTATGAGGAGCTTAAGAATCTTCCACATCTTACAGACCGAGAGAAGGAAAGAATCACAAAGAAGGCAATTGAGGGTGATAAGGCGGCACAGGAGAAACTTATAAATATGTATCTTCCTGATGTTGTGGATCTGGCAAAACTTTATACAGGTCATGGTGTTTTGATGGAAGATTTAATAGGAGAGGGCAACATTGCGCTGATGCTTGCGGTATCAATGCTTGAATGTGTTGAGAGTCTTGAGGATGTAGAGGGACAAATTGGAAAATTTATAATAGAAGCACTTGAGAAACTGGTTTCAGATGATGATACAGAAGAGAAGCTTATTATCAAGCTTGGCGAGGAACTTAAGAAAGCTGAGGATGCAAAGGAAGAGTTAGAATCATAAAATTGCTTGACATTCTTTTTATAAATTAATAAAATTGTATGGCATACACTAAAGTTATCATAGACATTCTTCGAAGTAATAATATGATAACGTATTAGTGTGGTAAAGTGTCTGTGCTAATACAGAAAAAAGAGAATGGAGAATAAGGATGGAAAACAAAGAATTCAAGCCATATATTCCGGCAGATAAGATCACACCGGAATTTACAGTGGCGTCAGTAGTGATGGGTGTTTTGCTTGCCATTATCTTTGGTGCAGCAAATGCCTATTTAGGACTTCGAGTAGGAATGACAGTATCAGCGTCAGTTCCAGCAGCAGTTATTTCGATGGCTGTTATCAGAGTAATAATGAAGAAAGATTCCATACTTGAAAGCAATATGGTTCAGACCATAGGCTCAGCAGGTGAATCTTTGGCAGCAGGTGCAATTTTTACATTGCCAGCATTATTCCTTTGGGCAAAAGAAGGAGTTATGGACAAGCCTGGAATGGTTACCATAACAGTAATCGCATTATGCGGTGGTTTACTTGGTGTATTTTTCATGGTACCACTTAGAAATGCTCTTATTGTAAAAGAGCATGGAGTGCTTCCATATCCGGAAGGAACAGCATGTGCAGAAGTGCTTTTGGCGGGAGAAGAAGGAGGAGCTTCGGCAAAATCCGTATTCGCCGGAATGGGATTAGCAGCAGTTTTTAAGTTGATAGTAGACGGTCTTGGAGTTGTTGCAGGAGTTATCACAATTCCAATTAAGGCGCTTAAGACAGAATTATCAACTCAGGTATATCCTTCACTTCTTGCAGTAGGATATATTTGCGGACCAAGAATTGCATCATACATGTTTGCAGGTGGAATTATAGCATGGTTCGTTCTTATTCCTGCAATTGTAATTTTTGGAGCGAATACAATTTTATTCCCAGCAGAAGTTACAATATCTGAAGTATATGCAGCAGGTGGAGCAGGAGCAATCTGGAGCAACTATATCAGATATATCGGAGCTGGAGCAGTTGCAGCAGGCGGAATTATCAGTCTTGTAAAATCATTACCACTTATCATCAGAACATTTACAGATGCAGTTAAGGGAATGAAGGATTCAGGAAATGGTGGAACACTTCGTACTCAGCAGGATTTGTCTATGAAGGTAATCGGTATAGGAGTTATCATATTAATCCTTATCATCTGGGCACTTCCACAGATTCCGGTTTCTTTAATCGGTGCTATTGTTATAGTAGTATTTGGATTTTTCTTTGCAGCAGTTTCATCAAGAATGGTTGGTCTTGTAGGAAGCAGTAACAACCCTGTATCAGGAATGGCAATCGCAACACTTCTTATTGCGACAACACTCCTTAAAATCACAGGTGACAACGGTGCACATGGAATGCAGGGAGCAATCGCGATTGGATCAATTATCTGTATCGTAGCTGCAATGGCAGGAGATACATCACAGGATTTAAAAACAGGATATATTCTTGGAGCAACTCCTAAGAAACAGCAGATTGGAGAAATGTTAGGAGCAGTTGTAGCAGCGTTAACAATTGGAGGAGTACTTGTACTTCTTGATAGAGCATGGGGATATGGCTCAGCTCAGATTGCAGCACCACAGGCAACTCTTATGAAGATGATTGTAGAAGGTGTTATGGGTGGAAATCTTCCATGGGGACTTATTTTCATCGGAGCATTTATTGCAATCGCAATTGAAATTATTGGTATCTCTTCACTTCCAGTAGCTATTGGATTATATCTTCCACTTGAACTTAGTTCTACAATTATGATTGGTGGACTTATCAAACTTGTTGTAGACAAGATTAAAGCTAAAGCAGGAGATGAGGATGCAAACAGCGATGCAAGTAACGGTATTTTATTCTGTTCAGGAATGATTGCCGGAGAAGGAATTGTTGGTGTACTTCTTGCAGTTCTTGCAGTATTTGGTGTTGATAAAGTAATTAACCTTTCATCATACTTCAATACAGGAGTTGTTGGAGGCGTAATCGTACTTATATTGATGATTGGATTGATTTATAGTAACGGAATCAAGAAAAATAAAGGATAATAAATATGGCTGGTAAAAAGAAAAAGGTTATTTCTGAAAATTATCTGGAATTTATACCGGTTCATAATGAAATGATTAAATTTCAGGTGAACGAAGCAGGTGAAGTAATTATTTTTCAGGAAAATAAAGGGTTATTTAATAAAATAGCGCAGGTTTTGTTTAAGAAACCGAAGGTATCCTCAATCCATTTGGATAAAATGGGGAATTTCATCTGGCCGCTTATGGACGGAAAGAAAAATGTACTTGATATTGCAAAACTTGTAAAAGAAAAATTTGGTGATGAAGCAGAACCACTTTATGAAAGGCTGGCATTATATATTAAAACTTTGGAAAATTATGGTTTTGTAAAGGTCATTCAGGCGTAATCAGAGCCATATAACGAAAAATACTACCTTAAATTACAAAGGTAGTATTTTTTTTGTGGCGGTATTACAGTAAAATAAAGTTACAAAATAAAATAAAAAATACAAGGAGGTATTTATTATGAAGAAAAAGACAGTGATTCCAACATTGTTAGCAGAGGTAATTATTTTGGCATTGGTATTGGGGATTAACCTGATGCTTTCATCGGGAGGAACGGTTTTTGCATCGAATTTCATTGACATTCCATTATTGGTATTGCTCCTGTTGTTTGTGATTCCATCCATGGTGGCATCCGGTCAGTGGAAACCATTTATAAGGGCATTTTCCATAGGAAAAAAGGATTATGGAATCAAGGAAATAAAGAAAACCCTTGAAGCTGTAAAACTTACCATGAAATATGTATTGTGTGGCTCACTTATGCTGCTGATGGTTGCAGGAATAATAATTCTCACAAGGCTTAATGAAATCGAAACCTTCGGCAATAATCTTGGAGTTGCCTTTATTTCAGTATTTTATTGCAGTATACTGGAGTTTTTCCTGGCAACAATTGAGGCTCATGTTCAAAATGCTCTGACAGATGCAATGAGCGTAGATGAATAAAAAGAAACGATTAGTGGTTCTGGTTGTAATATACATTATAGTTTTAATTTTTACCCTGAGCATGGAATGTTACGGCATTAGGGAGATGGTGACAAGAGCCGTTGTAAATATTAGTACCCTTGCAATGGCTCTTTTGTGCCTTGGAATTTCCCTGATACTCTCAAAGGGCAATCCTCAAAGGGATGAAAAAGAAAGCAAAGAAAGTGATGAAGTTACGGAAGATGAGCCTACATTTGACAAAGAAAGATACCTTGAAAAAGCCAAAGAGTGGCAGCTTACCAAAAGAGAAAGTGAGATAGGGATTTTGGTTGTCAATGGATATTCCAATCATCAGATTTCCGATGAATTATACATATCAGAAACAACTGTGAAAAAACATATGACACATATTTACGAGAAAAGCAATTCAAACGGACGTAAGGATTTCGTGGAAAAATGTCTTACAGACAAATAAAATGATGACAACAAAGTAAAGTAGTAAAATAAAGTCAAAAAATAAAGGCGACATCTGATTTAATTAATCGATGTCGCCTTCTAAACTATCTCATCCATCGGACTGTTACCTCCCTATTATATTATTATTAGTCTTCTTCGCTTCTTCACATCTACTCGATTGCGTTCTACCTATGACATCTGGAATTGTATCATATATTCATATATGAGGCTGATACTAACTCATCTTAATCCTTGTTAGGGTATGTCATGTTGTCCTCTTTAAATATTCCAAAACGAATGCGCTTAATATTTTGGTGGACCGTACCTCCTTTTTAAATTTTATCTTTTGTACCTTAACGATTTATCTTTCGTTTGATAAGTTTATTATAACACCTTATTTTGAAAATGCAAGTACAATTTCATAAAAAATATAAATTGTTAAAAAATAATAGTTTGAATAGGGAATTTTGTGTAAATTTACAAGAATTTATGAAGAAAATACATTTAAAAAATAACTAAAGAACACTAAAGGCAAAAGAATATATATAAAAAACACCACAGGCAAGAGCCTGCAGTGTTTAAGGTAAACTATTCAAACTGTTTGGTTTCTTTAATCAGATATAATAAATTATTTTTAGTAACTTTTTTTAAATAGAATTCATTGATGATTAAATCAAGAATTAACAGCAATGAAATCACGCCTATTGACAGACCTAATATAACGCTGCCAATATTTTGATCTATTGTTACGAATGTTAATATAGTGATACATACTTCCGCAACTATGGCAAGTAATAAAAATATCCTGTTTATATTTCTCTTGTAAATATTATAAATTCGCCTGCTGTCGTAGCCCATGAATTTAAGAACGCCCATGTCTTTGGTGCTCATGTCAATATATGATACCATGGATAGAATCAGATTTACCGATGCAACCACTAGCAATATCATAATCATAATAAAGAAGAGTATTCCATTTTTCTGTAAACTTGTTCCCATTGCATCAAATGCTGAGAATGTATAATTTATATCGTAGCCTTCGTCACCTAATTTATTCGCAATTTTGTCAACGTCTGCTAAATCAGTGACATTAACATAAGCAGAATCAATTACAATATTTTCACTGTCATAGACGGATGAGATTTTTTCTTTGTCAGGGTTAACAAGTTTAAAAATTTCCAAATATGTTTCTTCAGTAACATATACTTTCTTTAGATTATCATAGTCATGGCAAAAATAATCAATAACCTTATTTTTGATGGCTTTTTTAATTGGATATGTTTTCTTGATGGAATCATCAATATTCATATTGCCGTCTTCATCAGCATGTATTATTGGAATGTCAATTTCCAAGTCGGCGGAATCAAAATCATTTGTGTATAACACATCATTTTCCAAATCAGAATCGGAAATATAATGGCTGGCATTTTCATCAACTCCGATAATTAAAATTGATGTTTCATTATTGACAGTCACACCACTAAGTGAATAAAAAAATTCGGTTGATGCATCATAATCTTTTTTGCTAAGGTAGTTATCTAAATCAACTTTATCCTGAGGGCGTAGATTTCTGTAGGTATTATCATCGAATTTGCCCTCTACTGAAAGCACATGAACAATTTCATTTTCCGCATAGTTCTTATTATTGTCATTTGAATAACTTAGGTAAAAAAGTAAAGAAAAACATAACAATGCTATCATGGTAATGAATATTAACAGCGACAGCTTCATATAATTTCCTGATTTACGAAGTATCAGTTTAGCGGTATATTTATCATTGTAATTCAACTAATTGCCCTCCTTTTAATTCAAGTAATGTATATTCGTTGGTCTGGTTAATATACTGGTGGCTTACGACAATCACCAATGGACAATTTATGTCGAAAATGCATTTCATTATTTCCCTGCTGTTTTCGGCATCCAGATTGGCAATAGGTTCATCAAGTAAAATTACATCAGATTTGGAACTTGATAAGATGGCAAGCTGGACTCTTTGCCGTTCACCTCCGGACAATAATGATACCTTTTTATCTAATTTGTCAGTTAAATTATACTTTTGTGCATGAACATTAACTAATTCATCGCAGTTGTCTGCTTTATTTGCTACTAATTTTATAAGAATATTTTCACGCACTGTTAAATTGTTAAAAAGCATGGCATCCTGAAATAAGTAATTAATCTTAAGGTCTTTTGCTTTCCTGATTGTGCCGCTTTGAGGTTCAAGGTAACCATAGAGAAGATTTAGTAAAGTAGACTTACCTCCGCCGTTTTCTCCCTGAATAATATATCTTCCAGGAGTAAAATTAAATGATAAGTTATCAAAAATCATTTTATCTTTATATTTAAAGTTTACATTATCTAATGAAATAATTTCTTCCATTTGCTCTATAACTCCAATTTCTCAATATTTCCCTCACAATATAGTTCGAGAGTTGAACCATTTAGAATATATCCATCAAAATCCGAAACAGTTTTAAGCAATTTGTTATTGTTAAGGTCAATAATATCACATGATATACTGCTACTGCTATCAACATAAGTTTCTAGCATGATTCCATAATCACTTACAATTTCAATATCTGAATTTTCTTTTATTTCATAAAATTTTTTGTCTTTTAGATTAAGTAAGTTATTATCATCACCAATGTATAATAGCTCATCATTATATCTGAATATCTGGTCGGTAGGTATTTGTTTTATCGTATCAGATTTTTGGGTTTCAAAAGAATAGCAAATTAAATCAAAGTTCTCATTCTTTTCAGAATAGATAGTATAATATATGCTGTCGTTAATTATAACAGCATTTGATAAAAGGGATTTTTCCACATCCACCACATCTGTCAATTTATCATTATCTAAAACCGCAATTGCTCGGGTTTCGTTATCTCCTAAGTCATTTTTGTTATGTATAAAATATTTTTTGTCCTTGTAATAGCCGATTGGAATAAGAGAATCTGATTCATCCATATCATATATAGATTCTGCCATACTGCATTCCTTATTATAGGCAACCACACTAAAATCATTATAAGAAGTACTTCCGATAGTGTAAAATGTATTATCCTGTTCCTGCCCCTTCGCATTATAGGCAAAAAGATTGTTTCCAGATGCATCATATATAGGTTCCCAAGTCATATCGTCAATGTTATATAGTCCTATATTGTCCTTGAAAATATTGTAAAGTAAAACCTCATTTGCCCTTACCACGCAATCCTTAAAATATTCATATTTTTCAGTCTTGGCTGATATTTCATCATAGTTGGTGGTGTTACTCATACTTTTTTGATTAATCCCTGAACATCCGGTTAATCCAATTGTTGCAATTAATGTTCCCAATAAAAGTAATTTTTTATTCTTTTTCATTTTTACCTCCAAAAAAAGCTTGGCATTTAGCCAAGCTTTTAATTAACATCTTAACATCCACATGAAATTGATGATTTTTTTGCCCCGCCTTTAACTTTTACAGTTGCTGTTGTGGTAATCCAAAATGAATATCCTTTCAAATCACAATCTGGAGTGATAGTAAAATTTGAATTTTCAGATTCTATTTTAGAACCATTGGTCGAACACCAATATTTTTCCTTAGATTCAATATTCTGCCATGAATCGCTTGCAGATGCTCCGAAAGAATATGTACTTCCTGCTGAGGTGTTAAGTGACATAGTTGCATTTGAACGCATCTTTGCACCTGTTTTCCATGAACACTTAATGGAAGATACTTTTTTGTTCCCTACATATTTGGCATATACATAAAAGTTAACCTTTCGTACTGTACCATTTTTACTGGTTGAACCATAAGTCTGGCGCTCAGCATGAGTATAGAGTTTTCCTCCTCCATTTACAGAGATGCTGTCATCGTCACTAGTGTAGTAATTTGCTAAATTACCTGCACTTACATCAATTGGTGCTTCACATGCCAACATTGCTGTTGCCAATAAGCAAGCGGTCATTTTCTTCCCCACTTTCATTATTTGTCCTCCTCGTAAACATAAAATAAAAAACAGATTTTTAATCAATAAATATGCATATTTGTAAATCTGATATATGTATTATAAAAAAAAAAACAAATGTCAAGTTTTTTTGCAAAAAAAGCCTGATTTAAAATTAAATAAAAACACCACAGGCAAAAAACCTGCAGTGTTCAATAAATTACAAATCAAAATGATGAATTGCTCCTTCACAATATATCGTCAGAGTTGAATCCTCAATTATATATCCGTCATATTCCGAGACGGTTTTAAGAATTTTATTGTCTTTGATACGGATAATATCACAGGATATATCTTGATTTTTGTCCGCATAGTAATTCAGCAAAATGCCATAATCGCTTAAAATTTCAACCTGTGAATTGGGTTTTAGTTGGTAAATGCCATCATTTTTTAAATTGACAAGATTGTTATCCCCATCGACATACAATAATTCATTGCCATATCGGTATATCTGGCCAGTGGCAATCTGTGTGATTTTTTCTGACTTCTTATTGTCAAAGGAATAACAGAATAAATCATAATAATCATCATCCTGATGATATGTGACATAATATATTTTATCCTCGATGATAACAGCTTCTGTAAGAAGGGCATTTTTTACATCCACAAGATCCACCAGTTTATCGCCGTCAAAGTATGCAATCGACCTTGTTTCGTTAGCGGTTAAATCATTTTTGTTATGAATAAAATACATTTGATTTTTATAATAGCCAACGGGCATAATCGAATCAGTTGCGTCCACATCATATATGGATTCAAGAATGTGTTCCTGTTCGTTGTATTTCAAAATGCTAAAATCATTATAGTTGCTGCTTCCTATTGTATAGAAAGAATCCGTTGGAGTTGTTCCCTTGGTATTATATGCAAGGACGGAATTATCCGATGGCACATAAAAAGGCTCCCATGTCATGGAATCAGTGTTATATACACCTAAAGTATCCTGAAATGAATTAAAAAGCACAACTTCATTTGACTTTACCGCAGTGTCGGCAAAATATTCATATTTTTCCTTATTGGCATCCTTGTCATATTTAAAGACGTTATTAAAACCCTTGTAATTCGTCAGGGAACATCCGGTAAAGCTGGTCGCCATGACCAATCCAATTAATACGCATCCCGTAAATTTCTTCATTTTCATCATATGTACTTTCTCCTGGTATTTTAAAATGTCTGATTTAAAAGGTATAAGTTATGTAAAATGGGTAACTTAATTAAGTATACATTTTATAAAACTAATATATCTATATTAGCACAAAGAAATTAATTGTTAATGTAATATTATGTAGTTGGAAGAGTTATGGGAGTAACTGTGGTAAATTTATTTTGAAAATGTTTACTACAGTACTGCTGGGTTAATACAAATGAATTGACATAGCAGGATGAAAATGTTATTCTAAAAAAAAGGAGGTGTTGATATGGCAAGCACGATTCAATTAAGAGTAGATGATGATTTAAAAAATAAGTCAGATGAATTATTTAAAGATTTAGGAACTGATACCACAACAGCAATTCGAATGTTTTTAAAACAGGCGATTGCGGTAAATGGTTTCCCTTTTGAGATAAAAAGAGTGAATAGTAACCCATTTAATGCTATGACAGAAAGAGAGTTAATAGAGCAATTAGACAAATCTCGAGAACATGCAGAGCAGGGAATGTATCAAAATGCATCTACTGTGTCTGCAGAAATGAGGAGCAAATATGGATTATAAAATTTGGGTAACTATGGATGCCAAAGAAGATTTAGATAATTTTCTGAGATATTTGATTGAGGAAAAAGGAAATTTTCAAGCAGCGCAGGCTGTACTAGATGACTATGATGCAACAATTGAAAGTTTGAAAATTGTTGCAGGAAGCTTGAGATTATGTGATAATCCTAAACTTGCAAATTTAGGGTACCATCGTATAAATTTTCTGAATCATAAATATTTTATGATGTATCGCATTATAGAGGATAATGTGTTCGTTGATAAAATTTTTCATGAGTTGCAAGATTATGAAAATAAAATGTGTTAATGAAGTGTTGTAAATGTAACCCTTTCACAAGTAGTATAAAAGCTGTTTGTGAGAGGGTTTGTTATTAAATGAATATATAATTTGTTACTAAAGATATGCTTTATTTTTATATAAAATGTAAAATTTAGTGAATTGTTAAATCAAATCATAAGTGATAAAATGTTATGGTGTAATATATAACGCATTATATTATATTTAATATGGAATTTAAATTTAAGAGGAATAGGTGAAAGGGTATGGCAGAGAGCAAGGATTTATTGCAGGTTTTATGGAGTGGAGCAGATGTATTAAGGGGCAAAATGGATGCTAATGAATACAAGACATATTTATTGGGATTAATATTTTATAAATATTTGTCAGATTCATATCTGGTGAAGGCTTATGACTTATTATATGATGAAATTCCTGAGACGGTAGAGGAAGCACAGGAAAAATACGAGGAGGCATTAGCTTCAGAGGATGCCGAGGATTTGTTAGATGAATTAAAGGTGTCATTGCATTACACACTTGATGCCGACATGACATATGTAAGTATATTAAATGATGCAAAGAACAATTCCTTCAACAGAGAAAAATTACAGGCTGCATTCAACAGAATTCAGGAATCAGATGAATTATTTAACGGATTGTTTGCAGACGTTGATTTATATTCCAACAGACTTGGAAACGGAGATTTGAAGCAGAGTGCAACAGTTGCAGAGGTAATCAAGGTTTTGGAAAACGCAGACCTTATTCATACAGAAGGTGATGTGTTAGGAAACGCATATGAATATCTGATTGGACAGTTTGCATCAGAAACAGGTAAAAAGGCAGGAGAATTCTATACACCTCATGGACCAGCGCAGATTTTATGTCGAATCGCAATGTGCGGTCAGGAAGATAAGAGAGGATTGCAGGTATACGATCCTTGTATGGGTTCAGGTTCTCTTATGCTTAGTTGCAGAAATTATTCCAAAGAGCCTGAATTTATACAGTATTTCGGTCAGGAGCTTATGCCATCAACATACAATCTTGCAAGAATGAATATGTTTTTGCATGGAGTTTTACCGGAAAATCAGCATCTTCGTAACGCAGACACACTGGATGCGGACTGGCCAACAGACGAAGATACAGAATTCGACTGTGTAACAATGAATCCACCATATTCAGCAAAATGGTCAGCGGCAGAAGGATTTAAGCAGGATGAAAGATTCATGGATTACGGCGGAAAACTTGCACCAAAATCAAAAGCCGATTATGCATTTTTGTTGCATGGATTCTACCATTTAAAACAGACAGGAACCATGGCAATCGTACTTCCACATGGAGTTTTGTTCAGAGGAGCGGCAGAGGGAACCATTAGAAAAATTCTCCTTGAAAACGGCTCAATTTATGCAGTTATCGGACTTCCTTCAAATATGTTCTACAATACATCAATCCCAACATGTATCGTTGTATTGAAGAAACAAAGAGAAGGCAGGGACGTATTATTTATCGATGCATCAAACCTTTACGAGAAGGAAAAGAAGCAAAATGTAATGAAGGAAGAACATATCGATAAAGTACTTGAACTTTATAAAAACAGACAGACAGTAGATAAACAATCTTATCTGGCTTTATTTGACGATATAGAAAAAAATGATTTCAACTTAAACATCCCAAGATATGTGGATACAACCGAACCTGAACCGGAAGTTGACATTAAGGAAGTAGCCAAGAATATCAAGGAAACTGATAAAGAGATTAAAGAAATAAATGAGAAGTTAATGCAGATGTTCGGGGAACTCACAATAGAGGATGAAGAAACTAAAGCGGCATTTGATGAATTCGTAAAGGTCTTCGGGGAGGTGTAGAATGGCAGATAAACCGAAGATAAGATTTAAAGGATTTACAGACGCTTGGGAACAGCGTAAGTTCTCAGAATTATATGAACGTTCATCAGAAAAGAATGACGGAAGTGTTGGCATAGAGAAGAATATTACTGTTGCAACAATGCAATTCAAACCTGATGTAAAAGTTACAACGGAAGAATATTTAAGAACATATTATACATTTAACTTAGGGGATATAGCTTTTGAGGGACATCAAAGTAAGGAATTTAAGTTTGGAAGATTTGTTGAAAATGATATAGGAAACGGCATTGTATCGCATATCTTTGCGGTTTTTAGACCGATTGTAAATTATGATTTAAATTTTTGGAAATATTTAATTAATAACGAAGGAATAATGCAAGGAATATTATCTCGTTCGACAAAAGCGTCTACAATGATGCATGATTTAGTTACCAATGACTTTTTAAAAGAAGAAATTATTGTACCTTCTATAGAGGAACAAATAAGAATTGGAGAATGTTTTAAGTATATAGACAACCTCCTCACCCTTCATCAGCGTAAGTGTGATGAGCTTAAAAAAGTGAAAAAATTTATGTTACAAAATTTGTTTCCAAAAAATGGCGAGAAATATCCTGCTATCAGATTTGAAGGATTTACTGACGCTTGGGAACAGCGTAAGTTATCCGATGAATTTAAAAATTTTATAGTCCCAATGAGAGACAAGCCAAAGGAATTTGGGGGGAATATTCCTTGGACTAGAATTGAGGATATTGAAGGAAAATATCTAAATGATAGTTTATCAGGTCAATATGTAACAGAAGAAACTATTAATCAAATGAATTTAAAAATTATCCCAAAGGATTCTTTAATAGTTTCATCGAGTGCAACATTTGGCGTAGTTGCAGTAATTACGCAGGATTTGATTACTAATCAAACATTTATTGGATTAGTTCCAAATGATAAAGAAACACTTGATTATTGGTATGCTTTCTTTCATTCAGACGAAGCAAGAAAATATATGGGATTACAATCTGCTGGTTCTACAATCTTTTATATTGCAAGAGAAAGCTTTGAAAATATGCCAATTAAGGTACCAACAAAAGATGAGATGATTAAGATTGGAACCTATTTCGATAATCTCGACAACCTTATCACCCTTCATCAGCGTAAGTGTGACGAAATCAAAGAAGTGAAGAAATTCATGTTACAAAACATGTTTGTATAAGAAAGGAATCGAATAATGTTAAAAATAGTATTGGGAGATATGCAGGATGCTATATATAATACATCTGTTTATTTTAAAAATACTTACCTTAGCGATTGGATTACAGATGAGTTATCAGTTGAAATGATACAGGATGTTGATAAATCAAAGGTGATTGGTCCGAATCTGATTGAAAGTCCCGTTCTTGGAGCAATTTCACCCATTGATTTATCGGGTGGGGTAAAGACTTTGATTCTGATATACAAAGATAAATCCCACATATTTAATGCATCAAATTGTGGTGATAATTGTGCAAAATGGTTATTAAGACTTGGGGAAACAGAGGATATCACTATAAATTTACGTCACATTATGGATTTTGGAAAAGGCGAATTTGAAATTGAGATATGCAATGAGCAGAAAATTGTTCACAACATGAGCGAATTCGTGAATATAGCAGGATTGTACGTTTAGGGGGATTCGGCTATGAAAGGAAAACATTTTGTATCTGTAAAAAATAATGTTCTTCAGTATCAGTTTGAACTTCGAAGAAATATAACAATCATCAAAGGTAACAGTGCAAGTGGCAAGACTACTTTGGTGGATATGATAAGAGAATATTACAACGATGAGGAAAGTAGCGGAATAACATTGCAATGCGATAAAACCTGCGTGGTTTTAGAAGGTCGGCAGTGGAAACTTCTTTTGGAAAATACCAAAGATTCCATTGTATTCATAGATGAAGGCAATAAATTTATTTCAACAAATGAATTCGCTACGGCTGTAAAAGAATCTGACAATTATTTTGTTATTATAACGAGGGAGAAATTGCCAAATCTTCCATACAGTGTTGATGAAATATACGGTATTCGTCAATCAGGAAAATATGGATTATTGCACCAGACTTATCAGGAATTTTATCATATTTATGGTGATTATCATAAGAACATTACTTGGAATCCGGATGTGGTTATAGTGGAGGATTCCAATTCCGGATATGAATTTTTTTCAGAAGTTTCAAAGGAAAAAACATTTGAGGTTGTCAGTGCAAAGGGAAAATCAAATATTTTTAAAATATTAAATCAATATGAAAAAAATAAGATTTTGATAATTGCAGATGGCGCGGCATTTGGTGCTGAGATGGATGGAATTGTTAAAAAAATTAGAGAAAACAATTCTATTGCTATGTATTTACCAGAATCATTTGAATGGCTTATTTTAAAATCAGATTTAATAAATAGCAATAAGGTGAAGAACATACTTGAAGAGCCAAGCAATTATGTTGAATCAAAGGATTACATGAGCTGGGAAAGATTTTTTACAGCACTGTTGGTGGAAGAAACAAAGGATACATATCTTCGATATTCGAAAAGCAATTTGAATAGTGCTTATAAAAATGAGAAAATAATGAATAAAATACTAAAAGAGGTTCCTGAAGAATTGTTGGATTAGGAAAACTTGGGAACAGCGTAAGTTAATGGAATACCTTGAGGTATCAAAAGAAAAAAACAAAGATGAAGCTTTTGGAAAAGAAGATGTTCTCTCTGTATCTGGCGACTACGGAATAGTAAATCAAATAGAGTTCCAAGGACGTTCTTTCGCAGGTGTTTCCGTTGCTCCATATGGAGTTGTCGAGACTGGAGATATAGTATATACAAAATCTCCGCTTAAATCGAATCCGTATGGAATAATTAAGACAAATAAAGGAAAACCGGGCATTGTATCAACTTTATATGCTGTTTATAAACCTTTGGACAATGTATATTCAGAGTTTGTTCAAATCTATTTTGAGCAAGATGCAAGAATGAATAATTATATGCATCCATTAGTAAATAAAGGTGCAAAAAATGATATGAAGGTGTCTGATGAGAATGCACTAAAGGGAGAAGTCTGCTTCCCATGTAGAGATGAACAGATTAAAATTTCAGAGTATTTTGCAAAGCTTGACAACCTTATCACTCTTCATCAGCGTAAGTGTGATGAGCTTAAAAAAGTGAAAAAATTTATGTTACAAAATTTGTTTCCAAAAAATGGCGAGAAATATCCTGCTATCAGATTTGAAGGATTTACTGACGCTTGGGAACAGCGTAAGTTGGGGGATTTAGGTTCGTTAAAGAATGGAATGAACTTTTCTAAAGATGCAATGGGACACGGATATGCTTTTGTAAATTTGCAAAATATATTTGGAAATAATGTTGTTGATGTCAAGAATTTAGGTCTTGCAGAGGCATCAGAAAAGCAATTGTTAGAGTACTCTTTACAAAAAGGAGATGTGCTTTTTGTTCGTTCGTCTGTAAAACTTGAAGGTGTTGGAGAGGCTGCATTAGTTGCAGAAACCCTTGAAAATACTACGTATTCAGGTTTTATAATTCGTTTTAGAGATGAATATGGATTGAATAACGATTTTAAGAAATTTGTTTTCGCAACAAAGAAAGTCCGTGACCAGATAATGTCACAGGCAACAAATAGTGCGAATAAAAATATCAGCCAATCAGCGCTTGAAAACTTGACATTTGAAATTCCTTCAAAAGATGAACAAAAGCAAATTGGAGAATACTTTTCCAACCTCGACCACCTCCTCACCCTTCATCAGCATAAGTGTACCTTTTGCTGATTGTGATTTTATTAAAATGAAAAATTATACAAAAGCAGTACAAAATTAAATAGATATATAATAAGACATGTTTTTAAATTAAGGAGGGATGAAAAAAATGGAAAAGCTTGTTTTGTTTCATGGAACTTCTGATGAAATTGTTAAGCCCTCTTTTGGGCTTGGCAATGAAAAACATGATTACGGAAAGGGTTTTTATCTGACTGACAATATTGAACTGGCAAAGGAATGGGCGGTTTGCAGACCAAACGAAACAAATGGCTGGGTGCATAAGTTTGAATTAAATACTGATGGATTAAGAATATTGGATTTTCAGGAAAACAATGTTCTTTCGTGGTTGGCAGAGTTGATGAAACATAGGGATGCCTCTGATTCAAAGCGTTATCGTATGCTTGCTGGCAAATTTATCGAAAAATATGGAATAGATACGTCAGAATATGATGTTATCAAAGGTTGGAGAGCTGATGCTTCTTATTTTTACATTGCAAAGGAATTTGTTCGTGATAACATTGACATGGATATTTTAGAGGAACTACTTTCTTTGGGTGGACTTGGTATTCAATATTGCATTAAGTCCAAAAAGGCTTATGACCAGCTTGTTGAGGTGAATGATAGTTGCATGTCTGTTGAATATGCTACATTTAATGATAAATATAATTATCGTGATGTATCGGCAAGAAGGAAAATGAAGGAGCTTATTGATTCCGACAGAAATAAAGTTACCAAGGTGTTTAGCACTTTGTTTTAGGAGGAATGATTATGAGAGCGTATGCAAAAGAATATTTAGATGAAGTTGTGGAAAATCAAGGCAAGCTTTTTGATTTTGTGGCTCAAAATTTTTCGGATAAAGATACAGAGGATTTTATCATCGCATATATGTCAAGCAAGACAAGAAAAAGCATCGATGAAGCGAAAGCCTATGTTAATACAATGATGGCAGAAGAACTTTGGGATTATTTTTGCAAAACGGAGAATTATTCGCTGAAGTCAGGAAAGGCTCTCGAAGGATTTATGCCTGATTGGATAGGGGAGTTTTATGCATATTATCAGTG
Organism: Agathobacter sp.; assembly: GCA_036308125.1. Classification (GTDB taxonomy): domain Bacteria; phylum Bacillota; class Clostridia; order Lachnospirales; family Lachnospiraceae; genus Roseburia. The sequence continues at coordinate 17,126 of JAXJWH010000147.1, forward strand.
GTATTATAACATTCCAAGTACCGAAGTAATTAAACAGGTGCCACTTGACTTTTTGAAAAAGGCATATTACGGCTTGCACGATTTGGAACTTGAATTAGCGGTTCAGAAGGTGGGTGAGGTGAATTGAATATAATCTGTTTTCACAATCCTGATGAGGAGTACGGCTTTCTAAGTAACTGGTATTTATCAGATTTTACCATTGACGGAATATGCTATTCTTCCATGGAACAGTATATGATGTGGTGTAAGGCAATGGCTTTTGAAGATAAAGAAATCGCAAGACAAATCCTTGAAACTGAGGATGTGGCAATTATAAAGCAGCTTGGAAGAAAAGTTTCAAGGTATGATGAAAATTATTGGAATGGAGTCAGGCAAATTGTTGTCTATAAAGGGCTGATTGCAAAATTTAGTCAAAATGAAAAGTTAAAAGAAAAATTAAAATTAACCGGTAGTTCTTTGCTGGCAGAGTGTGCGGTAAAGGATAAAATCTGGGGAATTGGATTGTCTATGAAAGATTCCAATAGATTTGATAAAGAAAAATGGAATGGGCAGAATTTACTGGGATATACCCTGATGATGGTACGAGAAGTAGTATAAATTGCAATAGTTTGGGAACAGCGTAAGTTAGGTGATACTTGCAAAATGAATGGTAGAATTGGCTTCAGAGGATACACTGAGAAAGACATTATATCAAAAGAAGCAGGAGGCGTTCTTACATTTAGTCCGACTAATATAGTTGAGAACAAATTAACTATTGGAGTAAAGAATACATATATCACAAGGGATAAATACGAAGAGTCTCCTGAGATTATGGTGAAAAATGGCAATATTTTGTTTGTTAAAACAGGTTCAACTCTTGGCAAAAGTGCTTTAGTTACAGGCATTGAAGAGGATTGTACAGTAAATCCACAGGTAGTTGTAATTAAAGTAGCCGATGATATGCAAAAGATTTTATCTGTAGCATTAACTTCTGTTCCAGTTCAAAAACAGATTACTGCCGTTAAAATTGGTGGGGCTGTTCCGACTATGACAGAAACAGAATTGAAAAATATTGATTTAGTATTACCGCAAAGCAGTGATGAAAGAATTAAAATTGGAGAATATTTTATTAATCTCGATGAACTTATCACCCTTCATCAGCGTAAACTTCCAAGCAACAAAAATCAAGAATTTTTATACATAAAAAATATATATTTACACAGAAAGGATTAATTATGGCAGAATTAGAATCAATACTGGAGCAGAAATTAATTGACAAGCTTTGTTTTGAGAAATCACAGTGGACGTACAGACCGGATATTAAAACAGAGGATGATTTATGGGCGAATTTTAAGCATATTTTAGAGCAGAATAACAAAGCAAAGCTTAAGGATGTTCCCCTTAGTGATTCCGAATTTGCCAAGATTAAGAATGATGTATCCCATGCGTCTTTTTTCGAGGCAGGTAAGTGGTTATGTGGTGAGAGCGGCAAGGTGTATGTTCATGTTCAAAGGGGAAATGAGACATTACACCTTGTTGTAATGAACAATGAGCATATTGCCGGCGGAACCAGTGTGTATGAGGTTATTAATCAGTATCAGGCTTTTAAGGATGAAAGCGAATTACAAAGTCGAAACAGAAGGTTTGATGTCACACTTCTTATTAATGGTCTGCCTATGATTCATATTGAATTGAAGAACAAGAGTCATTCTTACGTTGAGGGATTCAGGCAGATTGAAAAATATATTGCGGAGGATAAATTTCGTGGTATTTTTTCCAATGTGCAAATGTTTGTTGTAAGTAATGGAGTTGATACGAGATATTTTGCGGCAAACAGGAAACCTGGAAAGAAATTTATGACAAGCTGGGTTGACAGGGAAAATAATAACGTATGCGATTATCTGGATTTTGCAGATGCAGTGCTTCGAATTCCAAAGGCTCATGAAATGGTGGCAAAATATACAGTTCTTGATGAGAAGGAGAAGTGTCTTAAAATCTTAAGACCATATCAGATTCATGCCATTGAGGCGATAAGAGAGGCATCAAAGGTTGGTAAGTCAGGTTTTGTATGGCATACAACAGGTTCAGGAAAGACTATTACATCCTATAAAGTTTCAAGAAACCTTCTTATGGATATTCCATCCATTGATAAGACTGTGTTCCTGATTGACAGAAAAGACCTTGATAATCAGACTAATGAGTCATTTAAAGCCTATGCTGTTAATGATATTGTGGCGGTGGATAAAACAGATTATGTCGGTGATTTGATGAAGAAATTAACTGACAATAATAGAAATATGATTATCACCACAAGACAGAAATTGCAGATTATTATCAGCAAAAGGCTTAAGGAAGGCACAAGGGAATATGAGAAAATTAAGAATCTAAGGGTTGCTTTCGTAGTTGATGAGTGTCATAGGGCTGTTACACCACAGACCAAAAGAGAGATTGAGAAGGTATTCAGTAATTCGTTATGGTATGGATTTACAGGTACTCCTATTTTTGAGGAGAACAAATACGAGCAGATGGGTGATCTGGCTCAGACCACAGAGGAGCTTTACGGTCCTTGTATCCATAATTATACAATTAAAGAAGCAATTCACGATAAGAATGTTTTAGGTTTTAATGTGGAGAATTTAGGTCCAAAGGGAATTAAGGAAGAGGATGAGGATTCTTATTATCACAGTGAAAAACATATGCGAAGCGTTGTGGATGTAATTTTGAATCAGTCCTATGCGAAGTTTGGTATGCAAAATGGCAAGGGTAATGCATATGAAGCCATGCTTACAGTTGAATCAATTGAGATGGCAAAAAAATATTATGATTTAATTATGAGGGTTAAGGCAGGAGAGGACGAACTTAAGATAAGCGAGGATATCAAAAAGGCTCTTCCTGATTTCCCTAAGGTGGCGATTACATTCTCAGTTTCTGAAAATGAGGAGTCATCCATCAGCAATCAGGATGATATGAAAAGGTATCTTACCTACTACAATACAATGTTTGGAACTCATTATAAGATGGATGGAATTGCAACTTACAATGAGAATCTGAATGACCGACTGGCACGAAAAGGCGATAAATATAAGCATGACAGACACGAGCAGCTTGATTTGGTTATTGTAGTTGACAGATTGCTTACAGGATTTGATGCACCTTGTCTTTCTACCCTTTACATTGACAGACCACCAATGAATCCACAGGGACTTATTCAGGCATTTTCAAGAACCAATCGTTTGCTGGATGAAAATAAGAAATATGGTCAGATTGTTACATTCCGTTCACCTAAGGAATATAAGGATAAGATAAATGATGCATTGCTTTTATATTCAAAGGGTGGTACAGGAAATGTTATTGCTGAGGATTGGTATGAGGTTTTAGAAAGCTTTTCGGTATCACTTAAAGCTCTTAAAATCCTTACACCTACTCCTTCGGATGCGGGATATCTTTCTGACAAGGAGAAGAAGCAGTTTATTAAATTATTCAGGGCAGTGGATCATGATTTTGCCCACCTTAAATCTTTTACTACATATGAGCCAAAGGTTGTCTTGGATATGGGATTTTCACAGGAAGAATATGATGATTATGCCGCATTTTATAAGAATATTATGGCGGAACTTCGTGAGGAAAAATCCGATGAGGACGAAGAAGAAACAGTTATGGATGATTATGAGCTTGTAGCTTTCAATAAATTCCATATTGATTTTGAATATATTATGGATTTATGGCAGCAGATGGTTGAAAATCCATATAGCGATGACTTTGATGATGGATTTGCCGCTATTACAGAGTATGCCAACAGCATTATAGAGGAAAATCCAAGATTATCTGAGATTATGTTGAAGGAGCTTGATAATTTCGAGAAGAATAAGGATAAATATCATAAAGAAAATATAAATATCTATGTTCTCATCGAAAAGGAAAGAAATGCAGTAATAAACAAAGCCATTGAGAAATTTGCAGAAAGATGGTGCATGAAGGTTGAGGATGTGCGTTATGAAATAGGGCAGTATAAAAGAGGCGAGATTAAAAATGAAAGCCAGTTTAAAGAAATGCCGGATTATACAGCCTGTATGGAGAAAATGAAGCAAGAGGGAGAAAAAGTTAGTAAATTTGCTCTTAGAAAGAATCTTGTAAATGAATTTAAGAATGTATTAATGCCTGAAATTGAACCATTATTAAAATAATCAAAAACTGTCCGTTAGTTTGGTCTGACGGACAGTTTTTTAATACAGAAAGATGTAATATAGGAATATGTATTATCAGCTTAATCCTGAAAGGGAGCGCATAACAAGATCAACATCCTGACTTTCCAGTTCGTGTATTATGTGAAGATATGTTTTCTGGGTGGTTGTCATGCTGGAGTGTCCCAGCCTTCTTGCTACGCTTGCAATGGATACGCCTGCAAAAAGCAGAATAGAGGCGTGGGTGTGGCGTAGTCCATGAACTGAAATTACAGGAACATTGGCTTTTATACAATGTCGTTTTAATATTTCATTAACTGTGGAGTTATATACTTTCTTTCCTTCTGGTACGAAAATTGGTTTATCCTTTGGCATATCTTTAATTAATGTGGAAAACTGTGTTACCGTATGCCAGTCGATTTGGATTTTTCGTACAGAGGATTTATTTTTGGTGGGGAGAAATCCCCCTTCACCTTTGTAATCCCATGTTTTACTGACGGAAATACATTGATGTTCAAAGTCGAAATCCTCGGGAGTCAATGCAAGTGCTTCAGAAAATCGCATTCCGGTTTTTGCCACAAGTAAAATAAACCAGTCCCAGTTGACACCGGATGAGAGATCTAATTGCAGAAGCATGGTATGTAGTTGGAACTGATTGATATATTTTATTTTCTTGGCGGCGGGAACTTTTCCCTTTATTATAGCCTTTCGGGTAGGATCTCTTTCGATAAGTCCTTCATCTACGGCATCAAGTATCGCCCCTTTTAGCTGATGGTGGAAATCCATGGTGGTTTGCCTTTCGTGATATCTGGCATATTCATTAATGAGCTGCTGATAAGATATTCGGGTAATGTCTGACAATCTAAGGTCGGGAGTAAGTTTCTTAATCCATGAAAGTGACATGTAGTATTTATCCAGTGTCACCTTTCTTACAGCCCCTTCCTTATACACTTTGATCCATTCTTCAAAATAGGTTGAGAATAAATCATCTTTCTTAAATCCATATAGCATAAGATACCTCCTTATAAGTTTTATAGGTAGTATCGTTAAGTTTTCATTTACTATATAATTTTTTTTTATTATAATGGAAAGATAGAGCAAATTAAAGAGGACATTGGAGAAGAGAGGACTGGAAAGTGAATAAGATATACATAGTTGAAGACGACAGTGTGATTGCAGGAAGTATTAAAACTCATCTTATTACATGGGATATGGATGTTAAGGTGGTGGAGAATTTTCAGGGAATAGTTAATGAGGTCAGGGAGTATGAGCCGGACCTTGTGCTTATGGATATTAAGCTGCCATTTTACAATGGTTTCTATTGGTGCGGGGAAATCAGGAAATTTTCCAAAGTGCCAATTATATTTTTATCATCGGCGGATGACAATATGAACATAGTCATGGCGATAAATATGGGTGGGGATGATTTTATATCCAAGCCCTTCGACCTTAACGTGCTGACGGCGAAGATTCAGGCGATGCTTAGGCGGGCATACGGAATGGAGATGAAATCCAACATTTTATCATGCTGTGGTGTGGAATTAAATCTTGATGATACATCGGCGGTTTTTAATCAGGAGAAGATTGAACTTACGAAAAATGAATTTTTGATTCTTAAGATTTTATTTGAAAATAAAAATCGGGTGGTAAGCAGGGAAGACATTATGGAAAGATTATGGGGAGATGATGAATTTGTGGATGACAACACCTTGACGGTTAATGTCACTAGAATACGAAAGAAGTTTGCAGCAGTTGGTTTAAGTGATTTGATATCAACCAAAAGGGGGTTAGGTTACATTGTTGAGGAATAGGAATTTTTTCAGGGAAAATGCGGGGCTGATTACAGGTTTTGTTTTATCGGTGCTGATGATTTTAGGACTTGGAATAATTTATAATATTAATGGAGAATTTATTTTTTATGTTATTTCATTCCTTATGATAATATGGGGGATAGTTCTTGTGGTTTCTTTTGTTTCATACAGGAATTCCTTCAAGGCAGAGCCGGTGGAGGAAAAAGACGATGAGGAAGAGGAATTAAGGTGGCAGATTGTCAGGGAAAAAGAGGATTTTTTTGCAATGTGGGCGCACCAGATTAAGACGCCTATTGCTGCCCTTAATCTTTTGCTGCAGTCTAAGGAAACTGATACGGGAATGTGCAGGCAGGAGTTATTTAAGATTGAAGGTTATGTGGAGATGGCGCTTAATTACCTTAGGTTTGATGGAATGAGCAATGACATGGTGCTTTCTTCGGTGAGTCTTTCTTCTATGGCAAAACAGGTGGTGAAGAAATTTAGAACTGTTTTTATTCATAAGCATATCTCGGTGCAGCTGGAAAATCTTGATTATAATATTCTTACCGATGAAAAATGGTTTGTGTTCGTGTTAGAGCAGATTGTGTCCAATGCCGTAAAATATACCAATGAAGGCAGTGTCACAATTTCGGCAAGGGAGGAAGGCAGACGGATACTTGTGGAAGTCAAGGATACGGGAATTGGTATTCAAAGTGAGGATATTCCAAGGCTTTTTCAAAAGGGGTTTACAGGGTACAACGGCAGAATGGATAAGAAGGCAAGCGGTCTGGGGCTTTATCTGTCCAAGGGAGTCTGCAATAAATTAGGCCATGGACTTGATGTGGAGTCTGTAAGGGGCGAGGGTACAAAGGTTACCATAAGCGTATATAATGAGAAAGTAAAAAATAGCGACCTTACAAAAATGTAAGGTTAACCGTAAAAACTGTAAGCTAACTAAATGGCATTACAGTTTTATTTTTTGTATCATAATAGCATAACAAATAACAAATACGAATTGAGTTAAGAAAAGGAGATAGATTATGTCAATATTAGAAGTAAATCATGTTAAGAAAGTATATAAAACAAGATTTGGAGGAGATGAAGTTGAGGCTTTAAGGGATGTTCATTTCTCAGTTGAGCCGGGCGAGTTTGTTGCAATCATGGGTGAGTCAGGAAGTGGTAAGACAACACTTCTTAATATATTAGCAGCACTTGATAAGCCAACCATGGGTAAAGTCATGGTGGAGGACAGGGACCTGACACAGATGAAGGATTCAGACAGAGCATTATTCAGAAGAAATAATTTAGGGTTTATCTTTCAGGATTTCAATCTTCTTGATAATTTTTCAATAGAAGATAATATTATTCTTCCACTTGTACTTGCCGGTGAGAAGTATGATACCATGAAAGTAAAGGTTGATGCCATCGCAGAAAAACTTGATATTAAACCATTATTAAAGAAATATCCATATGAAGTATCAGGAGGTCAGAAGCAAAGAACAGCCGTAGCAAGAGCATTAATTACAAATCCTGCAATTCTTCTTGCTGATGAGCCAACAGGAGCTCTTGATTCTAAATCTTCTACTAATTTATTAAGACAGCTTAGACAGATTAATGAATCAGGTCAGACAATTCTTATGGTTACCCACAGTAATGTGGCTGCAAGCTATGCCAACAGAGTAATGTTTATTAAGGATGGAGAGGTTTTCCACCAGATTTATAAAGGCGACCTTACAAGAAATCAAATGCTTGATAAGATTTGTGATTCAGTTACAGTTCTTATGAGGGGAGGAGAAGATAATGAATAACCGTTTATTGAATAAACTTGTTTTTCAAGGAATAAGCAAAAATAAAAAGACTATGATACCTTTTTTCATAGCAGAAACTTTTATTGTAATGGTTTATTATATTCTTACATCTTTGGCATTTGGCCCATATATCTACTATGACCACAAGGAAGTTTTCTATGGTGCGCAGACAGTGGCAATTCTTCTTGATATGGCAAGCGGAATCATTGGAATTTTTGCAGTAATATTCATTATGTATGCCAATCAGTTTGTAATGAAGGATAGAAAAAGGGAAATCGGACTGTATGGTATATTAGGTTTATCAAAGACTAATATAACAGTGATGATGATTAAGGAAACTATTATTAAGGCAGTTGTAGGTATTGGTGGCGGTGTTTTGGTTGGAACTTTCTTAAACAAGATTATGCTTTTGATTTTATTTAAAATTGTAAAGGAAGATCCTGTCAGGGGAATACTTTTTTCATCAGTTGCCCTTAAAAAAACAATAATACTTTTTGCATTTATCCTTATTGCATGTTGTATTTATAACATCAGCTCAGTAAATCTTGGTAGTCCTATTGAGCTTCTTAGAAGCAATAAGACAGGGGAAAAAGAGCCAAAGGTTAAGTGGGTTACATTTGTAATCGGAATCGTGACACTTGTGATGGGTTACTATATGGCATTAAGCTGTAAGTCAACGGTAGAGGCTGTTGAAAAATTATTTACAAGTATTTTCCTTGTAATTGTTGGAACTTATTGTTTATTTATAGCAGGTAGCATTTTTGTATTAAAAAAATTAAAAAACAACAAGAAATATTATTACAGAACAAATAATTTCATAAGTGTATCAAACCTTATTTACAGAATGAAACACAATGCAGCAGGTCTTGCTTCAATCTGTGTACTTTCAACAGGAGTTATTCTTCTTGTAACATGCGCAACCACATTGATGGCTTTGGGAAGACAAAATGTAGATACAATGTTCCCTAAGGATGTTATGGCTGTCTCAAAATGTGATAAGGATGATTATGAAAAAATATATACTTCTTTAATTAATAAAGCAACTGACAAAGCAGATGTTAAAGTTAGCGATTGCGGAGTATACAGCTCATATAATTCATGTTGGGGAATTCTGGATGATGGATTTGAGTTTATTCCTGAAAATTCACCAGTCAACCTTGACACTCAGGCAATGGTATATGTATTAGACGAGAAAAATTATGAATTATTATCAGGGGAAAAGGTGTCTTTAGGTGATAATGAGATTTTATTTGCTGACACTAAAAAGAGTGATTTTGAAACTGTAAAAATTAATGATAAAAGTTATAAAGTTGCAGGAAAAACCAATATCAAAAAATTAAACGAGATTACCAAGTCAGATATGTGTCTTTTCGACAATGTGTATGTGGTAGCAAAGGATATGGACAGTGTTAACGCATTACTTAGCGGAGATGAGAACACAGGCGCACCTAATGTATGTGATATTATATTTAGTTTTAATGTAGATGGAAATTTATCAACAGAGGAAATTAATACAATTACCAAGGAGATTACAGGGTATTCCGAGGATACTTTCGTAAATTTCAAACAGGATACAGAGAAACGTTTCGTTACAATGTATGGCGGTGTATTTTTCGTAGGAATTTTCCTTGCAGTATTATTCCTTCTTGCAACAGTATTAATTATCTACTACAAGCAGTTATCAGAAGGTTTCGAGGATCAGGAGAAATATAAGATTCTTAAGAAAGTAGGATTAACAGACAAAGAGGTTAAAAAAACCATCAAGCGTCAGGTTATGATTCTTTTCTTCCTTCCTGTTGTGACATCAATTATTCATATGATTGTGGCAAGCAGTATTGTAAGACTTTTCCTTAGAATTATTCTTATGGTGGATGCAGTTACATTTAATCTTTCCATTGCAGCAGTTATACTTGTATTTGTGGTTGTATATGTATTAGTATATAAAGTGACTTCAAGAGTATATTATAAGATTGTAAATGCAAATTAGTAAGCAAATAGTATTTTAGCAAATGTAAGTCTGATACATTATGCGGATTAATAATTGATTTAATAAAATATAAAGGGATTGATATGTGTAAGCAAAAGAAGAAAATAATATTGGAAAATGATTTATATAAAGAGATGATTGATTATGCAACCCAAAGGCTTCCCGAGGAAGCCTGCGGAATTGTGGCAGGGGTTTATATTAAGGATGCCTTCTATATCAGAAAAATTTATTTTCTTGAGAATAAAGATCATGCACCTAATCATTTTTCCATCAATCCTTTGGAACAATTAGATGTTATCAAAAAAATAAGAGCCGGCAACTTAGAACTTCTAGGTTGCTGGCATTCTCATACTACTACGAAGGCTGTGCCGTCACCAGAGGATATAAGGCTTGCCTACGATAGCAATATCAGCTATTTAATTTTATCCCTTAAGGATTCAAAACCGGTTATTAAATCTTTCCACATAGAAAACGGGGATTATACGGAAGAAAATCTGACTATTCTGTAATATTATATTTAGAATTAATATGTCATTATACAAAATGTATGAAAAATAATATGCATAAAAAATTATGTTCAAAAATATTATCGGAATAAAAAATATCCTGCAGGATTGAAATATCCATGCAGGATAGGATTATTATGCGAGATAAAACATTACAACAAAGTGGCAAAAACTTCCTGCCATAACAAAAAGATGGAAGATTTCATGTGAACCGAAGAATTTATGCTTCTTATTAAAAATAGAAAGTTTAAGTGCATAGATTACTCCGCCAATTGTGTAAATTATGCCGCCTGCCAAAAGCCATGCAAATTCAACAGTTGTTAAAGCCTTAAGGATTGCAGGAAAAGCTCCAAGACAAGCCCAGCCTAGCGCAATATAAATTGATGAACCTAACCACTTAGGACATTTAATCCAGATTAATTTGAATATGATTCCAAGAATCGCTATTGTCCAGACGATGGCAAGCAAAGTGTAGCCTGTTTTTCCACGAAGGGGGATAAGGCATACAGGAGTGTAAGAACCGGCAATCAGCACATAAATCATGGCATGATCCAGTTTCTGGAGCATCTCGTTAACTGAAGGGGAGATGTCAAATGTGTGCAGAATCGTACTGGACATATATAATAGAAACATGCTTGTGCAAAATACAATTAATGCGATGGCACTCATGTTGTCGGCATTATTCTGATGAGCCCTCATCATAAGGGGACTTGTTCCAACCAAAGTAAGGATTGCCGCAATAAAATGTGTAATGGCACTTCCTGGCTCTTTGATTCGTATGCTTATTCCCGGTCGTTTGATTGTTTTTTTCATGACTGCTGAATTGTTGTTGACATTATTAATACTTTTCATAATTCCACCATTATACCTTTCCTTATGTAATATATTTTCCAATACTATAATTTTTATACAAATTTACCAAAAATTTTAATGTTTTAACTTCTATATGATGCGATTTTAATAAATAGATAATGTAGTTTTGAAAACTACGTTACCTTTTGATTAATACTACCATTCTTGCCAATATAAATCAAGTCAAAATGAATATAATTTTTCAATCTTTTTACATTTCTTTTAAATTAATATTACGGTTGCATTCCTGTTAATTTTTTAATATAGTCAGTTACAAAAAGAATTTTTTTAATGTAACCTTGCATATGCATTTACCTACTTTATAGATAGAAGGGAGGAACGGTATGACAGAATATACACAAGAGGAAATAATAGATTTATATTTTAAGAGAAATCAAAGGGCAATTGCCGTAACTGAGGAAATGTACGGTGGCAGATTAACAAGATTTGCCCAGTCCATGGTGTCAAGGGAGGATGCCCTGGAGTGTGTTAACGATACATATCTTACGGCGTGGAGAAAGATTCCGCCGGAAAAACCGGGTAATTTTCTGGCGTGGCTTTATAAGGTGCTTAGGAATATAACCTGTGACCGAATCGACTGGAACAATGCGGCAAAGAGGAATAGCAGCCTTAATGTTATGCTTGATGAATTAGCGGAGTGTATTCCGGATTCAGCGGCATCCTTTGAGGGAAAATATTCTGATATTGGAAGAACATTATCGGATTTTCTAAGGGGGATTTCAAAGGAGAAGCGTGTGATGTTTGTAAGGCGTTACTGGTACGGAATTTCAGTTAAGGAGCTGGCAGCAGAAAGCGGATTATCACAGAGTGCGGTTAAGACCAGATTACACAGAACCAGAATGGAACTTAAAAGTTATCTTATGAAGGAGGGCGTGTATCATGAATGAAAAGGATATCTATAAAGGATTAAATCATATTGATGGGGATTTAATTGAGGAGGCAGCAAATCCTTTAAATAATGGCAGGAAACCAGCAGGAAGAAGGCTTGGAAAAATAGGAAAAACAATATGGGCTTTGGGAACGGCGGCAGCAGTTTTTACAATATTTGTGCTTGGTAATGAAGTTGTAAGGCTTAATAATGAATTGGAAAAATCAAAGAGAAGTGGGACAGTTGAATTAAGTGATGAAAATAATAAGACTTTGGAAGAAGGAAATGCCGTATATGACCATAAGGGATTTTGCAATATATATAAGACACTTGATGATTATTCTTCACTTTATGCGGTGGTATCGGATATCGACCAAAGGGATAAGGAGATGATGGAATATGATATGGAAGATGTAATGTCAGATGCCACAGGAAGTATGGAAAATGCGCAAGATTATTCCAAAACAAATGTTATGACAGAGGGCGTAGACGAAAGTGATATTGTAAAAACCGACGGAAACTATATATATATGATAGAGTCAGGTCAGATTTCAATTACTGACATTAGAAGCGGAAAGCCAAAGGATAAGGAAATATTAATTCCTGAAATGGAATCAACCTCAGATGAGATTGTGGAAATGTATGTATCGGAAGATAATCTTGTTCTTATGACTAATCATTATGATAACGATGCACAAGGCAGCGAAACCATAACTTATAGTTATGATGTTAAAGATAAGAAAAATCCAAAACTTATTGGTTCGTCAAGGCAGGATGGAGTCTATGATACTTCAAGAAAAATAAATGATACAGTTTATGTTTTTTCCAATAAATATATTACAACCGCCGACATGAGTGAAAAGGAGGCATTATCTGAGGATGGTTTACAAAAATGGGTTCCTAAGGTAAATAATACTATTATTAAATCTGACTGTATTTTTTATCAGGAGGAATCAAATAACGGAATGGTGGTATCATCCTTTGACATTAATTCCCCTGAGAAAACCATTGATTCTAAATATGTTATGTCAGGAGATGCAAAAATATATGTATCAGCAGGTTCTATATATTTTTACAGGGTTTTCTATGAGGGAAGAACCATTACAAGCATAAGCGGGATGGATTTTTCAGATGGAAAATTAATACCTGGTGAAAGTGAAACAATAAGGGGAAGTATTCGTGATTCATTTGCAATATGTCAGCAGAAGGATTATCTTTATGTGCTTTCAACGGAGGATGACTCATCCACACAGGTTAATACTTTGCATGTGTTTGATTCTGATATGAAGCAGGTGGGACTTATCAATGAGATTGCAAGGGGCGAAAGAATATATGCCGCAAGATTTGTAGGGGATTATATTTATTTTATTACATACAGGGAAACGGATCCTTTGTTTGTGGCAGACATTTCAAATCCAAAGAAGCCTGAAATAATAGGGGAGCTTAAGGTGGATGGATATTCGGAATATCTTCATTACTGGGATGAAAATCACATGCTTGGAATCGGTTATCAGGAGAATGGAACCGGAGATAATGACATTAAATTAACTATGTTTGACGTATCTAACACTAAGAAGCCTAAGGAGGAAAATTCATTTTTACTTAAAGGAAACTACTATTCTACGGCGATTGATGGAAACTACAAGGGAATTCTTGCAGACAGTGGTAAAAACCTAATCGGTTTTGCAAGCAGCAAGGACTGGGAGAGTACGGTGTATGAACTCTTTACATATGATAAGAAGGAAGGCTTTAGCATAATCAAGGAAACTACATTTGATATCAATAATGATGATGCTTACAGAGGCTTGTATGTGGGGGATAATTTCTATATTGCAGGAAACAGCGACATAACTTATTTTAAACTGAAAAAATAACAGTGTATTTATGCTATAATATGTGAAATAGGAATTTAATTAAGGTCGGGGAAATCATGTATTTTCCCGACTTAGATAATTTGTAAAAGTAAAGGAGTATATTATGTCAGAAGAATTACAGCAGTATGTTACATTTACAGTAACCGATAAGGAAGGTAAGGAAGTTTGTATGGCGGTTATGGATGAATTTGATTTTGAGAATAAGCACTATGTGGTAAGTGCTTTGGTGGAAGGGGACACCATTAATGAGGATGGAATGTATATTTACAGAGCCAATATTGATGGGGGTGATTTTACGGTTTCTAAGATTACAAATAAGATTGATTATGAAAAAGTCGTAAAGGCTTATATGGAGATGGAATAAGATAACTAAGTAATACATAATTTTTGCCGAAATAAAATAGAGAAGTTTTAATTAAACAGGGGGGCAAATATGTATTTAACATCTTATGAATTCGTTTTATTTGTTATGATTTGTTTCATATTATATTATCTGTTGCCGAAGAAATGTCAATGGGTAATATTATTGGTGGCAAGTTATGTATTTTATTTTTTAAGCGGGGCGTTCTATCCTTTGGTGCTTTTTACCACCTCGATAGTTACCTATTGTACCGGAATGATGGTATATAGGAAAAGTCAGACAGATTCAAAATGGCTGAAGGAAAACAAGGATAGCATTACAAGAGAAGAAAAAAAGAAATTCAAGGCAGATTCTGCAAAAATTCAGAAACGCTATATGCTTGCAGGTGTGCTTTTATGTCTTTTGATTCTTGGGGTATTTAAGTATACGAATTTTGTAATAGAAAATATTAATAGCATATTAGGTCTGGTTGGAAAGACCAATGAATTAGATGCATTTGACATATTACTTCCAATGGGATTATCCTTTTATACATTTCAGTCAATAAGTTATGTTGTGGATATATACAGGGGCAAAATTGAGCCTCAGAAGAACCTGTTGAAGTATATGTTATTTGTATCTTTTTTTCCACAATTGATTCAAGGTCCTATAAGCAGGTATTCTCAGGTTGAAGAAAGTTTATATAAGGAGCATGAATTCAATACTAATATTATAAGTCATGGGCTTAAGCGTATTATATGGGGATTTTTTAAGAAACTGGTTGTGGCAGACACCATAGCAACTGCAGTTATATGTATATCGGAGGATGTGGAATATTATACCGGTGCATGGGTTTTGGTAGGAATTATTTTCTATGCAATACAGCTGTATGCTGATTTTTCCGGTGGAATAGATATTACAATCGGTGTTGCAGGATTGTTTGGTGTATGTCTGCCTGAGAATTTTAACAAGCCATATTTTTCAAAAAACATCGCAGAGTTCTGGAGAAGATGGCATATAACAATGGGAACCTGGTTTAAGGATTATGTTTTTTATCCAATAAGCATAAGTCCTTCCATGAATAAAGTCACTAAGAAGTGTAAGAATTTATTTGGAAGGGGCGTTGCCAAACGAGTACCGGTTTATGTGGCTACAATTGTCACATGGTTTGCAACGGGATTATGGCATGGCGCAAGCTGGAATTTTGTTATATGGGGATTAATGAATGGAATTGTTCTTCTTGTTTCACAGGAGTTAGAGCCTTTGTATAGAAAATTCCATGATGCTTTTCCAAAACTTACCGGTTCAAAAATCTATGGTGGATTTGAGATTCTTAGAACATTTTTGCTGATGGGTTGTATAAATATGCTGGATTATTGTCAGGATGTGGTGGTTTATTTTAAGCAGTTAATTAGCATGTTTTTGAATTTTGATTTGTCAGCACTGACTGGAAGTGAATTTATTGATTTGGGATTAAGCGGATATCAGTATGGAGTAATTTTAGTGGGTGTGGCAGTTATGTTTATTGCAAGCCTTTTGGACAATATGAAAATAAAATTTAACAAATGTCCATATGTTGTAAGTTATGCTTTGTATCTTGCATTGTTTGTGGCAGTCATATTATTTGGAGCATACGGTTACGGATTTGACGCAAATCAGTTTATATATAATCAGTTCTAGGGGGAGAAGGTATGAAATTCAAGGAAATTTTTAAAAGGGTTGTTTCGGTGGCAGTTGCGGTTGCGCTTTTGCTGTCCCTTCAAAGACTGCTTCAGCCAAAATATGCAACTTCGCTTCGTGAGGGAAGCTATACATCCCAGTACTATGATGAGGAGAAAGACCATCAGGTACTTATGGTGGGGGACTGTGAGCTTTATGAGAATTTTGATCCCATTACTTTGTGGAACAATTATGGAATCACATCATACATAAGAGGTAATGCGCAGCAGTTAACATGGCAGTCTTACTATTTATTAAAAGAGGCTTTAAAATATGAAAAACCGGAGGTTGTGGTATTTAACGTCATGGAGCTAAGTAGCGACGAACCAGAGAAAGAAGAATATAACCGTCTGGTTTTAGACAACATGAAATGGTCCAAGGAAAAAGTGGATGCCATCAACGCATCCATGATGGAAGACGAGGAATTTATCGATTACCTGTTTCCAATTCTAAGATATCATTCCAGAATTACAGAGCTTACATCTGAAGATTTTGACTATTATTTCAAAGGAAAAAATAATACAATAGCAGGCTATTACATGAGAATGGACACAAAACCCTATGAAGTTGGAGCATGGGGGGACGAAAATTATGTGGGAAAATACACCGATGAAGCCCTGGCAAGTAAGGAAAATGCCCAGGAAGAATCCGAAAATGAAGAACAAATCGCCAACACCGACGAAGCGGAAGAAGAATGGAGTGCTGAGGCGGACGTAGACGAAGCGGAAGAAGAATGGAGTGCAGAGGCAGACGTAGAAGAAGAAGAGGAATGGAGTGCCGAAGCAGATTCAGATGAGGGCTGGAGTGCCGAGGCAGATGGTGACGAATCATCAGAAGAGGAATGGAGTGCAGAGGCAGACGTAGAAGAAGATGAGGAATTTGACGATGAATCTGATGAAGAAACAGAAGAGGTAGAGCCACTGGGAGGAAACTCTATGCATTATCTTGATTTAATCCGCACATTATGCGAAGAAAATGACATTGAGCTTTTGCTTGTAAAAGCACCTAGTGTCAGTCCAAAATGGTATGATGAGTGGGATGAGGAAATCGTTGAATATGCCGATAAGTATAATTTAAATTATATTAACTACTTAAATCTTGTGGATGAAATTGGCATTGACTATACAACTGACACTTATGACGAAGGTCTTCACATGAATTATCAGGGGGCTTTGAAATGTGCCGATTATCTGGGACAATACCTGACTGAAAATTATAACCTTAAGGATCTCTGCTTGGATAAAGAAATATCAAAGGTCTGGGAAGAAAAGGCAAAACAGCAGGAAGAATTAAAAGAAGCCCAATTGCAGGAATTGGACAAATATGGGGAATTAAGAAGTTATAAATAATTCAAAATAACTTTTTAATAATAAAATATTTAATTAATCAAGGAGGGTTTTTGATGAGCAAAAACAAAAATGTAAAAGGAATTAAGAAATTTATCGTGCTGGTTCTGGCAATTGTAATGCTGGCACCAATGGTAGCACCAACAACTGTGGAGGCAGCATCAGGATACGGCTTTAAATCAAAAGGCGTAACTGTTAAACCAGGCGGAAACGCATCTTCATTTATCGATGCAAACAAATCATACTATAAGAGCATTAAGAGTGCTAAGTCATGTATCGCAAACAAAGGATATGATGTAACAAGACGTTATACATATTTTACTTTGGTAACATATGCAAGCGACAAAAATGGCAAAGGTAAAGTAGAACAGATTGCAATTACCAGCAAGTCAGTATCCACACCAGAAGGATTAAAATGCGGAAACACAGTAAGTAAGTTGAAAAAATGTTACAAAAATGCCAAGAAATTAGGTTCAAATTATTATGTAACAAAAGGTAAGACAAAAATTACATTTAAGATTAAATCCGACAAGGTAACACAGATTACATACTTATACACTGGTAAATTCTAGTTATTGAAAAAATTTAATATGCATGATGAAGCTGATTGCTGGCAAGAGTCGCAATGTGCATTGTATACTTTGTATCAGCAAGGTTTACAATATGCAGTAAAATTTAATAGCAATAAAACTGATAATAAGCAGCGAAACTGTAGTTATCGGCAAAGTTTACAACATGTAGTAAAATATAAAAATAAAACTGATAATAGGCAGCGAAACTATAATTATCAGCAAAGCTGACAGCTTGCAGTAAAATTTAAACAGTATATAAGAGTAAAAAATAAAGGGCAGATTTTATATCTGCCCTTTGTGTGTATTTAATTTAATATTATTTGTTCAATTTGTATTGTGCCTTTGGTAAAATTATAATCTAATGGCACTGGCTTATTGGTTTTGGTGTTTTACAAATTTGTTTAGTAGCTCTTGCAGGATACAGATTTTTATTGAATCTAAAGGTATATCCTGTTGAGTAGTGATTCATCTGACTGTCTGTCAAAAGGCAGAACCTTGCATCTCTTCGGCGAGGTGTTGTATCAAAGTGATACCAGCCGCCCTTGACATATACAAGATTCCAGTGGTGATCCTGCCCACCAGGAATTGGATATCTTTCGATTTCCACGCATGGAATACCGGCTCTTACAAGAAGTAATCTTGAGATTGAGTAGTATCCGTAGCAGTCACCGGAAAGGTTGTTGAGTGTTCTATGTCCTGCGTATCTCCAGTCATCCTTCTTTGACCAGCCTGAATAAGAAATATTGTCTTTTACAAAATCAAAGATTGCAATTGCTTTTTTCTTATCTGACCAGGATGTTTTAATTATTGAACTTAATATCTCGTCTGCGGCTTTTTCAGGAGCACCGGTTACAATAATTCGTGCCTTTACCCATGTTTTGGTAACATTTCCGCTTGAGTCTGTTGCCTTGTAATAAATTTTATAGATTCCATTTTTCTTCCAGTTGATTTTATCAGTGTTAATTTTAAGTTTAACATTTGCATCTCTATCATCTGATACCTTGATAAAATCCTTGAAATCGTAGGAATTCTTACGGTCTGAATAGTATACCCTGTAATAATCTCCGTTTCCGTCCTTGCTGTCTCCCTCAAGGTATCCTGTAATTGTAGGAGCGGTAGTGTCCTTTGTTCCCCAGTACAGTTTAACGCTGTTTTGAGAAAAATTATATTTTAGACATGCTGATTTGGAATACAAATCTACTTTATACAGGTTCATGTTATTGATATCCCCAGAGTAATCACCCTTGATAGTCTTAAGGTCTGATACTTCCTGTGGCTTAATATTTTTGAGAACCACAATTTTTGTTTTGTCCACATCGGAACCATCTGCGGCTTTTAATTTGTAAGAATAATGCAAAACGATTTTTTTAATAGTTCCGGTTTTGGATGTGTTTTTGATTCTGAAGGAAAAATCGTATTTGTTTTCAGATACGAGAGTCATTTTCCTGCCTACAAATTTCAAATCATCAAAGGTTGTGCCGACAACTGTTGGTTTATATTTCCTTGTTACAATGGTTAATGGAAATGACTTCTTGCTTCCCCCTGATGTTGTGGCAGTAATTTGAACGCTTCCTGATTTCTTGCCGGTGATAACTCCGGAATCGCTTACAGTTGCAATTTCCCTGTTACTGCTTTTGAAAGTTACATCATCCAGATTGCATGATATTTTGGTGGTTGCACCCACAGGAATTTTATCCTTTTGCAAAGATGCACTAAAGGTTTTGGCGCTTACGCTTGCAGGACTAAGAACAATCGTCAATGCAAGAACCAAAAGACCTCCTCCAATCATCTGACCAAAATTCTTCCGTAGGTGTTTTCTTCTCGAAAATTCAAAATTCTTCATTAGATACCCCCTCTTTATTTAATTTTTATCCAATACCAATATTTGAAAACCTCACATTTTCAAAATACCATCACCCCTACTATATCGGATAATTCCCCCCTTTTCCAAATCCCCCAGAAAATATTTCCCCACACAATCCGATGCGTAGGATATTACTGCTCTTTTTGGGGCAGCACTATTTACGCTAAGTTCCTTTTTATGAAATGCACCTGCAACTCTTCGGCTCATATGCATAGGTTTTTTAAAATAATGCAGCCATACTACAAATTACAGTCAAGGGAAAATTCTGCTTCTACTAATGTTTGACAGTGTAATTTTTCCGAGGGATATTACTAAGCCCTTTGGCAAAAACTATATGATATTTGGTTTGCGTTAGCGCAATCGTGTATTTGTTAACGTTTACCACCCCAAAACTTCGGGGTGGTGTGCAGGAAGCACACCAAGGCAAACCTAAGCCATGGACGGCGATTTTGCCGTCCTGAAGTTTTGGGGTGTTAAACGTTTTACAAATACTAGAGCGCGGTATTTAAAACCAAATATCATATAGTTTTTACCAAAGAGGCAGTAATATCACCGCTCACCAAATTGCGTGTTAAACATTAGTAGAAAGTGAATTTTTCCATGGGTAATTTGTGCATGGCTGCAAAAAATTTAAAAAACCTATGCATATGAGCCGAAGAGTTGCGGGTGCACTTCATAAAAAGGAACTTAGCGTAAATTAGGCTGTCCAAAAAGAGCAGTAATATTAATACGCACCGGATTGGGTGGGGAAATCGGGAGGGGGATTTTCGAGGGGGAAGTGTGTGGGGGAAAATTTTGAAAAAGTAACTTACCTGTAACTTTGGTGTGGTATTATAGGTTTAGTCGAAGGGAAGACAGATATTGATAATTAAGTTAGAAACTGTAGGTGGCGCCAGAATACAGGGATAAGGAGAGAACATGGATATTTTAAGAGTTGAACATTTGTCAAAAGTGTATGGAAAAGGAGAAAATGAGGTAAGGGCCTTGGATGATGTGTCATTTACAGTTAGTAAAGGCGAATTTGTAGCGATTGTTGGAGCAAGTGGTTCAGGAAAATCAACGCTACTTCATTTGGTGGGAGGCGTTGACAGACCAACCAGCGGAAAAGTTTATATAAATGATACAGATATATTTAAATTAAATGATGATAAACTGGCAATTTTTAGAAGAAGACAGGTAGGAATAATATATCAGTTTTATAATTTGATTCCAATTCTGAATGTAGAAGAAAATATAGCACTGCCAATGGAACTGGACGAAAGACAGATAAATCCAGAAGAAATGGATGAAATGCTTAAGGATTTGGGGTTGGAGGGAAGAAGATATCATCTTCCAAATGAGCTTTCAGGAGGACAGCAGCAAAGAACCTCCATTGGAAGAGCTCTGATAGCCAAACCATCAGTAATTTTAGCTGACGAGCCAACGGGAAATTTAGATACCAAGACTGGAAATGATATTATGGAGCTTCTTAGAATGTCAAATAAAAAATATAATCAGACTATAATAATGATTACCCATAATATGGAACTGGCAAAAGCAGCAGATAGAATTATTATGATAGAGGATGGTAAGATTAAATGAATTTAATAAATAAGCTGGTTGTAAAGAACCTGAAATTAAATAAAAAACGTTCAATGGTAACAGTGGTTGGAATCATTCTTTCGATAGCACTTATTACATGCCTTTCAACTCTGGTATCAAGTTTTAAACTAAGTCTTATAGAATATGAAAAAGTGGTGCAGGGAGATTACCATGTGATATGTCGAAACGTGGATTCCAAACGCTACAAAGAATTGCAGCAGAACAGATATATAGAAAGCAGTTACTACATTAATAATGTAGGTTATGCAAAACTGGATGACTGCCAGAATGAATATAAGCCATATGCATTTTTCATCGGAACAGATAAGAAAAATATGGAAAAACTAAATCTGGAATTAATAGAAGGAAGATTGCCGGAAAAAGAGGGCGAGGTAGTAATTCCGGAGCATCTTAAAACTAACGGTGGAATTGTATATAAAGTTGGTGATAAACTTAAATTTGAAGTGGGAACAAGAAGTGACAAAAGTGATAATGAGGTACTTTGGCAGAATAGGGAATTTTCCGGGGATGAAGAAATAACTGATGCCAGCAAAAAAGAGTATACAGTTGTTGGAGAGGTAAAACGTCCAAATACTTCTATTGAACAATATAGCGCACCAGGATATACATTTATTACATATGCAACTGAAAAATCTGAAAATGTAAACATGTATATGAGATTAACGACCAAAGGTCTTATGGAAAGATATAAAGCAGTTGCCGGAATTTTGGAGGTGGATGCGGATGTACTTAAGAAAGTAAGCGAAGGTGACAATGACATCACCGAGGAAGAATATGCTCAATTTGAAGAACAAATCAAGAATACTTCCTATGATTTGAATACATTTCTTATGGAGTCTGAAGCCATAATTCCTTCAGGCGGAACAATGATGGCAATTTATATGGTTGCAGGATTAGTGGCGATTGTAATTATTTTTACATCAGTCTACTGTATCAAAAACAGTTTTGCCATCTCAACCAGTGAGAAAATCAGACAGTACGGTATGTTATCGGGAATCGGTGCAACAAAAAGACAATTACGAAAAACTGTATTTGGAGAAGCAAAAATATTTGGAATTATAGGTATTCCGGTGGGACTTTTGTCAGGAAATCTTGCAAGTTTTATTCTTATAAAAGTGTGCAATATGCTTATTGCGGAAGATATTAATATTGTGATGTATTTTGACCCGGCAATAGGAGCAAATGTCCTTGCAATTTTACTTTCTATAGTTACGATATATTTTTCGGCATTAAAAAGTGCAAAAATCGCGGGAAAGATTTCACCGATTGCTGCAATAAGAAACAATAACGAGATAAAAAGCCTTGCAAAAGAGGTAAAAATTCCTAAATATGTTAAGAAAATATGGGGAATTGGCGGAATAATTTCATACAAAAATATGAAGAGAAACAAAGGAAAATACAGAACAACAGTTGTGTCCATTGCGGTTTGTACAGTAACATTTGTTGTGATAAGTTATTTTACATCAATGCTTACTTCAATTATCAATATTAATCATAAGGGAATTGATTGTAACATTGAAGGTTATGTGGACATATCGGATAGTGAACAATTTGACATTAACGATGTGGATAAAAGATTAAAAACATTTACTGATGTGGATAAATGTCGTGTTTATTCCGAGGAGCAGGTGATTGTGTCAGGAATGAAATATGCGGATGAATATAAAGATGCATTTTCATGGATAAGTGATCCGGAATGGGAGGATTTTTTCACAGTATGTGTTCTTGATGATGAATCCTTTGAAGAATATGCTGGTAAAGTCGGAGCAAAGAATGAAAAAGGTGCTATTCTTTACAATTACAGCATGTATACCGATGGCGAAGGGGTTAAAGCCCGTCAGGTTATGGTGGAAAAATATGATGTGAAAAAAGGTGACAAATTTACAATCTATAATCTTGCATACAAAGAATATAGCGAAAGCTGTTTTGAAAATGAGTTTGAAGGAAAACTGGAAGAGCAAAGAAACAAATTTAAATTAGGAGATGATATTGCAATTGATATTGCAGCAGTAACAGATGAAAAATACAAAGGTATTGACAATAATGGCGAAGCCTGTGTATATATATCACAGACATATTATGACAAACTCAAAATCAAAGGTGAATATATAAATTACGGAGTATATTTTGCCATCAACACAGATAATGCCGATGAACTGGAAAAGGCCCTTTGCAGCGATTTTGTAAAAAATGGTGAAAAAATCGGTATTTCAGTTAACAATGTGGATGAAAATTACAGACAGGAAAGTTCGCTGATGTTATTAATTTCAATATTTATCTATGGTTTAACAGCGGTAATTTCACTTATTGGTGTGACAAATATTATTAACACATTGGGAACAAGCGTGAAATTAAGAAGCAGGGAATTTGCAACATTACGAAGTGTGGGAATGACAGACAAGCAGTTTGACAGATTAATCCGCCTTGAAAGTCTGTTCACAGGAGTAAAATCCCTGACAATTGGATGTATTGTTGGAATGGTTATTTCATACCTTATGTATAGGGTAGAGGTTTCAACAGGAACAGTATTTTCTTACAAACCACCGATTGTAGCGGCAATTGCATGTGTAATAGTGGTAATGGTTTTGATTTATGCTATAATTAAGACAACATTGAATAAGATTAATAGCAAAAATATTATTGAAACCATAAGAAACGAGAATTTATAGGAGCATTACATGGCAAAAATATTATTAGTTGAAGATGATAAAGGAATATTGGAAAGTCTTATATTTTCCTTCAGACAGTCGGAAAATGAACTAATAGTAGCACAAAGCATTAAAGAGGCTAAGGAAATCCTAAGCAGGGAAATCCTTAGCCTTGTGTTGCTTGATGTAACTTTAGGTGACGGAAACGGATTTGATTTTTTCAAGGAATATCTACTGGATAAAAAATATCCTACGATTTTTCTTACGGCGATGGACGAGGAAAATGACATAGTAAAAGGCTTTGAACTTGGTGCAGAGGATTACATAACGAAACCATTTTCCGTAAGGGAATTAATGGCAAGGGTGAAAAGGACTCTGGCAAGACAAAAAACTTCAAGAATTATAAAAATCAAAAACATAACATACGATTTGGACAATATGCAGCTAAGCAAAGACGGTGAAATTATTAATTTATCAAGTCTGGAATTAAAAATACTTCATCTTATTATGGAAAATAACAACAAAGTTGTAAGCAGGGAGTCCATAATTGATTTGATATGGGATGTCACAGGAAACGATGTATATGACCATACTGTAACGGTGTATATCAAACGAATAAGAACAAAACTCGGGGTGGATATTTTTAAAACCGTAAAAGGAGTAGGGTACAGACTTGCCAGGGAGGATGAGATTTGAGAAGCAGCCACGAAAAAAGAAAGTATTTAATTGCAATTATATTAATTGAAATTCTGCTTGTGGTTACTGCAATATGCGTCACAACATGGCAGTACAGAGCATACACGCAGAATTATAATAAAAAATTAAATTCCCTTATCGGCATAATAAAAGAAGAATATGAAGATTTGGAAACTTATGAAATAATTGAAACTCTAAACCAAAATCAAGGGAAAGATAAGTCACAGCCAGACTATGTTTCCAAATATGGCATTGATATTAAGACCGATTCCATATTACTGGAAAATGACAAAAGATATAAAGAGTTTCTGCTGGTAAACATAGGCATCATGATTGCCCTAAGCATTGTTATTATAGGATATTTTCTAAACCGGATTAATGCCACATCTAAGACCATATCAAAGATTACAAAAATCATGGAAAATATCAACAATGGTGATTACAGTTTTGACATGAATGCCATATCGGAAAATGACATTTCACTTTTAGAAAACGAAGTTTACAAAACCACGATTATGCTAAAGGAAAATGCAGATATTTCAAAACAGGAAAAACAGTCCCTTAAGGATTCTTTGTCAGATATATCCCATCAGCTAAAGACTCCCCTTACTTCCCTAAGCATCAACCTGGAAAATCTGTATGATGAGCCAGACCTTAAGGAATCCGACAAAAAGAGATTATTAAGCAATTCCAAAAGGGATGTGGGGCGTATTAACCAGATGGTTCAAAAACTTCTTATTTTATCGAAGTTTGATGCTAATGTTGTTAGTTTTACCCAAAAAAATAATAACCTAAAGGAGTTAACTAATGAAGCACTTTCGGATTTAGAGGCTTTGGCGGATTTGCTTGACATTTCCATTGTGGTGGAAGATGCAATTGACAAGGACATGGATATTTGCTGTGACGGTTACTGGCAGAAGGAGGCTATAAGCAACATAATAAAGAATGGAATAGAACACGCTAATGGCAAGGTGAGTATTTCTTTCAATGACTGCAAATTATATAAAGAAATAATAATTGAAAATGATGGCGAAAATATCAGCAATGAAGATATCAAAAACATTTTCAAACGCTTCTACAAAGGGCAGAATTCTTCCAAAAACAGTGTCGGCATAGGACTTGCCCTTGCGGATGCCATCGTCCGACACGACGGAGGCTACATCGTCGCCGAAAACACCAATCCCCCCGCCACCCCAGGCGTAAAATTCACAATACGCTATATTCTGTAACCAACTTTTAAACCCCGGGCGGCAGCCTTATTAAGCTAAGTTCCTTTTAGTGAAGGATAACTACAGGCTTCGGTCATATGCATGTTTTTTAAATATTGCAACCACACTACAAATTGTAACCAAGGAAAAATTCTTCTTCTACTAATGTTTGACGGCGTAATTTTTCCGGGGGATATTACTATGCCCTTTGAGGAAAACTATATTATATTTGGTTTGCGTTAGCGTAATCGTGTATTTGTTGACGTTAACCACCCCAAAACTTCGGAGTGGTGTGCAGGAAGCACACCAAGGCAAATCTAAGCCATGGATGGCGATTTTGCCGTCCCAAAGTTTTGGGGTGGTAAACGTCTTACAAATACTAGATTTACGGTATTTAAAACCAAATATAATATAGTTTTTTCAAAGAGGCAGTAATATCACCCCTCACCAAATTACTAGTCAAACAAAGTAGAAGGAATTTTTCCTTGGGCAATTTGTGCATGGTTGCAAAAAATTTAAAAAAACCATGCATATGAGCCGAAGACCTTTAGATATCCTTCAATAAAAAGGAACTTAGCTTAATGGCGGCTGCTGGCTTTAAAAGTTGGCAGGAATATAGGAATTGTGAATTTTATGAGGAAATGTGGCGGGGTTAGTGGTAGAATGATAGGGAGAGATTTGAAGGAGTGGAGAGAGGAGTATGACTAGAGAAGAGAAGTTGGAGAGGGGACCGATTGTCAGGACAATGCTGGCAATGGGGATTCCTACGTTTATCGCACAGTTTATTAATTTGCTGTATAATATTGTGGATAGGATTTATATAGGGCATATACCGGAGTGTGGAGCGCAGGCTCTGACGGGAGTGGGAGTGTGTTTCCCGATTATAACATTTGTATCCGCATTTACAAGTCTGATGGGAATGGGCGGAGCACCGCTGGCAGGAATAGAGCTTGGGAAAAAAGAAAGAGAAAAAGCTGAGAAGATACTGGGAAACAGCGCAAGCTCTCTGGTGATTTTGTCAGTGATTTTAATGGTAGTGTTTCAGATAATCAAAAAACCATTTCTGTTTATGTTTGGAGCAAGTGAGGCAACATATGTCTATGCCGGCCCATACCTTACAATTTATTTGACAGGAACAATATTTGCCATGCTATCCATAGGACTAAATGCATATATAACTACCCAGGGAGCATCAGTTACGGCAATGCTCTCCGTAATAATAGGCGCAGTAGTAAATATGATACTGGACCCAATATTTATATTTGGATTAAATCTTGGGGTGCAAGGCGCAGCCATAGCCACAGTTATCTCACAGGCAATCAGCGCAATCTGGGTGCTGGCATTTTTATTTGGAAAAAAAGCAACACTAAGGCTTAGGGTAAAATATATGATACCCGATATAAAAATCATAGGCAAAATATGCAGCCTTGGAATATCTCCCTTTATAATGGGGGCAACAGAAAGCCTGATTTCCGTAATATTCAATAGCGGAGCACAAAAATTTGGGGGAGATTTGTATGTAGGCTCCATAACAATATTGCAAAGTGTTATGCAGATAGTGTCAATACCTCTTAACGGATTTGCATCAGGAGTTGTGCCAATAATAAGCTATAATTATGGCGCAAAAAATATGCAAAGAGTAAAAAAGACAGCACTGACACTAATAGGCATCACATTTTCAGTATCCGCAGTATTGACACTGATTGCAATGTTCATTCCGGAAAGTATGGCATCTTTATTCACAACAGATAAAGAACTTGTCAGACTTTGCGGCAAGGTAATGCCTGTATTCATGAGTGGAATGTTAATATTTGGACTTCAGTCAGGCTCACAGAATTCATTTATGGCACTTGGTAAAGCAAAACAATCACTGTTTTTTGCATTGCTAAGAAAAGTGATTCTGCTTTCGCCATTGGCAATCATTTTACCAAGGGTTATGGATTCAGTAATGGGAATATATTATGCAGAACCAATAAGTGATGTGACTTCTGCACTATGTTGTTTCACAGTATTTATCATTACACTTAAAAAAGAAATGAAGGAGAAGTAATATGAAGGAAAAGAAATTAAACGGTAAAAAGATTTTAGAAACTATTGCAAAGGTTGGTTTTTCATTTTTTGCAGCTGTACTTTTAGTTACAGCATTTGGTAAAGCAGATGTAGAGGCTGCTACAAAGGCACAGTATTACACAAAGACATATAATTATTCAAAAACATATAAGGGAACATGCACAATTAAGGATGTGGAAAAATACGAGCGTATCATTCTTAAAGGAAACTCTGATGCAGTTAAGAAAATTAACAGCACACTTAAAAAGGCATGGAAGGATACTGTAAAACATATGCCTGCCGGATATGCAAAGAATGACTGCAATTATGGAACAACAGATATGACATATATTAATAAATTCACATCCCGCGTAACTTACAATAAAAATAATGTCATAAGCATAGTAATTTCAAACCAGTGGTTCCAGGGTGGCGTGGCTGACTATGGAATGGATTGCTACACATTCAGTCTTAAAACAGGAAAACTCCTAAAATTAAAGGATGTATGTGGTTCTTCAAATGCAAAATTAACAAAGGAAATTAAGTCAAAACTTGTAAAGAAATACGGAAAGAGCGTTTTTTACCCTTCAAGTCTTGATGAAATCTCAGCTTCAGATGTTAATTTCTACTTAAAACCTGGAAAGAAAGCAATTGTGCATTTCAATAAGTATGAAATCTCATATGGTGCTGCAGGAGATTTTGCAGTTAAGCTGACAAGCAAATATAAATAATGGATAATAATTAGAAATATATAGATATATAGACGCGGAGAGATATATACATACGAATATATAAACATTAAAAAGGAACTTTATTTTAAGACTATTCTTGAAATTAAGTTCCTTTATTATGTTTGTTTAATTATGTTTATGAAATACACTAACAGCTTTTTCTAAGGTGTAATGAAGTATTTATTTCTATTTTAACGGGAACCGGATTTTGGGAATTAATTATCTCGGCAAGCCTTTTAACTGCAACTTCCCCCATGTACTGTTTTGGAACATTAACGGTGGAAAGTGTAGGAGTGGTATAGGTGCAAAGTGGCATATCGTCAAAACCTATGATGGCAATGTCAGATGGAATTTTGTATCCTGCCTCGGTAAAGGCTTTTATGGCACCGGCGGCAATCAGGTCATTATCTGCAAAATAGCAATTTGCAAGGGGTTCATTTTGGGATAGTAATTCCTTCATATCGCTATAAGCCCCCTCAACTGTTGGTGGCAGTTTGTGAATAATGGACCTTGAAGATGACATTCCATTTTTCCTGATTGCCTTGTAAAAACCGTCTGAACGTTCCTCAAAACCAGTGTTTGAATATGCGGTTTTAAGATATCCCGGCTGGGCATGTTTTTTTCGGATAAGCGCTTCCGTAGCAAGAAAAGCTCCCTGAACATTGTTGATAAGTACACAATTCACCGGCAGAGTTTCAAAATAATTGTCGATTAATACAAGTGGCAGGTTGCAGTCCAGGAAGGGCTTGATATTATGCTCCTGCATTTCCGTACCAAGAAGAAGAATTCCCTTTGCATTAAATCTGACAATGTTTTTCAATATCTCCTCCACATCATCACCTTCATATACATATGAAATATTTAACTGAAAATGACAGTTTTTGCATCCTACGGCGATTCCTTCAGATAATTGCGCAAAAAAGGAAACGTCAGGAACCATGGTTCCATGGTCTTCATAAGATGCCACAGGAGGATCAGGAACTAAAGCTCCATGCTTCCTGTATACAACAAAATATATCATGCCCACATCTTCCTTTGGTTTTTCCTTTGCGTTGATGCGGCTGAAGTCATAGCCGTATTTAATGGCGGCTTCTTTTATTTCTTTTCTGGTTTTAGTGCTTACTCCGGGCTTATCGTTTAACGCCATGGAAACGGCGGCAGCTGAAATGTTAAGTTTTTTTGCTAATTCTTTGGCTGTTATACTCATTTTTACTCCTTAATAATTCAAAATATAAGTAACTTTAGTTATAGGATAAATAATTAAGTGAATTAAGTTAAATAAATTAATGAACTTCACTTAATACTTTGTTTAAATTAAGTTAATATGCCAATATAATTAAATTCATAGAAAGAAAGTTAACCGAAACAGAATTAAAAAAGTTTAGGAGGAGCAAATGAATAATATTCCAGAAATGAAAATAGGTATTGTAGCAGTAAGCAGGGATTGTTTCCCGGAAAGTTTATCTGTTAACAGAAGAAAGGCAGTAGTTAAGGCTTACGAGGAAAAATATAATCGTAATGATATATATGAGTGCCCTGTGTGTATTGTTGAAAGTGAAATTGACATGGTTAAGGCACCTGAGGATGTTAAGGCAAACGGATGTAATGCCCTTTGTGTTTATCTTGGAAATTTCGGTCCTGAAATTTCAGAAACCCTTCTTGCAAAACATTTTGATGGACCTAAAATGTTTGTGGCTGCAGCAGAGGAAACACAGGATAACCTCATTGATGGACGAGGAGATGCATACTGTGGAATGCTTAATGCAAGCTACAATCTTAAATTAAGAAATGTTGGAGCTTATATTCCTGAATATCCTGTTGGAGATGCTGGTGAATGTGCAGACATGATTCATGAATTTCTCCCAATTGCAAGGGCAATTTACGATTATCAAATCTTAAGATTATTTCATTTGGACCAAGACCAAATAATTTTTGTGCATGTAATGCCCCAATTAAGCAGTTATACAACCTTGGAGTTGAAATTGAGGAAAATTCAGAACTTGATTTATTCGAGGCATACAATAAACATGAAAATGACGAAAGAATCCCTGAAGTTGTAGCAGATATGGAGGCTGAACTTGGTAAGGGAAACAAGAAACCACAGATTCTTGAAAAATTAGCTCAGTATGAGCTTACTCTTTTAGACTGGGTAGAGGAGCATAAAGGATATAGAAAATACGTTGCAATTGCAGGAAAATGCTGGCCTGCGTTCCAGACACAGTTTGGATTTGTTCCTTGCTATGTAAATAGCCGTCTTACAGGAATGGGAATACCGGTTTCCTGTGAAGTAGATATTTACGGAGTTTTAAGTGAGTTTATCGGTGAATGTGTAAGTGACGATATTGTTACTTTACTTGATATTAATAATTCCGTTCCAAAGGATATGTACGAAGAATCAATTAAAGGAAAATTTAATTATAGTCACAAAGATACATTTATGGGATTCCACTGTGGAAATACCTGCTCTAAGAAATTAAAGGATTTTTCAATGAAAAATCAGATGATTATGGCAAGAAGTCTTCCGGTGGAAGTAACAAATGGAACTTTAGAGGGAGATATTGTTCCTGGAGATATCACATTTTACCGTTTACAGTCCACAGCTGACAATATTCTTCGTGCTTACGTTGCTCAGGGTGAGATACTTCCTGTTGCAACAAAATCCTTCGGAGGAATCGGTGTATTTGCAATTAATGAGATGGGACGTTTCTACCGTCATGTTCTTATTGAGAAGAATTATCCTCATCATGGTGCAGTTGCCTTCGGACACTACGGCAAAGAATTATTCGAAGTATTTAAATATATTGGAGTTGATGTGGAAGAAATCGACTACAATCATCCGGTAAATCTTCCTTACAAAACACAAAATCCATTCTAGGAGGAAAAATATGTATTATATTGGGATTGATTTAGGAACATCCGCCGTTAAATTACTTCTTATGCAAGAAGACGGAACTGTAAAAAATATTGTGTCAAAGGAATATCCTATATATTTTCCAAATCCGGGCTGGTCTGAACAGAATCCTTGTGACTGGTGGAAAATGACAATTGAAGGAATTAAGGAACTGACTGATGGATTTGATAAGGACAGCATTAAGGGAATAAGTTTCGGTGGTCAGATGCATGGACTAGTTATTCTTGACAAAGACGATAATGTAATAAGACCTGCCATTTTATGGAATGACGGAAGAACGGAAAAGGAAACCGACTGCCTTAATAATGTAATAGGAAAAGATAAATTATCAGAATATACCGGCAACATAGCCTTTGCAGGTTTTACTGCACCAAAAATCCTATGGTTAAAGGAAAATGAGCCGGAGAATTTTGCAAAAATCAGCAAAATAATGTTGCCAAAGGACTATATAGCATACAAAATGACAGGAGTTCATGCCACAGATCATTCGGATGCTTCAGGAATGTTACTACTTGATGTTAAGAATAAATGCTGGTCAAAGGAGATGCTTGACATATGCGGAATTTCATCTGATGTTATGCCACAGATTTATGAAAGCTATGAAAAAATCGGCACACTGACAAGTGAAGTATCTTCGTTGCTTGGAATAAACAAAGACTGTATTGTGGCAGCAGGGGCGGCAGATAATGCAGCTGCAGCAGTTGGAACAGGAACAACAGGTGACGGAAAATGCAATTTGTCATTGGGAACAAGTGGAACATTGTTTATCTCAAGCGATGAATTTATGGTGGATGACAACAATGCATTACATTCATTTGTTCATGCCAACGGTAGATTTCATCTCATGGGATGTATGCTCTCCGCTGCAAGCTGCAACAACTGGTGGATGAAGGACATATTAAAGACAACGGATTTTCCAAAGGAACAGGAGCCTTTAATACAGAAGGATTGCCGAAATGAACTTGGAAATAATAATGTATTTTTCCTGCCATATCTTATGGGAGAACGTTCTCCACATAATGATGCATCGGCAAGGGGCGCTTTCATTGGAATGAGCATGGATACCAAAAGAGAGGATATGCTTCAGGCTGTATTCGAAGGGGTAGCTTATGGTCTTAGGGATTCCATGGAAGTAGCAAGGAAACTGGGAATTAATGTAACTAATGCAACGATTTGTGGAGGCGGTGCGAAGAGTACTCTTTGGAGAAAAATTGTTGCAAATGTTTTAAACATTAATGTTAATACCGTTATGGTTGAGGAAGGTCCTGCATACGGCGGTGCAATTCTTGCAAGCGTTGCGGCTGGGGAATATAATTCAGTAGAAGAGGCAACATCCAAAATTATTAAAATAAAAGAACAGGTTTCGCCGGATGAGATTCTGGTGGAAAGATACAACAAAGGATATGAGAAATTCAAGAAGTATTATCCTGCATTAAAAGGGTTGTTTGTTTAATTGTTTACATAAAAAAGCGCTATGGTTTGAAAATTCAAATCATAGTGCTTTTTAAATCGCAAATAAATAATTATATTCCTATTATGTTACCTAATTGAAATAATGTAAATGAGATAGTTGAAGTAGGCCCATCCACAGAAAGCATTGCAGCGAAAAAAACTGCAAGGAATGACATTCCAATAAGTATTGCAAAGGAAGAAAGTAAAATTCCTGCAACTGCATAATTTTTGCCAGGATACTTCTTGACAAGTGAAACAATACCAAGGATAAGACCTACAGCACCGATTATTAATCCAAGATAACATGAAAGCAGTAAAGCGATAATTCCTACTATCATGGAAGCGATGGCTAAGCTGCTAGAAGGCTGTTTTTGATATTGGTTGTTGTATGGTCCATTGTATCCGTTATTATATTGATTAGAATTATTGCTGTATTGATTACCATACTGATTAGCATTATTGCCGTACTGATTGCCAGTGTTATTATATTGATTAGAATTATTGCCGTACTGATTATCAGTGCTTTGATACTGATTATTGTTGTAACTGTTATTATATTGATTGCTATATTGGTTGGCATTATTGCCGTACTGATTACCGGTACCATATTGACTATTTGCATTGTTATATTGTTCGTCACTATTGTTAGTGACATCTTTCCTTAAATCATCCTCAGTCATACTGTTCTCCTTCCCATAAGGTCCTGCATTTTCATAATCGTGAAAAATAATAAAATTTGTGACTTTCTTATCACTTAAAGTATTTTAAAATAATTGTAAAAGTGTTAATATAGTTCCGATAGAAATGTGCATAAGACCGAATAATAATATTATACATGTATATAAGTACATTTGCAACAAAGAAAACACTAATTTTAAGAGGATACAAAAATGAGTAAAGAAAATTTATTTGAAAACGTAAAAAATTATCATGAAGGAATTCTTACAAAATCAAATCTGGAGGCATGCTGCTGTTCCGTTCTTTTACAGGAGGATGAGGCATTCAGATATATTGTAATTAATTATGAAGATGGCGATACTAAATTTATCTATGAAGACGAGAAGGGATATGAAGAATTCGAAAGCAATTTCCACAAGAACAGATTTACTTCATATCATGAATTTTTCACCACAAAGGAAACAGGTGTTGAGAAAAGAGGGGCATTGGAATTAAAATATTATGTGCGTTTTCCTAAGGAAATGTACGTTGTTATGCCACTTGACAAGGCAAGGGAAGCATTAAAGGACTGCACAAAAGAATCTGATGTAATCTCTGTATATGGAAAATACGAAGGATAAGATTTTGCATTTCTTTTTGTCTAATTTTGTAGAAAAAACTAAGAATTATTGATATAATATAGCAATAATATCTATATAAAAAGGGATATTGGGTTTAAAAAATTTACAAAATGATGAATTGGGGATACAAAGAATGCAATTTGAAGAAAGAGATGAAGAACTTGAATTATTAGAATTGGAAGCATCAGGTTATAAGGGAAGACGGCAAAACAGTAAGGCTGCAAAAATAGCAAAGCCTGCAAAATCCGAAAGAAGCCGTAAGGAGAAGATAAAGGTTTATTCCATAAGAACCTCAATAGTGCTGGCGGTGTTTGTGGCATTATATCTTACGGCGGTTTATTCTAACATACCATTTATAGAAAAATGGCGTACCATATATATAGAAACAGCCATGAGTACCACAAGTCATAAATGGCTTGCAACCATGTTTATACCCGCAAGCGTTATTGATGAGGTAATGGCAAAAAAGGAAGCAGAGCTTGATGCCCAGAAGAAATTAAATAGTTCATGGGATGATAAAGAAGTTAAAAATCCTCAAAGTGTTCCTAAGAAAGACACTAAAAGGCAGGAATTTTTCGAAAAATACTGGGAGATAGATTCAACCTCCTTTAGAAATTATATAGACAGCAATCCGTTGATTACGGCAAACGGATATGAAAACATTTTAATAGAAGATTTGCAAAATACCCTTGGACTTGAAACTGTAAAGGGCGATCCGCTTTTGGTACTGGATGCAGCTAATAATACAATGATAATTAAAGTTTCCGGTGAGGGCTATGTAGGGAAGATGGCGATAATTAAGGATTCTTCCCAGGTAGAGCTTAAGAAGTCAAAGGCACTTGGATCATATGGAGAAGAGGCAGTTTCCTATGCTAAAACCTATGACTCGGAAATTGTAATTAATGCCAGCGGATTTAAGGATGTTGACGGTCATGGTTCAGGTGGAATTGTCAAAGGCTCCCTTGTAATAGACGGAGTTGAATACGGTGCACCTATGGGAAGTTACTGGAAGGTGGCAGGAATTAAGCAGGACGGTAAATTATATGTGTCAAATTATTCTTCTGCTGCAACCAAGGAATTTAAATGGGCGGTGGAATTTTTCCCGGCTCTTATAATTAACGGTGAAAACGTAGTTGATGGAACATTTGGAATGGGAATTCAGCCACGAACTGCCATAGGCCAGACAAAAACCGGAGATTTTCTGATGCTTGTGGTAGACGGAAGGCAGGTTGGATACAGTCTGGGCTGTACTGTTCGTGATTGCTCAGAGATTCTTGCAGAATATAATGCATATCAGGCTACTAACCTTGATGGAGGAAGTTCTTCAGTTATGATATATAAAGGGGAGCAGATTACAAAATCATCAAGCGTATCCGGAAGAGGCCGTTATATGCCGGATGCAATTGTGGTTAATAAAGTTAAATAAAAGGTTGCCGGTAACGGCAGGAAGATAAATTATGTTTGAGAATATATTCGACAAAGAAAGAGAACTTACATCAAAGGAGAAAGACAGACTAAATAATTTAGATTTAATAAATAATAAGATGTGTGACAAAGGTTATAAAAAAAGAGAACTTACAATTTCCATTAAACTTGCCAACGTAATGGCGGCGGTGATTGGAATTCCAATCTGCTTTATGTATGGATACTGTTTTTACATATACAATGGCGGAATCAGATATGAATATTCACTTACCAAATGCATATTATATCTGGTACTTTTTCTTGCATTGACTGTGGTACATGAAATTATTCATGGATTATTCTGGGGGATTTTCTCCAAAAATCACTTTAAGGATATTGAATTTGGTTATATAAAGGAATACATGACACCATACTGCACGTGTCTTGTTCCTCTGAATAAAGCTCAATATATACTGGGGGCAATAATGCCAGGGGTTATACTTGGCATTATTCCCATGTATATCTCAATTTTTACTGGAAGTTTTGACTGCTTTATACTTGCTGCGGCAATGACTTTAGGAGCCGGAGGAGATTTTTTAATCATAATAAAATTATTGTTTTACAGAAGCAATAAGAAGGATAAAGTATTTTTGGACCATCCCACAGAATGTGGACTTTTAGTCTTTGAAAAATAACTGCTTACTGAATAATTTACAATTTTCATGGCATACTACCCTTAAAATAATTTCTATTGTAAAGGGGTATAACATGAACAGATTGGAATTTTATTATGATGATTATTTAAGTAAATTAGATAATGAGAAGAAAGATAAATTTCTTTCTTTGGATAAAGAAAAAAGGCATAAGATTATTGAAGAATATGCTCTTGGACACCAGGATGATGAAATGTGGTGGAATGATGAGGGCATAAGTCAGCTGGAGGGAAGGATTGATACCAACAGCTTTCAATAATTTTATGCCTTTTGCCTATTGTTTTAATTGGTAAATGGCTATATACTATTGGGTATGTCTACTATAAACCATTAAGTAAGGTGAGAA
This sequence comes from Agathobacter sp., assembly GCA_036308125.1. Lineage (GTDB taxonomy): Bacteria > Bacillota > Clostridia > Lachnospirales > Lachnospiraceae > Roseburia. The sequence continues at coordinate 53,891 of JAXJWH010000147.1, forward strand.
AATGAAAATCGATAATCAAAAAAATGATGATATAATGGTGCAGGCGGGACTGCTTGCAGTTGCAGGAATTTTAAGCCGAGTGATTGGACTTTTATACAAAAGTCCTCTTAACAGCGTTATCACTCCACTTGGATTAGGATATTATACACAGGCGTATAATTATTATACAATAGTCCTTTTGATTTCATCCTACAGTATTCCGTCTGCTATTTCTAAAGTTATTGCCCAGAAGCTGGCAGTACATGAATATAAAAATGCCCACAGAACTTTTATCGGAGCTTTAATCTATGTTCTTATTGTGGGAACAATAGGTAGCGGAGTTTTATTTTTTTGTGCAAAGCCGTTGGTCGGAACGGAGGCTGCCCCTGTACTTAAGGTGTTTGCCCCAACTATTATGCTTTATGGAATTTTAGGTGTATTACGAGGATATTTTCAGGCACATAAAAGTATGCTTCAGACCTCATGTTCGCAGATTATAGAGCAGATTGTTAATGCAATAGTCAGTGTATCTGCAGCATATTACATAATTAAGATTACAATGGGAACAATGGCAATTCCAATTGATACACAAGGTCAGGTAAAAAGGGCTGTAAATGGTGCTATGGGAAGTGCCCTTGGAACAGGACTTGGTGTTTTGGCAGGTCTTATATTTATGGTCTGGACATATTTTATTAACCGTAAAGGAATTAAAGACAGAATAGATACTGATACAGAGCACAAGGTGGAATCTTATAAGGATATTTTTATAAGAATTACATTAGTGGTTACGCCTTTTATTTTAAGTACAGCAATATACAATTTAAGTGCTTCACTGAATCAGACAATTTTCCTTAATAAGTCACTTTATCCTTCATGGTGTGGAAGGGCTTTGGAAACTCTGACAGCGGAGTTTGGTGTGTTAAGCGGACAGTCACTTACGGTATCTAATATTCCGGTGGCATTCGCATCAGCCATGGCATCAGCCATGATTCCATCTGTTGCCACATACATTGCGGCACAGCAGCTTAACGAGGCAAAAGAGAAGATTGCTCTTTCCGTTAAGACAATTATGATGATTTCCATTCCTTGTGCGGCAGGAATGTTTGTAGTTGCAAAACCTATAATTTGTATTATTTTCAGGGATACAAGAAGTGAACTTCAGATGGCTGCCTATTTATTAATGGCACTTGCTCCATCTATTGTTTTTTATGCATTATCCACATTAAACAGTTCGATTTTACAGGGAATTGGTAAAGTTGTAACACCTATAATTAATGCGGCGATTGCACTTTTGATTCAGACAGTATTATTAGTGGTACTTCTTGCTTTTACTGATTTAGGAATATATAGCATTGTTGTTGCCAATACGGTATATTCAGGTCTTATGTGTTTGCTTAATCAATCATCAGTAAGAAAGGCGATAAATTACAAACAGGAACATAAGAGAACTTTTATTATTCCGGCAATTTCATCAATCATTATGGGAGCTGTTGTATGGGTTGTATATAAAGTTATATATCTTATTGTGCACTATTTATATATCAGGGATTTAACACCTTTTGCCATTATGAACTGCAAATATCAGGCTGAATTACTGGCAATGAGAGTGGCTGTAATTCCGGCTATTGTTGTTGGTATTATTGTATATTTTGCGCTTATGGTACTTCTTAAGGGAGTTACCAAGGAAGAGCTTCTTGCAATGCCAAAGGGAAATCTTATTGTAAAAATAGCCAAGAAAATGAAATTATTACGTTAATTAAGGAAATTTATTAAATGAAAAGGATACATAAGGCAGCAGTTGTAATTTCCATGGCTGTTGCAATGGGAATCTTACTCCCGGCGTGTGCCGGTTCTGACGAGATTAAAATTAAAGAAGAAAAAATGAATGAATTGAAGGAATCAACCGCGGGATATTATGAGATTAATCGTGCAAGCGTTTTAGATCCTTCAATATGCAAAGATGTTGATACAGGTGAATATTATGTATTTGGTTCTCATCTTGCCACCGCAAAATCCGAGGATCTTGTTAACTGGACACAGATTTCATCTGATTATGAGAATACATCAAATAGTCCGGTGTATGGGAAAATTACTGAGAATCTGAAGGAATCCTTTAAATGGGCAGGGGAAAATGACGGAGACTGTACCGGTGGATTTGCAGTATATGCACCGGATGTTATATGGGATGATTATTATATATGGAATGATGGCTCAAGGGGGGCATATCTTTTATATTACAGCACTTCGTCAACATGGCGACGTTCCTGTATAGGGGTTGCTGTTTCAAAGGATATAGAAGGACCATATGAATATATAGATACCATGGTTTATTCCGGAATTACCGCAGATGGAACACCAGATGGCATAAGTAAAAGGGATACCAAATGGAACAATGATTATCTTAATTTCAATAAACTTCTTGACCTTGGTTCAGAGAATGGTGGAATTGATGATATAAATGATAAATGGTTTAAAAATAACGGAAGCGAATATAACACTGACTATGCACCAAATGCAATAGATCCTAATATAGTAATAGACGAAGAAGGAAACTGGTACATGGTATACGGTTCCTGGTCAGGAGGAATTTTTATTCTTGATGTGGATAAGGAAACCGGTCTTGTCAAATATCCGGGAACTGATTCGACAGATGAGGAGTCAGAAACATATACTGACCGTTATTACGGAACACATATTGCAGGTGGAAATTATCAGTCAGGTGAAGGGGCTTTTATAATATTTGATGAGGAAACCGGATTTTATTATCTGTATGAAACCTACGGTAGTTCAAGCCGCACAGGGGGATACAACATGAGAATGTTCCGCTCTGAGAATATAAAAGGACCATATGTTGATGCGGCAGGTGGAAAAGCCGGGGATAATGGCAACAGTAATTACAAATATGGAATAGAATTAATGAGCAATTACAGGATTGGTAGTGGAATAGGATATTGTTCAGCAGGTCATAATTCGGCTCTTATAGACGGAGATGGCAACAGATATCTTATTTATCACCAGCGATTTGATAATGGAACGGAGTATCACGAAGTGAGGGTTCATCAGCAGTTTATGAATGAAGACGGCTGGCCTATAACGGCAGTTTATGAGAATCGTAATGAGAAGATATCCGGTTATGATATTTCAGAGGTAACAGGCACATATGATTTTATTAATCATAAGACTGAAAATTATACCCACATTAGAAATTCTGTAGATATTACCCTTATGGAAGATGGAACTGTTAAAGGTGAAATTGGAGGAACATGGGAGATGAAGGATTCAGGGGAAGGGTATGATTACATAACCATCACATCAAAGGAAGGTACTGTCTATAGGGGATTTTTCTTCAGGCAGACAGGGGATGACGGCGTTAAAAAGATGACATTTAGTGCCATTGGCGATAATAACGAATGTATCTGGGGAAGTCATAAGAATTAGTTTAATTTTGCCATGCCAGCGTATGATTGGCGTGGCTTTTTTGTTGAAAAAATATAGATAAATTACAAAAAATCTAAAAATTATTGGAAAAATATGGTAAAATAGAATGTAAATGTTTGGACAAATGCTCAAATATACAATGCTATGGTTGAGTATATGCTAATTTATATAATAAGATAAGTTGACATATAAAGTGAGGTAATTGACATGGAATGGGAAAGTCTGTTTACAGAAAAGGATTTGAAATTAGGCAGGAAGTTAAGTGACGGAGGAAATGTTGTAGGTCTTTTCAGGCTTGGGAATAAGAAGATAAGTGCAGCAGTTATGGATAAGGAAAACTGCGTTACAAATGTCGATTTTTCAAATATGAATGAACCCGTTTTTGAATGTTCATGCAAAAAAGGAAAAAAAGGTCAGTTGTGTGAGCATGCGGTTGCCGTACTTTATGAAGAGATAAAGACAAGAAAAGAAAATCCCAATTTGCAGGAAATGTCGGATTTTGGTGAGGGATTAAACCCTGATGCACAAATTGAAGAAAATAAGGATAAGATTGTAAAACCATTTAAAAATATTGTTTCAAATGAACAGTATACGGTATATAATCTTGAAAATATTATGGGGCAATTTAATTTCACTGATGAAGCTTATAATAATGCTAAAAGTGATATTAAAAATAAAAAGATATCCATTGGTGCAATTAAAAGTGATTATTGCGATGAGAACAGATATAAAAGGGTGGTTGCAGCAGGATATTACAAAGATAACAACAGAAAGTGGCCACTTGAGGTGGCTTTTAATGATGAAGTTTTATTAAGCTGTAACTGTGGAGTTGATGGATGTAAATGCAGTTACAGTGACAATCCAAGCAACCGCTGGTACATAAGTGATGCCTATGACAAAAGACCGGACAGAATTTGCAGACATATTTTAGGATTTATGCTTATGCTTCAGGTACTTCTAATGAAGAGAAATATAGGAGATGCCACAGACAGAGGCGGAGAGGATGTAATTAAGGGATTTCGTGATGTAAGACAGATACGAAGAATCAAAGGTGATGAGGAAGTGCTAAGAAGTAAGAGTGTAACCTTAGAGCCTAAGATAATCTTTGAGAAAAATGGAATCTATGCCCAGTTTAAAGTGGGAACGGACAGACTATATATATGTAAGAATCTTAAGGACTTAATCGATATTGTTGAAGCAAAGGAGATATTAGCTCTTGGTAAATCAAGTTTTATTGATTTTGCAGAGAACGAATTTAACGAAGAATCCATGAAATTCTATTATTATATCTGGGATATTGTAAAAACCCAGGAAAATCGAATCATGGAGGAGAATGAGGACTTCGAGGTTACAGGGGCAAAGATTAAGCCAATAACTAAAATAAGACTTATAGGGAAGAAACTGGATGAATTCTATGAATTAACTAAAGGTTTAAGAATTTCCATGGACGATAAAATTTCCTTTTGCAGTTCAAATAAATTCAGAATAAGTCAGAAGAATCCTCTTGTTACAATAAGTATTCATAACAATGTGGATTCCCTTGGAATTTTCCATGGAATAAAGGTAAAGGGGAATCTTCCGTTGATTATTCAGGGAATGAAATATAGTTTCTACAAAACCAAGAATCATCTATACAGAGTGGATGACGGATATATGGAGGTTATGGAGCCTTTTTATGATGCCTTGGATTATGCCACAGGTGAATTTGAGATATATATCGGACGAAAGAACTTGTCGGAATTTTATTATAGAATTTTGCCAACCCTTACGGATTATGTAACCATAGATGAGCCTGATGAGGATGTAAGGGCAAAATATCTTCCTAAGAGGGCTGAGTTTGCATTTTATCTTGATGCGGAGCAGGGGGACGTATTTTGTGATGCAAGGGTTTTATATGGGGATCTGGAATATTCCTTATGCGATGAAAAACATGTGAATGCATACAACAGGGACATTCAGTTTGAGAAGGAGATTATAGATTTAATCACAATATATTTTCCTGAAATTGATGAGGGGAGAAAGGCATTTTCCTGCGGCAAGGATAAGGATTTGATATATAGCGTTCTTGAAAGCGGCGTTGGAAACCTTATGAACGTGGGGCAGGTTAATTCCACTGATGCATTCAGGTCCCTTAAGATACACAATAATGTGAAATTATCATTGGGAGTTTCGGTTACAAGCAATATCATGGATTTAGAGATTCAGTCAGAGGAATTTACTCAGGATGAGCTTCTTGACATTTTACAAAGCTATAAGAAAAAGAAAAAATATTACCGCCTGAAAAACGGAGATTTTCTCGGGCTTTCTCAGGAGAGTCTTGGAGATATATCCCAGATGCTTGACTCGTTGCATCTGTCGCCAGGAGATTTTGTGAAAGGAAAAATGCAATTGCCGGTATACAGGGCGTTGTACCTTGATAAACTTCTTGAGGAAAATTCAGACATATATGCAAAAAGGGATAAGGAATATAAGGCACTTGTTAAGCAGTTTAAGACAGTGGCGGATTCAGAGTATGATATTCCTGCAAATTTGCATAAGATTATGAGAGGGTATCAAAGGTATGGCCACAGATGGTTACGAACAATTGAGAAAAATCATTTTGGTGGAATTTTAGCGGATGACATGGGACTTGGAAAAACCCTTCAGGTGATATCAGTTCTTCTGGCGGATAAAATCGAAAACGGCAATAATGGAACATCATTTGTTGTTGCTCCTGCATCCTTGGTATATAACTGGCAGGAAGAGATTAAGAAATTTGCTCCTGAATTATCAGTGGTGGTTGTGGCAGGTAAGCAGGAGGAGAGAACTCTTTTGATAGAAGAATATGATAATTATGATGTTATGATAACTTCCTATGACCTTTTGAAAAGGGATATCTCTTCTTACGAAGGAAAGCAGTTTAATTATCAGATTATAGACGAGGCACAATATATAAAAAATCATACCACCGCTGCGGCAAAATCCGTAAAGGTGATAAAAAGCCGAACTAAATTTGCCCTTACAGGAACTCCTATCGAGAACAGGCTAAGCGAGCTTTGGAGTATATTCGACTATCTTATGCCGGGATTTTTGTATGATTATGAAACCTTCCGAAATGAGATAGAAATTCCAATCGTAAGATATCAGGATAAGGACGCACTTAAGCAGCTTAAAAGAATGGTATCTCCATTCATACTGCGCCGTCTTAAGAAGGAAGTTCTTAAGGATTTACCAGAGAAGATGGAAGAGATTCGTTATGCAAAAATGGATGCAAAACAGCAAAGTGTTTATGACGGTCAGGTTGTTTACATGAAAAATATGCTTAAGACACAGACAAACGAGAGCTTCAACAAAAACCGTATGCAGATGTTAGCGGAATTAATGAAGACAAGGCAGATATGCTGTGATCCGGGGCTTGTGCTTGAAAATTACGAAGGTGAATCAGCAAAAAGACAGGCATGTCTTGAACTGGTGAAAAGTGCCATAGAAGGTGAGCACAAGATGCTTATTTTCTCACAGTTTACATCAATGCTGGAATTACTCGAAAAAGACCTTAACAAAGAAAATATCGCATATTACAAGATTACAGGGGAAACTCCAAAGGAAGAAAGAATGCGTCTTGTAAATGAATTCAATGATGATGACACTCCGGTATTTCTTATTTCCCTTAAAGCCGGGGGTACGGGACTTAATCTTACAGGAGCGGATGTGGTAATTCACTATGATCCATGGTGGAATGTGGCAGTTATGAATCAGGCTACTGACAGGGCACACCGTCTGGGACAAAAAAATGTAGTTTCAGTTTATAAATTAATTGTAAAAGGCTCAATTGAAGAAAAAATATTAAAACTTCAGGAAGCAAAGCAGGATCTTGCAGACCAGATATTAAGCGGCGAATTAGGAAACATATCATCTTTAAGCCGAGACGAATTTATCGAATTATTAAGCTGATGATAAATTGAGAAGATAATAAATTTATGCAGATGATAAATTAAAGCAGATAATATATTTGTGTAGATGATAAATTAAGGCAGATAATAAATTAAAGAAGATAACAAAAAAGACTTAGTTGATAACGAAGCTGTTTGAGGTGCCCTCAAAAGCTTAGTTAACTAAGTCTTTTTAATACTTGGTTTTAATATTCGGCTTAATAATTAATTAGGCATTTAATACCTGACATGAAAATTAATTAGATATTTAATATTTAGCCTAATCTAACTGGTGTCCTAAGTTTTCCTAACTCCTTAGATTTAATCTTCCTTCTTGATAATAGGTGTAAAATCAGGAGAATCGCAACAGAAAAATCCCAAATTACTGTTGCAGATTAATTCCATGATATATTTTGCAGAGGATTCAAACTCGGATTTAAATGTAACATAAAAAACCTTCTGGATATTGTGTTTTAAAAGAAAATCATTGCTGAAATCATCTTCAAATTCCGCCTCGATTTCCTCAAAATCCATTGAACCGTTTTCTGCGATAAGAACCTCCATAATTCCTGAATCCGGCCAGATTTCAGTTTCATATTCGTCCTTTACGGCATCATTAATGTCTTTTATATCAATGTCACCTTGACTCATGAGGAAATAATTTGAAATCTTAACAGGTGTTGTGGTTTTCTTTTTCTTATTGTTATTCTTTTTACTCATAGATTCCTCCCGGTAATTATAATTTTTTTAAATCATCTTTAGTGCAGCCATCCTTACTGTAGCGGGATTTTAGATACATATTGTGAAGAGTTGAAATATTCTTCGACAAATTGGCATCTTTTTCAAGTTCCGTTGGAGTTTTGTAGCTAGACGGAGTACCATTTGTGTTTTTTTGAATGGTATGGCGGAATTTTCTTCTTATTTTCATATTTACAGATAAGAAGGAGTCGCCTTTTTCTTCACTTTTAAGAGTTTCGATGGAATCCTCAATGGTATCAAGGAAGATAACCTCATCTTCTTCCGGAACTTTGAAATTGTTGCTTATCCTAAAGATGAATCTAAGTACAATAAATGCAATAAATATAATAAGTAATATACTTAATATAACACAAATTATCTTTTCAATAAATAGCAGCAGTTTTGATGGCGGATTAATTTGTGTCTCCCCGATTAATACGTCAGTGCTGTTATCCGATTTGCCAGGGGAGGTTAATTCCATGCTGTCGGAAGCAGTCGAAGGGGCAATGTTACCGGTGGTTTCATGATGGGTAAAAAGCCCGGCAAGTGGTTCTTTATTATATATAACCGCCGGAGCAATAACCACAGCAAGAAGAATTAGTAATGCAATAAAACATGAATAGTTAACTTGCTTCATGGTTTTAATTGGGAGATTGGCAACATTTTTGTTTTTCTTAATATATTCGTGGAAACTGCCAAAATAAATATAAGTAAAGCAGATAATAACATCTGCAATAAGATAGAAAAATATAATATGTAAGTTAGCAGAGAATCCAGTGAAAAGTGATAAAATATAAATGATAATAAAATAACTCCAGTGAACCGGACTTGGCTTATTAAGAAACATGTCTATTTCCCAGGGCTTTAAGGTAAAAGGTTCATCACTTCGTCTGTGTGCCATAAAGTCACTTTTGATTTGCCCATGAAGGATTTTTGTATGAGCCCTTAATGCAAAAATTAACATGGAAATTAAAAAATTAATGCATACACATGCAATGGTATATCCGGCTTTATTATTAAATCCTAAAAAGATAATCCCATAAATAAAAGATAACCCACCTATTGCGGCACTGCATATAATTCCAAGCAACATAAACAGGAATAAATTTTTAATTTTAGAAAGCATATAGTAACTTATTGTTATTGCAAAAATCAAAAATATCCCTGAAAAAGCAAACAGAAATATTCCCTTAGAAAAACGGTCAATTTCCATCATATATCCGATAAAAGGATATATGGCGCAAAAAAGTAAAAGGTTATGTGCAAAATTTAAAACAGTAAGGAATTTATTACTTTTAAGCTCCACTATTAACTCACCTCCCAATTTATTATTTTCACATTAGGAATGTTTAAGGTATGATTTTTCTTACCGGAATCCATTGTGATAATCCATAAAACCCAATTGTTCAAAAGGGTAAGTTTTTTAATTTTATCTATTATTTCATCAGAATAATTATGCGATACAACTGTAAAAATTGAATTTGTAATATTTTTATTTAATATTTCATCCAGAAAATCCGTAAACTCATATTCAATTTTTTCAGAAGAAATTAAAGAAAGCTTCTGATTAAGGTAGGAAATATCATTACATCCTACGGGCATGGTCCAGTCAAGGTATCTGTCGGTATCAAAGTCGGTTCCATTGGATAAAACCTTTGCAGGCATCTTCATCTTGCAAAGATGACCTGTCAGGGATGAGGCTATTGATATATTTTCCTCAACAAGATTATCATGCCTTAAGATTTTGCTATCTTCAATGTCGAGAAGAATAATTAAATCTATATTTGTTGTAGAATCGAATTGGTTAACCATAAGTGTATTGCTTCTTGCAGATGCTTTCCAGTTGACCTTGTTAATAGGGTCGTTAGGTGTATATTCCCTTATTCCTGAAAACTCGAAAGGATCAGGATGGAGTCTGTCCAGGGAAAGAATAAGCCCTGATATATCTTTACAGATAAAATTAATCCGGCTTACATCAATCTGGGCAGGGTATACATACATGGTTGAATTCTCTGGAAAAGTTATATAGCTTGTTTCCTTATAGAAATAATTATATGCAAAAACATCCAAAGAATTGATTTTATATACTCCACGTTTTGTTCCCTTAAAAGTTAAAGTCCTAATTATTTTCTGCCTGTTTAGGAAAGAAAAAATATCCTTCTTATAGGTTTGGTCAGAAACCGAGGAATTTTTACGGCTTTCCTTGGTAAATTCAAGATATCGGCTAATGGCAAGTCGAATTGCAATTCCTGGAATTGGAAGGTGCTTGTCATTGACAATGGTCTCGATTAGTGCGGAGGATTCTCCCTTATAAATATAATTATCTTTGAATTTGGCAGAGGCACTAATTCCCTTGTCCCAGTATCTTGTGAAAATAAAATTGATTATCAACCAGGATATAAGTATGCTCACTAATAATATAATTAACATTTAAAAACGTCCTTTCCAATCTTCAGTTGGTACCGTTGTGTTAGCCAGAATATTTTCAATTGCCATAATCTGAGCTTTTTTTGCATTATAGGAAGCGTTTACCGTTATTCTGTGAGCAAGAACAGGAACGGCAACAGCCTTAATATCTTCAGGAATGACATAGTCCCTGCCTGATACAAGGGCGTATCCCTGACATGCGCCAACGAAGGCTAAAGTTCCACGAGGACTTACCCCGTTAATTATATCTTCACTATTTCTTGTGGCATGAATAATATTTATAATGTAATTTAATAATTCTTTATGGATAAATACTTCCCTGCAGCTGTTCTGAAGAGATACAATATCCTCCTTGCTGCATACCTTTGAGATTTCTTTAAGGGGTTCGTCTTTAAGATTTCTTTCTATAAGGCTAAGCTCCTGGGATGGAGTCAGATTTTCCATGCTCATCTGCATAAGAAATCGGTCAAGGGAAGCTTCAGGAAGTGGAAAAGTTCCAAGGGTATCAAGGGGATTTTCCGTAGCAATCACAAGGAATGGCTCACTTAAAGGATAAGTTGTTCCATCTATTGTAATCTGTCTTTCTGCCATACATTCAAGAAGACTGCTTTGAGTCTTAGGTGTGGCTCGGTTTATTTCATCCGCCAGCAGAATATTGCAAAAAGCAGGTCCTTTAGATAAAGTAAATTCATTTGTTTTTGCATTGAAATAATTAAGTCCTGTGATATCACTTGGAAGTAAATCAGGAGTGAAAGAAACTCTGCCAAAATCAGCTTCGATTGATTTGGCAAGGGATTTGGAAAGTACGGTTTTACCGGTACCTGGAACATCCTCAAGAAGAATATGCCCCTTTGCAACAAGGCATGTGAGAACAAGTCTGATGGTATTTTCATTACCAATCATAACCTTATTAATATTGTCATTAATTTTTGCTAAAATATCATTATTCACAACAAACCCTCCGTTTATATATAATTTTTTTGACTTTTTTTAAGTCGGTTGTATGCTTTAATTATACATATAATATACGGAAAATGGTATAAGAAATTTGACTTGACAATAAAGAAATGATTTGATAGCATTTTAGAAGATATGATGAAGTTAATAATAGGGAATATTGTATAATCCTGGTAACAGAAGAGAGCTATATGGTGCTCTTATCCTTTGGGATAAGGGCTTTTTATATGTTTAGAAAATAATTAAAAGAAAATTGTATAATGCCGTAGAGTAGGAGGAATATTATGGATAAGAAGATAATTTTAACAGGAGACAGACCAACAGGAAGATTACACGTAGGTCATTATGTAGGATCACTTAGAAGAAGAGTTGAGCTTCAGAATTCAGGAAATTTTGATGATATATATATTATGATAGCAGATGCACAGGCACTTACAGATAATTTCGAGAATCCACAGAAGGTTCGTTCCAACATTATTGAAGTAGCCCTTGATTATTTATCAGTAGGACTTGATCCTGCAAAATCAACATTATTCATTCAGTCACAGATTTCAGAACTTACAGAGCTTACATTTTTCTATTCAAATCTTGTAACTGTATCAAGATTACAGCGTAACCCTACTGTAAAAAATGAAATTAAAATGAGAAATTTTGAGGCTAGTATTCCGGTTGGATTTTTCACATATCCAATCAGCCAGGCTGCTGACATTACAGCTTTTAAGGCAACAACAGTTCCAGCAGGAGAGGACCAGCTTCCAATGATTGAGCAGACAAGGGAGATCGTTCGTAAATTTAATTCAATTTATGATGACGTATTAGTTGAGCCTGATGTATTACTTCCTGATAATGCAGCATGTCTTAGACTTCCAGGTACAGACGGAAAACAGAAGATGAGTAAATCCCTTGGAAACTGCATTTATCTTGCAGATACAGAGGAAGATGTTAAGAAGAAGGTTATGGGAATGTATACTGACCCAACTCACATTCAGGTATCAGATCCTGGACACATTGAAGGAAACTGCGTATTTACTTACCTTGATGCCTTCAGCAAAAATGAGCATTTTGAAGAATACTTACCAGAATATGCAAACCTTGATGAGCTTAAAGAGCATTACAAAAGAGGCGGCTTAGGTGATGTAAAAATTAAGAAATTCCTTAATAATGTACTTCAGGAGGAGCTTGCTCCAATTCGTGCAAGAAGAGCAGAATTTGAAAAAAATATTCCAGCAGTTTATGAGATTCTTAAGAAGGGTAGCGAGATTGCAAGGGAAACAGCTGCCAATACTCTTTCAGAAGTAAAGAATGCAATGAGAATCAACTACTTCGATGATGCTGCATTAATCAAGGAATCAAGCGAGAAATATGCAGAAAGCAAATAATTACAAATTCTTAAGAATTTCTTAATATGGTTTTTTTCTATTTACATCGAAGATAAAAAAGTTTACACTTTCTAATAGAAAAAAATATAGGAGCATTAATCATGAAAAAAAAGAAAATATTAGTGACAGCTGCGACTATTTGTCTTACAATTGCAGCAGTTACAGGATGTGGAAAAAGTGCTAAGACAATTGATGCTAATGCCTTAGCAACTTCATTAACTAATGATATTGCATATACTGAAAGCTTAGAGCAGGTATCAGAAGATGCAATCAGTAACTATGTTGAATTAGAAGAGGGTGTGGAGGCAGTTATGTATATGAGCAGCGGTTCTACTGCTGAGGAAGTTGCTGTATTTACAGCAAAGGATGAAGACGCTGCCAAGACAATGCAAAGTAATGTAGAGACATTCTTAGCTGATCAGAAGGGTTCTTTTAAGGATTATATTCCTGAAGAAGCAGCTCGTATAGATGAAGCTGTTGTTGAGCAAAACGGTAATTATGTGGTTCTTTGTGTATCAGGTGATTCTGATAAGGCAAAGGAGATTATTGAAGAAGCATTTAAGTAGGAGTGTTTTGGGTGTCACTGTTTGATAACTAAAGTGACACCTAATTTTTTTGAGGTGAATTATGGTATTTAGTAGTTTTGTGTTTTTACTGGTATTTTTACCGCTGGTATTAGCTATATATTATATTTGTCCTGATAAATTAAGAAATTTAGTTTTATTTATTGCAAGTTTAATTTTTTATGCGTGGGGAGAGCCTGTATATGTACTTATAATGCTTTTCTCAACGGTGTTTGATTATACTAATGGACGATTGATAGAGAATTTTCAAAATAAGAAAAATGATAAAATGGCAAAAACCGTACTGGTTATAGACCTTGTGGGAAATTTATGTATTTTAGGATTTTTTAAATATACGGATTTTGCAATTGGAACAGTTAATTCCATATTTGGGACTGGCATTTCTCTTTTGCATATTGCATTGCCAATTGGAATTTCATTTTACACATTCCAGACAATGTCGTATACAATAGATGTATATAAAGGCGTAGTGCCTGCTCAGAAAAATATATTGAATTTTGGAACATATGTAGTGTTATTCCCACAGCTTATTGCAGGTCCAATTGTTCAATATAAGACAATCGGGCAGGAACTTGAAAGCAGAAAAGTAGGCGTAAACGATTTTGCAGACGGAGCGTACAGGTTTACCATGGGACTTGCCAAGAAGGTTATTTTTTCTAACCAGATAGGTGCTCTTTGGAATACCATAGCAGTTACAGGTGAATTAACAACAGCAACGGCATGGCTTGGTGCGTTTGCATTTACTTTGCACATTTATTTTGATTTTTCCGGATATTCTGATATGGCAATCGGACTTGGCAGAATGTTTGGATTCCATTTTCTTGAAAACTTCGACCATCCTTATATGTCAAAAAGCATAACAGAATTCTGGAGAAGATGGCATATTTCCCTTGGTTCATGGTTCAGGGAATATGTATATATTCCGCTTGGCGGCAACAGACATGGACTAGCAAAACAAATCAGGAATTTATTAATCGTCTGGATGCTTACAGGATTATGGCATGGCGCAAGCTGGAATTTTGTGGCATGGGGATTGTATTATGGAATTTTGCTTATTATCGAAAAGCTTTTTCTTCTTAAGAAAATGGAGAAATGGCCTGGAGTGATTAAACACATTTATACTATGGTTATTGTAGTATTTGGATGGTTTATTTTTGCCATTCCTGATATTGCAAAGCCTGTTGAATATCTTAAGGCTATGTTTGGAATTGGAGTAAGCGGAATTAATGGAGATTTCTGGTATTATGTTTCAACCAACATTGTGTTAATTATTATTTTAATAATCTGTAGCATTGACCATAAATCGTGGCTTACTAAGAATAAATATCTTAACAGGGTATACAGATGGTACAATGGATGGACAATAGATAACGGTGGAAAAACAGGTTCAGCCGTTGCAAAAACAATTGTAATGGTAATGGTTTTATTGATTTCCTTCGCATTTTTAGTCGGAGGAAGTTATAATCCGTTTTTATATTTTAGATTTTAGCTTAGAATATAAGATTTAATATTTGAGATTAAAAATTTAAGATTTAGAATTTATATTTAAATTTTATTGAGATGTTATCTTATGGAAAGGGTGATTTTATGAAGAAACCAAAGATTTTAATGGTTTTTGCCTTTTTATTTGTTATAGGTGGAATTAGCATAAGCAGTTTTTGTATTAAAGACCGTAAATTTGCAGAAAATGAAAACAGATATCTGGCGCAGGTGCCTGATATTAGCATTTCCGATATTCTGGATTGTAAATTTCAGGATTCACTGGAAGAATATCTTAAGGACCAGATTTGTTTCAGGGATAGCTGGATAACTGTTAAGACTTTTTTTGAAAAAGCAAGTGGTGATACGGATATCGGTGGCGCATATCTTGGTAAAGATGGTTATGATTTTGAGAAAATAACACCGGATGATGTGGACGATAAACTTTTTACAAGAAATATGAATAATGTTCAAACATATTTTAATAATTGTAAGGATATAGTAGGCGAAGATAATCTTTCATTCCTTTTAGTGCCTACTTCAGGTTATGTTTTGTCAGATAAGCTGCCAAAGAATGCCATATTATTTAATCAGGACAGCTATATTGATAAGGTTAAAAATAGTATGTCTGGATTTAATTTTATAGATGCAAGGGATGAATTAAAAAGTCACAAAGATGAAGATATCTATTATAGAACTGACCATCACTGGACAACTTTAGGAGCGTATTATGGCTATACCCAGTGGGAAAAATCAAAAGATTGTAAGCCGGTGTCTAAAAAAGATATGAATTTTACAAAGGTTACAGACAAATTCAGAGGAAGTCTTTACTCAAAGGTTTTAGATGGCGATTCGGCATATGATGATATATATATTGCCCAAAACGGCGATTTAGATAAATTTACAGTGGAAGCCGATGGCAAAAAGCTTGAGGGATTTTATTGTGAAGAGATGCTTGATAAAAAGGATAAATATGCATATTTCTTTGGCGGTAATTATGGGGAAGTTAAGATTCATAATGAGTCTTCTGACAAAAAAGGAAACCTGCTTGTAATAAAGGATTCCTTTGCAAATAGTTTTGTTCCTCTTATTGCAGATGATTACGAAAATATTTATATGATAGATTTAAGATATTATGGCGGAAATATGTTAAACTATCTTAAAGAGCAAAATATAGATGAAGTTTTAGTTCTTTATAACATTTCTAATTTTGTTTCTGATAGAAATGTATATAAATTAAATTTATAATTAATTACTTAAAAGATTTTGTTGCAGCGGTGATAAGGTTATTAATTTAGAGGAATCATAATGGGAAAGAAAATAATAGGATTGATAATATCACTTCTTGCCATCACATGTGGGGCAGTATACTGTTTACAGATTGCAGCTGATGGGGGAAGCGGAGAAGAAACTGTGGCAGGAGTTGGATTTCCCACAGAACAGGAAAGCTTAAGTGAGTCAGAAAATGTAAAGGAAACGGAAGAATCACAAACGAAAGAAACTGAAGAATCTGAGACAGAAGAAGGGTATGATACCATAACTTCAAAGGGGAAGATTAAGAATTACAGTGGTGTGGTGGTTCTTGACAAAAATGCATATGAATTATTCACATACAGGGAAGAGTGCGCCAAGGTGTATGCCAAGACAGTTAATAATGTGTCTAAGAAACTTAAGGGCAAAGCAAATGTTTATGATATTTTAGTTCCTTTAAGCAGCGGTGTTATTTTTCCGGATAACAGAATAGATGATGTGAATTCAACAGATCAAAATGAAGCTATTAATAATATTTACGGTTTTATTGATGATGACGTTAATAAAATTAAAGTCTATGATAATCTTATGAAACACAGAAAAGAATATATTTATTTTCGAACAGACCATCACTGGACTGCAAAGGGAGCTTATTATGCATATGAAGAATTTTGCAAGGCGAAAGGAATTAAGCCGGAAAAATTAGAATCCTACGATACAAGAAGGTTTAAGGGATTTTTGGGTTCGTTTTATAATGATACTTCAAGTAAAGCACTTAAGAAAACCCCTGATGTAATTACAGCATACCTGCCAAATGATAATGCAAAACTTGAATTTACCAATACAAACGGGGACGTTATAGAATGGCCAATAATTTATGACGTGTCAGATTACACTCCTTCCTTGAAATACAGTACCTTCATAGGTGGCGATAATCCTTATACTGAAATCGAAAATAAGGATATAGAGGATGGAAGTTCATGTATTGTGGTGAAAGAATCTTTTGGTAATGCATTTGTTCCTTTTTTGATAGATCATTATAAGAAAATTTATGTAGTGGATTACAGATATTATAAAGATACCATTACCAAGCTTCAGAAAAAAACTAAAGCAGATGATGTTATATTTATAAATAATTTATCCATGATACGAAACCAGTATCTTGTGGGACAATTTCAAGGTGTTGTAAAATAGTAATATGTATATATCGGATGGTATACTACAAAATTTTCTGCTATAATTAAAGTGTCATAAAAAGCCAGGAGGTGCAACATGGTAAAATATTATAAAACTGATGACAGAGAAATTCATGAAGAAGATAAAATAAATAACGGCGTATGGATTCAGATGATTAACCCCAGTGTTGCGGAAGGACAGATGGTAGCAGATGCTTTGAATGTTGATATTGAAGACGTGCTTGCTGCTCTTGATGAAGAGGAAAGTTCACGAATTGAACTGCAGGATGGTTATACGCTTATTCTTGTGGATATCCCCTCCACTGAAATACGTCATGAGAAGGAATCCTATACAACAATCCCTCTTGGTATCATTTTAACGGGAGAAGAAATTATTACTGTATGCACAGAAGATACACCTGTATTACAGGCATTTCTTAATAACAGAGTTAAGGAATTTTCTACAAAGAAGAAATTACGCTTTGTATATCAGATTTTATACAGAGTTTCCGTACTCTATCAGAGTGACCTTAGAATTATCGATAAAATGCGAACTGAAATCGAAGAAAGAGTTGGGGATGATACAGAAGAAGAAGACCTTATTGCATTGCATGAATTAGAGTCAACACTTGTATACTTTGCCACATCCCTTAGGGCGAATGGCAATGTGCTTGACCGCCTGACACGCTACAAAAGACTTGAACAGTATCCGGAGGACAAGGAACTTTTGGGAGATGTAATTGTCGAGAATAAACAGGCGATTGAGATGACAAGTATATATCGAGATATAATAAATGGTACAAGAGAGCTTATGTCTTCGGTTATAGACAACAGACTTAATAACGTAATGAAATATCTCACATCGATTACACTTGTAATGGCTATTCCAACGGTTATTTCAGGTATGTATGGAATGAACGTAAACGGAGCGGGAATGCCATTTGCAGATTCAGTATTTGGTTTTGGAATTGTCTGCATCATAACATTGATTGTATGCGCAATTACCATGATAATTTTAAGAAAATTGAAGATGTTATAATGATAATTTAAGGAAATATGGAAAATTAAGGGTATTATAATAATTTTAAGAAATATAAGTATTTGTTAAGATAAACTAATGATACTTTAAGGGAATATAGAAAATTAAGGGTATTATAGTAATTTTAAGAAATATAAGCATCTATTAAGAAAAGCTAATGATATCTTAAGGAAATATAGAAAACTTTAAGAATTATTATAATAATAGAAAGA
Organism: Agathobacter sp.; assembly: GCA_036308125.1. Classification (GTDB taxonomy): domain Bacteria; phylum Bacillota; class Clostridia; order Lachnospirales; family Lachnospiraceae; genus Roseburia. The sequence continues at coordinate 72,457 of JAXJWH010000147.1, forward strand.
ATAAATTAAGGTTTGAGAAAGAAAGCTGTGATAATATTTTACACGTATCAGATACACGTTTTAGTATTTTAGTTACGATAGTAAAGGAGAATGTAAAATATGTTACAGCTTAAAAATATATCCAAGACCTATCACACAGGTGATTTGGTTCAAAATGCATTGGATAATGTTTCTTTGAATTTCAGGGACAATGAATTTGTTTCGATACTCGGTCAGAGTGGTTCTGGAAAAACAACACTCTTAAATATAATAGGCGGATTAGATCATTATGATTCGGGAGAATTAATTATAGATGGAGTTTCAACGAGAAAATATCTGGATGGGGACTGGGATACATATAGAAATCATACAATAGGATTTGTATTCCAAAATTACAATTTAATTTCTCATCAGTCAATTCTTTCCAATGTTGAGCTTGCCCTTACAATTTCCGGGGTGTCAGGTAAGGAACGAAAGCAAAGGGCGAAAGATGTTTTAGCAAAAGTAGGTCTTTTAGAGCAGATGCATAAGAAACCGGCACAGCTCTCCGGCGGACAGATGCAAAGGGTTGCCATTGCAAGAGCACTTGTAAATGAGCCAAAGATTTTGCTGGCGGATGAGCCAACGGGAGCTTTGGACAGTAATACAAGTATTCAGATTATGGAGCTTTTGAAGGAAGTTGCAAAGGACAGACTTGTAATAATGGTCACTCATAATCCAGAACTGGCAAAAGCTTATTCAAGCAGAATTGTAACTGTCAAGGATGGAAAAATTATAAATGACACAGCGCCCTTTGAGATAAGCGAAAATGCTCCTGTAAAAGAAGTAAGATTTGGTAAAAAATCCTCTATGTCATTTCAGACGGCAATTAAATTAAGTTTTCAGAATTTAAGAACCAAAAAGGGACGAACAATACTGACTGCGTTTGCCGGCTCTATTGGAATTATAGGAATTGCAATTATTCTTGCTCTTTCCACAGGTGTTAATGATTATATAATGTCAGTTCAGAAAGATACCATGTCGTCATATCCTATTGAGATAGAATCAAAGACTGTGGATTTTGGAAAAATGATGAGCGATGACATGGAAAGTATTGATGACGAAGACGGTGATAATACATCTGATGGAAAAATCCGCTCAGATGCAACAAATTTTGAAATGCAAAGTGAACTTGCAACAATGTTTAAGGAAAATAATCTAAAGGCATTTAAGGAATATCTGGAAAAGGATGATAATGAAATTAGTAAATATGCATCAAAGAATGGAATTGTTTATCGCTATGACACTTCTTTTAGTGCATATACAAAAGATTCCGATGGAATTATGATAAATACAGATGGTTCAGGATTGCTGACCAATGATTCAACTAACAGCTACGAGTCGCAGGATGAAAGTATGTCTATTTCCACAGAGGATTTAGCCGATGGAGAAAGCATATTCACAGAAGTTCATGATAATTTCCTGTCAACCGGATTCGAAATTGTTGAAGGAACATTTCCAGAAAAGGAAAATGAGGCTGTCTTAATTTTGGATAGTAACGGAAAAATTGCATTGGAAAATATGTACAAATTAGGAATGTTACCTTCCAAAGAGTATCAGGGACTTGTGGATACAGTTAATTCTGGAGAAAAATTCAAATCACAGGAATACGAATGGGAATATAAGGATTTAATTGGTAAGGAATTTTATATTGTACCTGCATGCGATTTGACAGCAAAAACAACAGATGATTGTTATGAAATGATTGACAGTAATTCAAAAGATGCAATTAAGAAAGCTAAGAAAGCATTTACACTTAAGGTGACAGCAATTGTAAAACCAACAAGTGAAGACAGCATAGCTGAAGGTGTTGTGGGATACACATCAGCACTTACAAAATATCTTATGGATTATACGGGCAAAAGTGATGTAATTAAAGCCCAGAAATCAAATGAGAAAGTCAATATTTTTACTGGCCTTGAAAATAGCCAGTCATCCCTTGAATCTACATATGAAAGTTTAGGATATGCAACAATAGATAATCCGACAAATATAAGAATTTACGTTGATAATTTTGAAAATAAAGAGATGGTAACAAAAGGAATTGATGCATACAATAAGGAAGTTGATAGCGTTGATAAAATCAGTTACTCAGACTTAATGGATGTAATGATATCGTCTGTTACAACAATTGTCGATGTGATTTCCTACATATTAATAGGTTTCGTTGCAATATCCCTTGTGGTATCATCCCTTATGATAGGAATTATCACATATATATCAGTACTTGAACGAACAAGAGAGATTGGAATTTTACGAGCCCTCGGCGCAACAAAACGTAACATTAAAAATGTATTTAATGCTGAAACAATACTAATAGGATTTGCAGCAGGTGTTGTAGGTATTGTATTTGCGGAAGGAATAATTGGAATAATAAATACAATCATTAAGGCATTTGCTGAAGGCGCAGCAGTTAAAGCAACACTACCAGTTGTTGATATGATTATATTAATATTACTCAGTATGTTCCTTACATTTATTGGCGGATGCATTCCATCAAGAAAAGCCGCTAAAAAAGATCCTGTAGAAGCATTAAGAAGTGAATAAAATAAGAATAAGGATGTTTTCCAAAAGGAGAGCATCCTTTTGTTTGCCACAAATTAATCTCTTATTCACAAGAAGTGTCTAAAAACAAAAAATAATAATATTAGAAGTAACAAAATATATACATAATATATCGCTAAGAGAACCATTAAACAAAATATAGTAGTGACAGAAGATAATTAAACAAAATATAGTAGTGACAGAAGATAATTAAACAAAATATAGTAGTGACAGAAGATAATTAAACAAAATATAGTAGTGTCATAAAATGCTAATACAAAATGTAGTAGATTTAGAACATAATTATACAAACAGGGTAGATTACAGAAAATAGTAACACAAAGCAGTGTATAGTAGATTATATAAAATAATAACACAAGATATAGTGGATTAAAAAATGATAACACAAAATATAGTAGTCTAAGAAACATGAATGAGTATGAAAAATACAAGATGTAGTGGTTAGATGGAAAATAATGCAAAATGTAGTAGATTAAGAAAAGACTCGCACAAAATATAGTGGATTAAGAGAATTATAATACAAAATATAGTAGTTAAGAAAATACAGAAGATAAATCAGCATGAAAAGAACAAGATATAGCAGATAAAGAAAGTAATCATACAAAATATAGTAGTTAAGAAAATACAGAAGATAAATCAGCATGAAAAGAACAAGATATAGCAGACAAAGAAAGTAACCATACAAAATATAGTAGTCTAAGAAAGTCAGGGAAAATGAGTATGAAAAGAACAAGATATAGCAGCTACAAGAAAATTTACACAAAATATAGTAGATTAAGAGAATGAACATACAAAATATAGTGGATTAAGAGAATGAACATACAAAATATAGTAGTCAAGAAAAAACACGGAAGATAAATCAGTATGAAAAGTACAAAATATAGTAGATAAAGAAAATGACTATACAAAATATAGTGGTATGAGAGAAACAAAAAGCAATTAGTAAAATTATAAAAATATAGCGGTTTAAGAGGAAATTAAAAAATGAAGTAACAAGGAAAATAAGGTGTAGTAGTACAAGAAAAGAAATATTCCAAATATAGTAGTCTGATAAAAGGAAAGGAAGTTGATTAAGAATGTAAAATGTATTAATACAAATAGGTGCAGACTGTGAAAATAGAAGAAGTCAAAAAATATATTAGAGGAGAAAACTTCGCACAAACTAAGTCAGAGAAAGTAAGTGAGAATATAAAATATGGTAATACAAAAAAGAAAAACAGTATGAAATAAAAAAAGTAAAAACAAAATTATATCGGTTGTAAAAAGATTTGGATAAAAAATATTGCAGTCCATGAAAATCTAGTATATTATAATATGATGTGATTGCAAAAAAGATACACCAAGTTAAGATAGTTGACATGGTTTGCATATGTTTTTTAGGAGCTGAGAATAAATTGTATGTATGTTTAGAAAGTAAATTTCCGGTAATTCTAGCAACTAAATTAGGAATCTGAAGACTAAATAAAATCATACATTGAATATAGATTAAACGTAGATTGAATACAGATATTTCAAACGAAGCAATGAATCCAAAAGCATAAAGCACAAAATGTATGTAAACATCAGCATGGGAAGCATATATATATATAATCACTGACATAGAAAACATAGAAAACCTGTGATAGGTAAAAAGAATACATACAATCACTAACATGAAATATATGTAATTAGTAGCGGAAAAGATAAATTAAAATAATAAATATAAATAAGTAAGAAAGAGGTTTGTATATGTGGATTGCAAATAATTGGAAAGATTATCAGGTAATTGATTGTTCATGCGGAGAAAAGTTAGAGCGTTGGGGAAAATACACATTATTGCGTCCTGATCCACAGGTTATCTGGGACACACCTAAAAAGGATAAAAACTGGAAAAAATTAAACGGACATTACCACAGAAGTAAAAAAGGAGGCGGTGAATGGGAGTTTTTTGATCTGCCGGAAGAGTGGTCGATTCACTATACATTGCCAAACAAAAAGGAATTGACATTTAATTTAAAACCATTTAGCTTTAAGCATACAGGATTATTTCCAGAACAGGCAACAAACTGGGACTGGTTCTCTGAATTAATTAGTGCCAGAAAAAAGAAAAATCCACAAAAAGAGATTAAAGTATTAAATCTTTTTGCTTACACAGGCGGAGCCACATTAGCAGCGGCAGCGGCAGGCGCTAACGTTACCCATGTCGATGCATCCAAAGGGATGGTGAACTGGGCGAAAGAAAATGCGATTTCATCAGGCTTAAAAGATGCACCAATCAGATGGCTTGTGGATGATTGCGTCAAATTCGTTGAAAGGGAAATAAGACGAGGAAATAAATACGATGCAATTATCATGGACCCACCTTCATACGGAAGAGGCCCAAAAGGTGAGATCTGGAAAATCGAAGAATCAGTTTATCCTCTTATTAAATTATGTACTCAGATACTTGCTGACAAACCGCTGTTTTTCCTTGTGAATTCCTATACAACGGGATTGCAGCCAGCTGTATTAACATATATGATTAGCACTGCCCTCGAAAAATTTGAAGGAACAGTTGAATCGGAAGAAATCGGACTTATGGTAAAAACAAACGGACTGGTTTTACCTTGCGGAGCCAGTGGAAGATTTCAAGGCAAATAGCACAAGGGGATCTTCTTATTTATTAAGAATTGGAAAAAAGTAAATATAATAATATGTATAAAATAATTTGTACATATCTTTAAAACAGATCATTACAATGATAATGGTCTGTCTTTTTTAGAAAGCTGTTTCGTGAGGAAACAGACCAAAAAAGTAGGCGTATGTATAGAAAGCTGTTTCGTGAGGAAACGGGCTAAAAAGAAAATAGAAGTAATTTTGAACTGCAATTTGTAAAAAAAGGAAGATTACATTAATTATCAATAGGAAGAAAGACAAGAAAAAGATATACTGTTAAAAATTTATAATAACCTGTCCTAAAAAGAGAAAAAAATTGTAAAATCGGATATTGACTTGTTTTGAATTAATTGGTAGAATGGCAACAGTGAGTTGTCTTGCAAAGATAAATGCAGACAATAGGTAAGGCCTGATTTGGTTTTACACACTTTTCCGGAAATACGGGCCGGAAATAAGATATATTAGAAAATGCAAAAAAGATGAAAAAAGTACTTGCATTTTATGGAATGACCATGTACAATATATCTTGCTGTGGCATTGATAGCTATGAAGCGTGAGGTTGCTGTCGAAATGACAGGTTTTCCGTGGAGCGAATGTCAAGTTAGGAAACTGACGACAAGTCACTGTACAAAATATAATCTACAGATCAGCAATGTGGAATACGTGTAGTTGTCTACGGACACGCACGGCGAAGTGTACAGTCACCGCTTGTCGTACTAAATTAAAGTGCGAAAAGGAGGCGACTTTTTTTATGGCAAGTCAAGTAATGAGAATTACTCTCAAAGCTTATGATCACGAATTAGTTGATTCATCAGCAAAAAAAATCATCGAGACTGTAAAGAAGAATGGATCACAGGTGAGTGGACCAGTACCACTTCCAACAAAGAAGGAAGTTGTTACAATTTTAAGAGCTACTCATAAGTACAAAGATTCTCGTGAGCAGTTTGAGCAGAGAACTCATAAGAGACTTATTGATATCTTAACACCAACTCAGAAGACAGTTGATGCATTATCACGTCTTGAGATGCCAGCAGGTGTTAATATCGATATCAAGATGAAAGAGAAATAAAATTCTCTGATTATTAAGGTATATCCCCGAATGGTTTATATAGATTTTTCTTATAGGCTGCTCTAGGATGAACGGTTCCGCTACTCCTTGGGTTTGTGAGTGAACAGACTGTTATCAAGGGCAAGAGGCGTTCCGCTGTAGAAAACAGGAGGTAAAGAAATGAAGAAAGCGATTTTAGCAACAAAAGTCGGTATGACACAGATCTTCAATGCAGATGGCGTATTAGTACCAGTTACTGTACTTGAAGCTGGACCATGTGTAGTTACACAGGTTAAGACAGTTGATAACGACGGATATGACGCAGTTCAGGTTGGTTTCGTTGACAAGAAAGAAAAGGTTGTTAACAAAGATGCTAACGGTAAGAAGACTGTATATCATAGAAACGGCGTTAACAAAGCTGAGATGGGACATTTTGCAAAAGCAGGTGTTTCAGGAAAGAGATTCGTTCGCGAATTCAAATTTGAGAATTCGGCAGATTATAATTTAGCAGATGTTATTAAAGCTGATATCTTCGCTGAAGGAGATAAGGTTGATGTAACTGCTATTTCAAAAGGTAAAGGTTTCCAGGGTGCTATTAAGAGATTAGGTCAGCACAGAGGACCAATGGCTCATGGTTCTAAATTCCATCGTCATCAGGGTTCTAACGGTGCTTGTTCTTCACCAAGTAAGGTATTCAAGGGAAAAGGAATGCCTGGACATATGGGTAGCGTAAAGGTTACAACTCAGAATCTTGAAGTTGTAAGAGTTGACGCAGAGAAGAATTTACTGTTAATCAAAGGTGCAGTTCCAGGAGCTAAGAAAGCTCTTATTACAGTAAAAGAGACATGTAAGTCTACTAAATAGTGCGTATTAAGAAAGGAGGAACTTTACGATGGCTAAGGTAGCTGTTTATAATATGGAAGGTAAAGAAGTTGATTCAATCGAATTAAACGATTCCATTTTCGGCGTAGAGATTAATGAGCATTTAGTTCATATGGCTGTTCTTCAGCAGCTTGCAAATAATCGCCAGGGAACACAGAAAGCTAAGACACGTTCTGAAGTTCGCGGTGGCGGAAGAAAACCATGGAGACAGAAGGGAACAGGACATGCACGTCAGGGTTCTACAAGAGCTCCACAGTGGACAGGCGGCGGAGTTGTATTTGCTCCAACACCAAGAGATTATTCTTTCAAACTTAACAAGAAAGAGAAGAGAGCAGCATTAAAGTCTGCGCTTACTTCAAGAGTTTCTGAGAATAAGATTATCGTTGTTGATGAGTTAAAACTTGACTCAATCAAGACAAAGAATTTTGTTCAGGTAATGAACAACTTAAAGGTTGAGAAAGCATTAGTAGTATTAAATGACATGGATACAAATGTTATTGCATCTGCTGCTAACATCCCAACAGTTAAGACAACTCAGACAGGTGAGTTAAACGTATTTGACGTATTAAAATATGATACAGTAGTAGTAACTAAGGCTGCTGTTGCAACTATCGAGGAGGTGTATGCATAATGGCAAATGTACAGTATTATGATGTAATCCTCAAACCAGTAGTTACTGAGAAGAGCATGGCTGCTATGGCTGAGAAGAAATATACATTCTTAGTTCATCCAGAAGCTAACAAGACAATGATTAAAGAAGCAGTAGAGAAAATGTTCGAAGGAACAAAGGTTGCTAAAGTTAACACAATGAATTGCGAAGGAAAAAGCAAGAGACGTGGAATGGTAACTGGAAAAACTGCTAAGACAAAGAAAGCTATTGTAACTCTTACAGAAGAAAGCAAAGATATCGAACTTTTTTCAGGACTTTAAGATATAGCATTTAATTGTCACAATATACGTCAGTGAAGACGTGATAATTAAAACATCGAAAGGAGAACTAAAATGGGAATTAAGACATATAACCCATATACACCTTCCAGAAGAAATATGACTAGCTCTGATTTCTCAGAAATCACAAAGAAGACTCCAGAGAAATCATTAACAACTTCTTTAAAGAAACATGCTGGTCGTAATAATCAGGGTAAAATCACAGTTAGACACCATGGTGGTGGAAATAGAAGAAAATATAGACTTATTGATTTCAAGAGAAATAAGAAAGACGGCATTCCAGCAACTGTAATCGGAATCGAATACGATCCAAACAGAACTGCTAACATCGCTCTTATCTGCTATGCAGATGGTGAGAAAGCTTATATCTTAGCTCCAGCTGGTCTTACAGATGGAATGAAAGTAATGAGCGGCCCTCAGGCAGAAGTTAGAGTTGGAAACTGTTTACCACTTGAGAATATTCCAGTTGGTACTCAGATTCATAACATTGAGTTAGTTCCTGGAAAGGGCGGACAGTTAGTACGTTCAGCAGGACTTAGCGCTCAGTTAATGGCTAAAGAAGGAAAGTATGCTACACTTCGTCTTCCTTCAGGAGAGATGAGAATGGTTCCAATTACATGCCGTGCAACAATTGGTGTAGTAGGAAACGGTGACCACAACCTCATTAATATCGGTAAAGCCGGACGTAAGCGTCATATGGGTGTTCGCCCAACAGTTCGTGGATCAGTAATGAACCCTAACGACCATCCACACGGAGGTGGAGAAGGTAAGGCTCCAGTAGGACGTCCAGGACCATGCACACCTTGGGGCAAACCTGCACTCGGCTTGAAGACTAGAAAGAAGAATAAACATTCTAACAAGATGATCGTACGTAGAAGAGACGGTCGTGCAATCAAATAATTAGGAGGTTACAAAGATGGCACGTTCATTGAAAAAAGGACCATTTGCTGATGAAAGCTTACTTAAAAAAGTAGATGCTATGAACGCTTCAGGTGAAAAGTCTGTAATTAAGACTTGGTCACGTCGTTCAACAATCTTCCCTTCATTCGTTGGACACACAATCGCTGTTCATGATGGAAGAAAGCACGTTCCTGTATATGTTACTGAGGATATGGTTGGACATAAGCTCGGAGAATTCGTTGCAACAAGAACTTACAAGGGACATGGAAAAGACGAGAAGAAATCAGGCGTAAGATAAGGATTAGTGAAAGGAGGTTTCATCCATGGCAAAAGGACATAGATCCCAAATCAAAAGAGAGAGAAATGAAGTTAAAGATACAAGACCTTCAGCTAAGTTATCTTATGCTAGAGTGTCTGTACAGAAAGCTTGCTTCGTATTAGATGCTATTCGTGGTAAGGATGTTGCTACTGCTCTTGCAATCGTAACATACAATCCAAGATACGCTTCAAGCTTAGTAAAGAAATTATTAGAATCAGCTATCGCAAACGCTGAGAACAACAATGGAATGAAAGCAGAGAACCTTTACGTTGCAGAATGTTATGCAAATAAGGGACCAACAATGAAGAGAATTCATCCTAGAGCACAGGGTAGAGCTTATAGAATCGAGAAGAGAATGAGCCACATTACAATCGTGCTTGATGAAAGATAGGAGGCAATCATGGGACAGAAGGTTAATCCTCATGGCTTAAGAGTTGGCGTAATCAAGGACTGGGATTCCAAATGGTATGCAGATGGTGATTTCGCTGATTACTTAGTAGAAGATTATAATATCAGAACATTTTTAAAGAAAAAGTTATACGCTGCCGGTGTTTCTAAGATCGAAATCGAAAGAGCATCAGACCGTGTTAAAGTTATTATTTATACAGCAAAGCCAGGAGTTGTAATCGGTAAGGGCGGAGCTGAGATCGAGAAGATCAAAGGTGAAGTTCAGAAGCTTACAGACAAGAAGCTTGTTGTAGATATTAAAGAAGTTAAGAGACCAGATAAGGATGCTCAGTTAGTAGCTGAGAACATCGCTTTACAGTTAGAGAACCGTGTTTCTTTCCGTAGAGCAATGAAATCTTGCATGGGACGTGCAATGAAAGCTGGAGCAAAGGGTATTAAGACTTCTTGTTCAGGACGTCTTGGTGGAGCAGATATGGCTCGTACAGAGTTCTATTCAGATGGAACTATTCCACTTCAGACACTTAGAGCAGATATTGACTATGGATTCGCAGAAGCTGATACAACTTACGGTAAAGTAGGTGTTAAGGTTTGGGTCTATAGAGGTGAAGTGCTTCCTACAAAAGGTAATAAGGAAGGAGGAGCTCAGTAATTATGTTAATGCCAAAGAGAGTAAAACATCGTAAACAGTTCCGTGGATCTATGGCTGGAAAGGCTACAAGAGGAAACAAAATCACTTATGGTGAGTATGGTATCGTAGCTATGGAGCCATGTTGGATCAAGGCTAATCAGATCGAGGCTGCCCGTGTTGCTATGACAAGACATATCAAGCGTGGTGGTAAGGTTTGGATTAAAATCTTCCCAGAAAAACCTGTAACTCATAAGCCTATGGGTGTTCGTATGGGTAAAGGAAAGGGTGCCCTTGAATATTGGGTAGCTGTTGTTAAACCAGGTAGAGTATTATTTGAAATCTCCGGGGTTCAGGAAGACGTAGCTCGTGAAGCTTTACGTCTTGCTACACACAAATTACCTTGCAAGTGCAAAGTAGTTTCTCGTGCAGATTTAGAAGGCGGTGAATCAAATGAAAACTAGTGCATATGTAGAAGAATTAAATACAAAGTCTGTTGCAGACTTACAGGCAGCTCTTGTAGATGCAAAAAAAGAACTTTTCAATTTAAGATTCCAGAACGCAACTAATCAGTTAGATAACACAAGCAGAATTAAAGAGGTACGTAAGAATATCGCTAGAATTCAGACTGTTATTACTGAGAAAGAGAATGTTGCACAGTAAAATATCCTATCGGAAAGGAGATATAAACCGTGGAAGAAAGAAATCTTAGAAAAACACGTGTTGGTGTTGTTGTAAGCGACAAGATGGATAAGACTATCGTTGTAGCTGTTAGAGATAACGTTAGACATCCACTTTACAACAAGATCGTTAAAAAGACTTATAAATTAAAAGCTCATGATGAGAAAAACGATGCTAAGATCGGTGATACAGTCAGAGTAATGGAAACAAGACCTTTATCTAAAGATAAGAGATGGAGACTTGTAGAAATCATGGAAAGAGCAAAATAATTAAAGGAGGCTACAAGCATGGTACAGCAGGAAAGCAGACTCAAGGTCGCTGATAACACTGGTGCAAAAGAGATCCTTGTTATTCGCGTCATGGGTGGATCTACCAGAAGATATGCGAACATCGGTGATGTTATCGTTGCTACTGTAAAAGATGCAACACCAGGCGGTGTTGTTAAAAAGGGTGACGCAGTTAAAGCCGTAGTAGTTCGTTCAGTAAAAGGTGCCCGTCGTAAAGATGGTTCTTACATTAAATTTGATGAGAACGCAGCAGTTATTATCAAAGATGACAAAACTCCAAAGGGAACTCGTATATTTGGACCAGTAGCTCGTGAGCTTCGTGAGAAACAGTTCATGAAGATTGTTTCTCTGGCTCCAGAAGTATTATAGGAGGAAGAGTCAATGGCAAGCATGAAAATCAAGAAGGGTGATACTGTTAAGGTTATCGCTGGAAAAGATAAAGATAAAGAAGGCAAGGTTATTGCTGTAAATTCTAAGAATAATACACTTCTTGTTGAAGGTGTTAACATGGTTACAAAGCATGTTAAACCTAGCATGGCTAATCAGCAGGGTGGAATTATCCAGAAAGAAGCACCTATCAATGCTTCAAACGTTATGTATCTTCATAAGGGAGCTACAACTAGAGTAGGTTTCAAGATGGATGGAGATAAAAAAGTTCGTTTTGCTAAATCAACAGGCGATATTATCGACTAATTGAAGAGAGGAGGAAATTAACGTTGAGTAGACTTAGAGAACAGTACGAGCAGGAGATCAAAGATGCAATGGTCAAAAAGTTCGGATATAAAAACACAATGGAGATTCCAAAGCTTGACAAGATCGTAGTTAATATGGGTGTTGGTGAAGCTAAGGAAAACGCTAAAGTTCTTGATGCAGCTGTTAAGGATATGGAGACTATCACAGGACAGAAGGCTGTAACAACTAAAGCTAAGAACGCTATCGCAAACTTCAAGATTAGAGAAGGAATGCCAATCGGATGTAAGGTTACATTACGTGGCGAGAAGATGTATGAGTTCGCAGATCGTTTAATTAACTTATCATTACCTCGTGTACGTGACTTCAGAGGTGTTAACCCTAACGCATTTGATGGTCGTGGTAACTATGCACTTGGAATCAAAGAGCAGATCATCTTCCCTGAAATTGAATACGATAAAGTAGACAAGGTTCGTGGAATGGATATTATCTTTGTTACAACTGCAAAGACAGATGAAGAAGCACGTGAATTATTGACACAGTTCAATATGCCATTCGCTAAATAATCAGGAGGGATTCTAATGGCTAAGACAAGTATGAAAGTCAAACAGCAGCGTAAGCCTAAGTTCTCTACAAGAGCTTATACACGTTGTAGAATTTGTGGTCGTCCACATTCAGTTTTAAAGAAATACGGAATCTGCAGAGTTTGTTTCCGTGAATTAGCATATAAAGGTCAGATCCCAGGCGTTAAGAAAGCGTCTTGGTAAAAAGAAGGAGGAAAAAACATCATGATGATGACAAGTGATCCAATCGCTGATATGCTTACAAGAATTCGTAATGCAAATACAGCAAAGCATGATACAGTTGATATTCCGGCTTCTAAGATCAAAGTTGCTATCGCTGGTATCCTTGTTGATGAAGGATTCATCGAGAAGTATGATATCATTGAAGACGGAAATTTCAAGACAATTCGCGTTACATTAAAGTATGGCGCAGATAAGAACGAGAAAATCATTACAGGTATTAAGAGAATCTCTAAACCAGGTCTTCGTGTATATGCCGGTAAGGATGAAATCCCAAGTGTTCTTGGAGGATTAGGAATTGCTATCCTTTCAACAAACCAGGGAATTATCACTGACAAGGAAGCTCGTAAGCTTCAGGTTGGTGGAGAAGTATTAGCATTTGTTTGGTAGTATAGATATACAAACAGATTATAATTCGTTCCTACTTGAGGGAGTAATTCCCATGAATATTCATCAGCAGTAGGAGCGAGAATTTCTAAGTAACCAAAGGTATAAACCAACTATAGAAGTTGGACATACAAATATATTTAGGAGGTACGGGCATGTCACGTATAGGAAGAATGCCAATCGCAGTTCCAGCTGGAGTAGAAGTTGCAATTGCAGAAAATAATCATGTGACTGTAAAAGGTCCAAAGGGTACTCTTGAGAGAACTCTCCCATCAGAGATGGACATCAAGTTAGAGGGTAGCGAAGTAATCGTTACTCGTCCAAACGATTTAAAGAAAATGAAATCCTTACATGGATTAACAAGAACCTTAATCAACAATATGGTAATCGGTGTTACTGAAGGATACACAAAAGTTCTTGAAGTAAACGGTGTTGGTTACAGAGCTTCTAAGTCTGGAAAGAAACTTACTCTTAACTTAGGATATTCACATCCAGTTGAGATGGAAGATCCAGAAGGAATCGAAGCAACTGTAGAAGATAACAAGATTATTGTTAAAGGTATCGATAAAGAAAAGGTCGGCCAGTACGCAGCTGAGATCAGAGATAAGAGAAGACCAGAGCCATATAAGGGTAAAGGTATTAAATACGCTGATGAAGTTATTAGACGTAAAGTTGGTAAGACTGGTAAAAAATAATTAAAGGAGTGGACAAGTAATGGTTAGTAAGAAATCAAGAACTGAAGTTCGTGTAAAAAAACATAACAGAATGCGTAATCATCTTGCTGGAACAGCACAGCGTCCTCGTTTAGCTGTATTCAGAAGTAATAACCATATGTATGCTCAGATTATTGATGATACAGTTGGAAATACACTCGTTTCTGCTTCAACACTCGATAAGGATGTTAAAGCTGAATTAGAGAAGACTAATAACGTAGATGCAGCAGCAAAACTTGGTACTGTAATCGCAAAGAAAGCATTAGATAAGGGTATTTCAACTGTTGTCTTCGATAGAGGCGGTTTTATTTACGCAGGTAAAGTAAAAGCATTAGCTGAAGCAGCTAGAGAAGCTGGTTTAGAGTTTTAGGAGGAGACAGACATGAAACGTGAAATCATTGATGCTAGTCAATTAGAATTAGTTGACCAGGTAGTAGACATCAAGCGTGTAACAAAGGTTGTTAAGGGTGGACGTAATATGCGTTTCACAGCACTTGTTGTTGTTGGTGACAAGAACGGCCATGTTGGAGCTGGACTTGGAAAGGCTGCCGAAATTCCTGAAGCTATCCGCAAGGGAAAAGAAGATGCTATTAAGAGTTTAATTAACGTAAAATTAGATTCTAACAACTCAATTACACATGATGTTACAGGAAAATTTACAGGTGCTTCCGTATTATTAAAGAAGTCTCCTGAAGGTACTGGTATTATCGCTGGAGGTCCAGCTCGTTCAGTATGTGAGTTAGCAGGAATCCAGAATATCCGTACAAAATCTTTAGGATCAAACAATAAGCAGAACGTAGTACTTGCTACAATCGAGGCTCTTAAGCAGTTAAGAAGCCCTGAAGAAGTTGCTAGACTTCGTGGTAAATCTGTAGAAGAAATCTTAGGATAAGGAGGAATTGAAAGATGGCAGATAGAGTAAAAGTTACACTTATTAAATCTACAATCGGTGCAGTTCCTAAGAACAAGAAGACTATCGAGGCTCTTGGATTAACTAAGTTAGGAAAAACAGTAGAGTTACCAAACAATGCAGCAACTCAGGGAGCTGTTCGTAAAGTAGCACCATACGTAAAGGTAGAAGAAGTTTAAAATAAAATAGACAAGGAGGTACCGTGATGGATTTATCTAGTTTAAAGGCAGCTGAAGGTTCAGTGCAGAGCGATAATTTCAGAAGAGGTCGTGGACACGGTTCAGGAAACGGTAAGACTGCTGGTAAGGGACATAAAGGTCAGAAGGCTCGTTCTGGAGCACCAAGACTTGGTTTCGAAGGTGGACAGATGCCATTATATAGAAGATTACCTAAGAGAGGTTTCAAATGCAGAAACTCTAAGGAAATCGTTGGCATTAACATTTCAGCACTTGAGAAATTCGATGACAATGCAGTTGTATCTGTAGAGACATTAATCGAAGCTGGAATCGTAAAGAATCCAGCAGATGGTGTTAAGATTCTTGGTGGTGGAAAACTTACAAAGAAACTTACAGTTCAGGCTAATGCTTTCAGTGCTAGTGCTAAAGAGACAATCGAGTCTCTTGGTGGAAAAGCAGAGGTGATCTAATGATAGAGACACTCCGTAATGCATTTAAAGTAAAAGAGATTCGTAAAAGAATTTTCTTTACATTCTGGATGCTTGTTGTTATCAGAATAGGAAGTGAACTTCCTATTCCTGGTATCAACCGAGCAGTAT
The DNA here is from genome assembly GCA_036308125.1 of Agathobacter sp. Taxonomy (GTDB): domain Bacteria; phylum Bacillota; class Clostridia; order Lachnospirales; family Lachnospiraceae; genus Roseburia. The sequence continues at coordinate 88,050 of JAXJWH010000147.1, forward strand.
TCCAAGAATGGTTCCAAAGCAATACAGCCGAGGGATTAGGATTCGTTGATGCAATTACCGGTGGTTCTTTCTTAAATATGTCTGTCTTTGCGCTGAATATTACACCATATATTACATCTTCAATTATTATGCAGCTTTTATCTATTGCAATTCCTAAGTTAGAGGAAATTCAAAGAGATGGTGAAGAAGGCAGAAAGAAGATTGTAGCGATTACACGTTATTTAACAATTGCTTTAGGTTTACTTGAGGCAGTTGCAATGACAATTGGATTCTACAGAAGTAATTATCTTACATCTAAGACACCGCTTACTGTTTTAATGGTTATCGCATCTTTAACAGCAGGTTCAGCGGTTCTTATGTGGATTGGTGAGCGAATTACAGAAAAGGGAATAGGAAATGGTATTTCAATTGTTTTAGTAATTAATATTATTTCACGTATTCCTCAGGATCTTAGTGCACTTTGGGAACAGTTTATTGCAAATAAATCTATTCCTAAGGGAATTCTTGCAGGCGCAATTATTATTGCAATCATTATTGCTATGGTTGTATTTGTAATTTACCTTCAGGATGCTATAAGATCTATTCCTGTTCAATATTCAAAGAAGCTTCAGGGCAGAAAGCAGATAGGCGGACAGCAACAGAGTATTCCGCTTAAGGTTAATACTGGAGGAGTTATTCCTGTTATCTTTGCTCAGTCATTGATGCAGACACCAGTTATTATTGCCAGTATACTTGGTAAAGGAAATGGATCGGGAATTGGAAGTAAAATATTAACGGGGTTATCACAGTCAAACTGGTGTGATCCTAATCGTATGGTTTACTCACTTGGATTAGTAGTTTATATTGTTTTAGTTATTGCTTTTGCATATTTCTATACAGAAATTACATTTAATCCTCTTGAGATTGCAAATAATTTGAAGAAAGCTGGTGGATTTATTCCAGGTATCAGACCAGGAAAACCAACTAGCGATTACTTAAATCAAATATTAAACTATATAGTATTTATAGGTGCAGTTGGATTATCTATCGTAGCGATTATTCCAATATTCTTTAACGGTGTATTTAATGCTGATGTTTCATTTGGTGGTACTTCAATTATTATTATTGTAGGTGTTATCGTAGAAACATTAAAGCAGATTGAATCATTAATGAGAGTTCGTAGCTATAAAGGATTTTTAAATGACTAATGTTGACTTTGGAGATACTGGTTTCGGTATCTCCATTGTTGCTACAAGAATTATTAAAGGATAAGTATGCAATGTGCTTGCGCATGAGCAGGCTTATTCTTTATTTTATATAAGGATATATAGTGAAGGAGAAAATGATATGAAAATTATTATGTTAGGGGCACCAGGTGCAGGTAAAGGTACACAGGCAAAACAGATTGCTGCAAAATATGATATTCCACATATTTCTACAGGTGATATTTTCCGTGCAAATATCAAGAATGGTACAGAACTTGGAAAAAAGGCTAAAACATATATGGATCAGGGAGCGTTAGTTCCTGATGAGCTTACATGTGATCTTGTAATGGATCGTATCCAGCAGGATGATTGTAAAAATGGATTTGTATTAGATGGATTTCCAAGAACAATTCCACAGGCAGAGGCTCTTGATTCTGCATTAAAGAATATCAATCAGACAATGGATTTTGCAATTGATGTTGATGTTCCTGATGAAAACATTGTAAATAGAATGGGTGGAAGACGTGCCTGCTTAAATTGTGGTGCAACATATCATGTTGTTTTTAATCCAACAAAGGTTGAAGGAAAATGTGATGCATGTGGTAGCGATACAGTACTTCGTGATGACGATAAGCCTGAGACAGTTCAGAAACGTTTAACAGTATATCATGATCAGACACAGCCACTTATTGATTATTATAAAGCACAGGGAATTTTAAAATCTGTAGATGGAACAAAAGCGATGGATGATGTATTTTCAGATATCGTTAGTATCTTAGGAGAATAGAAATGTCTGTAACGATAAAATCGGAGCAGGAAATTGAATTGATGAGAGAGGCAGGAAGAATTCTTGCCGCAGTTCATCAAGAACTAGGAAAAGCAATTAAACCTGGAATGTCTACACTGGATATAGATCGTCTGGGTGAAGAAATGATACGAAGTTATGGTTGTGAACCATCATTTCTAAATTATTGTGGATATCCAGCATCAATTTGTGTATCTGTTAATCAGGAAGTTGTTCATGGAATACCTAAAGATAGTCGAATTATCAAAGAGGGTGACATTGTAAGTCTTGACGCAGGAGTGATATATAAAGGATATCATTCAGATGCAGCACGTACTATAGGTGTAGGTCAGATTAGTAAAGAAGCTCAGAAATTAATAGACGTAACGAGACAAAGTTTTTTCGAGGGAATCAAAAAGGCTATAGTCGGTAACAGATTATTTGATATATCAGCTGCAATAGGTGATTATGCTGTTTCAGAAGGTTATGGAGTTGTATATGACCTTGCAGGGCATGGAATAGGAAAAAATCTACATGAGGAACCTGAAATACCTAATTACAGGGTAAGATGGCCTCGTAAGGGTGTTAAACTTCGCCCAGGAATGACATTAGCAGTTGAACCAATGATTAATGTAGGTTCACCACAGGTGATGTGGCTTGATGATGAATGGACAGTTGTAACAGCTGATTCTTCGTTATCAGCACATTATGAAAATACAATATTAATTACAGATGGAAAACCAGAGATATTATCTTTAACAGAAGATGAGAAAAATGCTGGATTTTTAGGGTTATTTTAGACGGCAGTAATTTTTGCAGATAAAAATTATTGAATCTATTTTAAAATGAGTAAAAATATGTAATTATAATTATGTGAATTACATATTACTTATTTTGGAGTTTATATTCTAAAATTTAGGAGGAAATTTAGAAATGTCAAAAGCAGACGTAATTGAAGTTGAAGGCGTTGTAGTAGAAAAGTTACCAAATGCATTCTTTAGAGTTGAATTAGAGAATGGTCATCAGATTTTGGCAACAATCAGTGGTAAACTTCGTATGAATTTTATCAGAATTCTTCCAGGAGATAAGGTAACAATTGAGATGTCTCCATACGATTTAACAAAAGGAAGAATTATTTGGAGAGATAAATAAAAAAATACATGAAAAAGTGTTGACAAAGTGTCCGAATACGATTATAATATCAAACGGACACTTTTGGAAAAGTACTTTAATGAAGAGAGAAATCTCGATGAATTAAGGCTTTCATAAATGAAAGGAGGATTTGCTGTGAAGGTAAGATCATCAGTTAAACCTATTTGCGAAAAGTGCAAAGTTATTAAGAGAAAAGGAAGCATCAGAATTATCTGTGAGAATCCTAAGCATAAGCAGAGACAGGGATAATTAATCACCCTGTTGTGCTTGTAGAATGGTGATGCAAGGCATCATGATTAATTATGTGCGGCTGCAGCGTTAATGAATGACGCTGTTCATAATAAACAGATGGCTTCTGGATGAAAGTTATATATACCGAGTGACTTTTATCGAACTTGCCAAATATGGGAATTTGCTTGTATGCACACATTTCAGGACGTGCAACCGTAGCTGTATATGAGTAGGTTTCGGGTAAGAAATATATGGTTGCAGATATATTTAATAAGGCTAAATTAATTTAGCTGTTAGTTACAAGATTAATAGTAAAAAATATGGAGGTGTAAACACACATGGCTCGTATTGCAGGTGTAGATTTACCAAGAGAAAAACGTGTAGAAATCGGTTTAACTTACATCTACGGAATCGGTAGAGTAAGCTCAAACAAGATCCTTGAAGCAGTTGGTGTAGATCCTAGTACTCGTGTAAGAGATCTTACAGATGAGGAAGTTAAGAAAATCAGCTCAGTTATCGATGAGACAATGACAGTAGAAGGTGATCTCAGAAGAGAAATCGCTTTAAATATCAAGAGACTTCAGGAAATTGGATGCTATCGTGGTATCCGTCATAGAAAGGGACTTCCAGTTCGTGGTCAGAAGACAAAGACAAACGCTAGAACTAGAAAAGGTCCTAAGAGAACTGTTGCAAACAAGAAGAAATAAGATGAAAATTAACAGTACATTATGTGCTTGAAATCATCTTTCGGATTAAGAACTTATATGTTCTTTATAATATTTGAGAAAGTAGGTTAGTTTAAGATATGGCTAAGAACGTTGCAAAGAAAACAACTAAAAAGCGTGTAAAGAAAAACGTTGAACGCGGACAGGCACACATTCAGGCATCTTTTAATAATACAATCGTAACTATTACAGATTCTGAAGGAAATGCATTATCATGGGCAAGTGCTGGTGGTCTTGGATTTAGAGGTTCAAAGAAATCTACTCCATATGCTGCACAGATGGCAGCTGAAACAGCAACAAAGGCAGCTTTAATTCATGGATTAAAGACTGTTGATGTATTCGTTAAGGGACCAGGTTCAGGAAGAGAAGCAGCTATTCGTGCTCTTTCAGCATGCGGTCTTGATGTTACTTCTATTAAGGATGTAACTCCAGTACCTCATAATGGATGTCGTCCACCAAAACGTAGAAGAGTGTAATCAGGAGGTATAGATTAAGATGGCAGTTAATAAAACACCTGTTCTTAAAAGATGTAGATCCCTTGGTTTAGAGCCAAGTTATTTAGGATATGATAAGAAATCAAAGAGAAATTTAAAGAGAGCTAATAGAAAAGTTTCTGAGTATGGACTTCAGTTACGTGAAAAGCAGAAAGCTAAATTCATCTATGGTGTATTAGAGAAACCTTTCCGCAATTACTACAACAGAGCTGATAAGATGAGAGGATTAACAGGTCCTAACCTTATGACAATTCTTGAGTCTAGATTAGACAACGTAGTGTTCCGTCTTGGTCTTGCTAGAACTAGAAAAGAAGCTAGACAGATCGTTGATCACAAGTTTGTTTTAGTAAATGGAAAACAGGTAAACATTCCTTCATACCTTATCAAGGCTGGAGATGTTATTGAAATTAAAGAGAGCAAAAAGAACATTCAGAGAATGAAAGATATTGTTGAAGTAACAAGTGGAAGAATCGTTCCTGAGTGGTTAGATTATGACAGTGAGAAAATGCAGGCAACTGTTAAGGAATTACCTACACGTGAGCAGATTGATGTTCCTGTAGATGAGATGCTTATTGTCGAGTTATACTCTAAATAAAATGAGTTTGGTTTGCCGGGGATTCTTTCCCGGCTTATCAAGTCTAAGATGGTATGCAATAATTGGATTATTGTGTAGGATAATAATTACAACAACGATACCCGAGAAGGAGGGACTTTAGTAGTGTTCGATTTTGAAAAACCAAAAATTGAAATCGCAGAAATTTCAGAAGACAAGACATATGGCAGATTTGTTGTCGAGCCGTTAGAAAGAGGATACGGCACAACGCTTGGTAATTCTCTTAGAAGAATTATGCTTTCTTCATTACCAGGAGCTGCAGTAAGCCAGGTTAAGATTGATGGGGTCTTACATGAATTTAGTTCGATTCCTGGAGTAAAGGAAGACGTTACTGAAATCATTATGAACATCAAGAATCTCGCAATTCGCAATAATAGTTCTACGAATGAACCTAAAGTTGCTTACATTGAATTCGAAGGTGAAGGTGTTGTAACAGCGGCTGATATTCAGATTGATTCTGATATCGAAATTTTAAATCCTGAACTTGTTATTGCTCATTTAAATGGTGGTACAGATTGCAAGCTTTACATGGAACTTACTATTACAAAGGGTAGAGGATATGTAAGTGCTGACAAGAATAAGACGGATGATACTCCAATTGGAGTAATCGCAGTTGATTCAATTTACACACCAGTTGAGCGTGTAAATCTTACAATCGAGAATACTCGTGTTGGACAGATTACTGATTATGATAAGTTAACTTTAGATGTGTATACTAATGGAACATTAGAGCCAGATGAGGCAGTTAGTCTTGCTGCTAAGGTTTTAAGTGAGCATTTAAATCTCTTTATCGATTTATCTGAGTCTGCACAGACAGCAGAGGTAATGATTGAGAAAGAAAATGATGCACAGGAAAAAGTTCTCGAGATGAACATTGATGAATTAGAATTGTCAGTTCGTTCATACAATTGTTTAAAACGTGCAGGAATTAATACAGTAGCTGAGTTAATTAATAGAACACCAGAAGATATGATGAAAGTTCGTAACCTCGGACGTAAGTCATTAGAAGAAGTGTTAGCTAAATTAAAGGAATTAGGATTACAGTTAAATCAGGGTGATGAATAACCCTTTTTTATAGATATACTCATTAGGGCAGAAACAGTAAGACCGATGTGCATGTATTATGTCTACCCATTTTCTAATATATAATATTATAGTCGGTATTTATATTATTATATTCTTACATAGAAAATGCATGAGTGGCAACTGGTTATTATAACCACAACAAGATATGATGTCTGGTAAGTAAGACCGATGAGCATAGCCGGATGTCCCACAAATGGAGGAAAATAAAATGGCAAAATATCGTAAATTAAGTAGAACATCAAGTCAGAGAAAGGCCTTATTAAGAGGTCAGGTAACAACTCTTCTTGCTAATGGTAAGATTGTTACTACAGAAGCAAAAGCTAAGGAAGTTCGTAAAATTGCAGAAGGACTTATTGCATTAGCTGTAAAAGAGAAAGATAACTATGATGAGGTTACAGTTACAGTTAAGGTTCCTCGTAAAGATGCTGATGGTAAGAGAGTTAAAGAAGTTGTAGATGGTAAGAAAGTTACTGTATACGATGAAGTTGAGAAGAAAGTAAAGAAAGATCAGCCTTCACGCCTTCACGCAAGAAGACAGATGCAGAAAGTTCTTTACTCTTATACAGATACTTTAGTTACAAGACCAGACGGAAAGAAAGCTACATCTTCAAAGAAAGCTGATAAGAAGGTTGTTGATATCTCTAACAGATTATTTGACGAGATCGCTCCAAAATATGCTGACCGTAATGGTGGATATACTAGAATCGTTAAGATTGGACAGCGTAAAGGTGATGGAGCTCTTGAAGTTCTCCTTGAGTTAGTTTAATTAGAATTTATAATATTTGCAAAAAAGCAACTTCTATATGAAATGTAGAAGTTGCTTTTGTTTATATAGAATCATGTAAGTATGAAACTAAGTAAGTATGTATGGAAACATGCAAGCAAGTGAGAAACTATGTAAGTAGGGAACTATTAATAGAAATGTCTAGTGGTTTACGTATAGAATCATTCATATTGATAGATTTGGAATTATTTTCAATAAGATATTTAAGAGAAATATAGAACTATTTTATGTATTATAATATGTGTTTATACTAAAGAATTTGATTATATGTATCAATATATATTTATGTATATAAAATAAATATGGTATTAATAGATATTATAGTATATAATTAGTATGTTAGTAAAAATATTAATAATAGAAAAAGTATATAAATATAATGCTAGCGAAAGAGAGAATACAATTTTTGTATTTACAAATATATGTAAGAAAGTTGAGGTAAAGATATGGTTAACCATGTTATAATATGGACTTTAAATGATAAGTTTACAGAGGATGAGAAGGTTAAAATTAAGAAAGATATAAAGGAAGGTTTGGAATCATTAAAGGGTGTTATTCCAGGATTATTAGAGATTAATGTTTTGATAGACGGCCTTGAAAGTTCTAATGCTGATTTAATGTTAGATTCTAAATTTGAAAACATAGAAGCACTTAAAAATTATTCAGTGCATCCAGAGCATGTTAAGGTTGCAAATGATAAAGTTAGACCATTTACGGCAATTAGAAGCTGTTTTGACTATGAAATATAAAATTAAAATTGATATTTTCAATGAAAGATTCTGCTTATAGTATTAGAAATCAAGCAAGGACAGTATAATATAAAATTTGGAAAGAATAGCATAATAGAAAATATAGTAATAATTGCATAATAGAAAATCATGCAAGGAGAATTTAAGAGAGAATAAAACAAGGACAGTTGCAAAATAATAGAATTGAGTTACTGTTCTTGTTTTTAGGTTCTATGTCAAGTGTTGGGGTGGGATTTTTTAAATCCCGCTCCATCATTGCGTTTAAAGGCATTTTTATGTTTACAGTGTTCAAAGGGTATTTTTGAGCATGGCAAACAAACCTTCAAGTGCCAGTCTGTAAATAAA
>JAXJWH010000148.1:0-2781 GCA_036308125.1 Agathobacter sp.
ATTTGCCGATTGCTTGAGCGAAAAGTGTTATATTTGCCATAAGGAAGTTGTTTTGATGGGGATCATTGCTAAATTAACACTTTTAGTTTAGCGAGCAACTTCCTTTTTATTTTTTCTTATAAATTATTTAGGACAATATTGATGCTTCTGAGAAAATATTTGCGTTTTCGCACTTGCACATCTAAAAACTTTTCTATAACTTGCCACTGATTATCAGTGAGATTTGATGGATAATGATTCATTTCTTTATTTTTTTTGTACCCTTAAAGTTACGAAAATTATCCACTTGTCAAACTGATAATCAATATTTTAAGTGTGATTTTTAAGAGAATTTTTTAGGTCTCTCAAATTAGTTTTTAATTAAATTTAAACAGCTTCTAAATTAAGTTGCTTTTTTTATAAAATTTTTTAGACTCGAGGGCAAGTTGTTCGAGACCGTTTTATCGGGTCTGATTTGTTTGAATATTGAAGTGAAAATATATGAAAACTAAATTATTACTATTATTTATATTACTTCTGATTTTTGTAGGTACTTGTGCTTTAATTGAATTTAAACAAGTTATTGTCAAGATCATGGAAGATTATTTTTACATTATTTGTCTGATTTCGTTTGCTATAATCTTCGGTATTGCCTTTTATTTGGCAAAGCTTATTTATAAGGAAATAGAACATTACCGTCTGTTTGCGGAAGACAGCAATATGCGCAAGTTGCTGGCGAACGACCCCAAACGGTTCCATATCAGCATCGTTTACCTGATGACATATATGACACGTTCAAATGGAGATAAAGTGCAGAAAGATAAATTGGAGATGATTGTCCGCTATATCCGTGAGGTTATTCCACAGAAATATCATTATGAAGCGATAATCGCTCTCAAAAATCTTACTGAGCGTGGAAAAGGTAGTGGAAAACATAGAAGACTCGAATCTGTGATAGATGCTGTTGCCTTTTTTAGAGGAGATTCGTGTATTGATAGTGGTGATGATTCGTTTCATTATATTCAGGATCTTCATGGCATGAGAATGGCCGCTGGGTTGGCTTCATATATGACGGAGGATGACCGTATGTATGTGATGTATCTGCTCTATCGTCTTGCAATAGCTGATGGCATTATAACAACAGGTGGCCGCAAATCAGAGGTGTATATGTTGAACAGATTGTGTGTCGAGGGATTGAAGATTGATAAAAGGGAGCTTGACAGTCTGCTAAATGCGTTCAAAAACGGTAACGACCAAACGTGGTATGACCAACATTTCTGTAACAAAGAATATTTCTATCCGTCATCGGATGTGTTAGCTGATATATTCCGTATGAATATGTCATCATTGTCGTTGTTAGACGGGGAAGTCCCCAAAGAACATTCCACTTCGATTGGAATTTTATTCCTTCCCCATATAATTTTTATCCTTTCCTTTTTTATTATGTTTTATGTGTTTTATAGATATGAAAACGTTTTGATGGGGGATGTCTATTCTAAATGGTTTTTTTCTGTTGGATTTATTTCTGCGATTGTATTGATGAATGTCATGGTTCGTATGCCGCATATTGATTTGGAATCTTCATTTGTTCCTGTGCAACGAACAAAAATAGAGAGCGGTCGTCAACTGATAATGATAATCATATCTACTGTCTTTTCGATTGTATTAGTCTTTTCTTTTCTATGGGAAGCCTCCAACACGTTGTTCCTTGTAGGAAATGAAACTTTCTGCAATACAGAGCCTATTGTTGTTACGAAGCCTGTGACTGATACTTATACAACAACGAGCCTCCAAAGTAATCGTCGTAAAACCACACATTATCATGTGAGATTCCCAGAAGTTTCGTTTCGGGGCAAGAATATAGAGGTAGAGGGCAAGAAGGAAGTTTCAATCCCGAATAAACTATGTCTTCAGATGTTGCCATGGCTGTCGTGCATGAAGTTGAAAGGTGTGGAAAACGCCAGAATTATGAACTCATGCAAGGTCGGCTATTCCTCATATAGTCAAGCTGATGGAAAGGACATAGAGCTATATTACAAGATGGGCTATTTTGGTCTGCTTTACTATGACGGATATAAATTGATTGATCGAAAGGAAGATGTGGCGACGGAATCTTTTGACACGGCAGACACTATTGATGAATATGAATTAGAGACGGTTGAAAATTGGGAATAAAGTCAGATTATATAGACTCACTTAAAAGACAATATGCTGAAAATGATTATTTTCAGCATATTGTCTTCTCTCTTGTTTTCCAACGGCGTTTACGCCACAGAGCTGTGTTATGACACTTTGATCGTTGGTGATGAGACGTATTTGCTGAATCAGACTTTTGACCCGATAATAGAAGATTATTGTTTGTCAGAGGGTATATATTATCCATTTACAGAGGCTCACACAGCACTTTATTGAGGGGGTGTTGCCACTTGGAAAATAGCGGATGGACTTTTATACTTGGAGTCTGCTAATGATTATTATACCAATTGCGCAGCCAAAGATACAATTGACAATTTTATCCAGAGGCTCAAAACGGAACCGTTTGTGCAATACTCTGGACTTTTGGAAGCAAAGAAGGGTGATTGCAAATATTAGTGTCCGACAAAAACTAAAAACGATACAAAAAGGAGTCTCAAACGCTGATTTTATGCGGTTGAGATTTCTTTTTTCAAATTACAAGCCCCCCTTAAACAAAAAGAGTTAGTTGAGGAGGTGGATTTTCGTCCAAAATCTTCATGTTTTCCCAGTCCTTTTCCGGATTGTTGAACAAGCTGTAAAAATCAACGTAATACATCAGAACAATTC
>JAXJWH010000149.1:0-6073 GCA_036308125.1 Agathobacter sp.
ATGACATAGAGAATACCTTCTTTCCTAAGATATCTCTATTATACAGCAAGTAAACTGTTTTGGCTTGTATCTACTACAAAATATATGAACTTTTCAAGGTGCTATAGAGGGGCTTTTGACCCCAACATCATATAATATATTAGCCATTATTAATATATATTTCAACCAGATTAAGGTAATCTTAAGAATTTTGTCCCTTGTTTGAGAGTGAATATCCACTTATTAGCACTCCAATTATAAGCATTATCATGCCATACGCAATTGCAATCCCAATAAAGTTGGCTGTTATGATGGATTCTTTAATTATGCAATAATTTAGCAATATTCTATCCACGATAATGCATATTGCTATTCCAAGCACTGTGCCTATTATGTATACATATGAATTTTCTAAAATAATCAATATCCTTTGTCTTAGCGAAGATATACCGAGGGTTTTCATCAAATCAAACTCTTTGGTTCGAACTTTAACTTCGATTATCGTCTGAACTAATACATTAATCAGGGTAAAGAGTGCAAATACAATTATTCCTGCCATACATATTAATCTTTTTTTATTCAAATCAAATTCTCTTTCCAAAGATTCTTTTTCTAAATCCAGAATTCTTATGTGACTATTGCCAGCCAGAATATGCTGTATCTCATTCATCTTTTCATCACTAATTTTATCAATATAAAACGAAGATATATAATTATTATATAATTTTTCTTTAAATTCATCCCATCTTAGAATGACACATAAATCATTGTTTTCAAATAATGGATAAACCGGCAGATTATCAATTTGTTTTACAACGGTATAGTCCTTTTCATAAAACCATTCGTCATCCATTATATCTGTTCTTATACGAATTTTTTCACCGGGCATGTTTTTTATCTGATAGCCACCGTTACCATCGTAGTTAAGATTTCTTCCAAGAAAAATACATTCATCATCCTTAAGCTCAAAATCTTCTCCAAACATTTCCTTTAAAACATCATCTGTATATCCCATAACATACAGACTCATTTTAACCATGTTATCATCGGCATCCCACCTCATTATCGTGGACAAGCTATTCTGAAAGGAATCTTTGAATTTATCAGACAAACATTTCTTTGGAATATCATAATCCTGCGGTGAATAATTTGTCATATATGTTGTTATCCCATTATCTTTGCATACTTCCTGAACTTCTTCATAGGATTTAATTAATGCATCATATTCCTCCTGACTAATTCTGTTGTTAATGGAATAGTAATCATCCACTTCTATAAGATAAGAAAAATCTGAATTTTCATCCACGTTGCGTGGGATTTCTTTAAACTGATAACATAAAATCACCAATCCGCATATGCTGACTGCAATCGTAAAAATATTATAAATTTTCTTACCTCCATAGAATATGAAATTTCTAATGGACAACATAAATACAGGCATTTTTGATGACAATATTGATTTATAATTTTTCCTGACAAAATTTCCCTGACTAAGATTATTTTCCAGCAAACTGCATGACATATCATTATAATCATCAAATTTGAGCCAGAAATATCCCAAAATCATTACTAATTGAACACCAAAAACTACCAGAATAATATTAATCGGTACATAAATTGAAGTCTGTGCGACAAATTTATATAGCAAACCACATCCGACAACACTTATTATACTTCCCAAAGCATGTCCTATTGCAAAAAATACTGCATTTACCCATGCGATATTAACAAAAATTTGTGACATTGAAGCTCCGATTTTTTTATAAAGCATAATGGAATTCTTCCATTTAATTAGACACACAGCTAATAAATTAAATGTAATTATATTAATAAGAATAATTAGTCCGATTAAAATCGCAATGTTTAACAGCCTATCTCTTTGTGTGTCTGCTTTTACACTTTCCAGTTCCCCATAAGTCCATAACAAATCATAATTCAGATTGCAATTTTCCCAATCATATTCTTCTATTTTCTCTATGAAATTATCCGTCCTATTTTCAATGTCCTTTAAATTATCCGTATAAAATAGAATTTCTTCCTGATTTTTTATATTATATTTTTCTCCATTGAAAAACACTGTAATATATTTCTCATTTTCATCTGTAATTCCTGATATTGTATATTTTGAATTTTTATTTGTGTTTGGATTAATAAGATTTATCTGACTTCCCAAAATTTCCTTTATAGAAATGTCAAGATAAGATGCATACCATCGTGAAATCAGCACCTCATCTTCATTCTTTGGGAACTCCCCATATACAATATGACAACCTAAACTGTTTAAATATTCTTCATCCAAAAAATAATATTTGAATGATTTACCATCCTTTTCAATATCCATGGTATATGCTTTTTTATAATCACAATTGGCAGCTTCAATTATTTCATCTTCGTCACAAGTTGCAACACCACTTATGGAATAAATGTAATTTCCATAGTTGCGCTTCGCATCATTTATTTCATTTTCTTTATTAGTATTATGAATTGTAAGATATGTTGTAAATATTATTCCGGATATTATCCCAGTTGCCAAAATCCACCATAAACTTCTTTTGTCCTTTAAAAAACTTTTTATCACCATAATATCCATTATTATTCAAAAACCTTCCCATCTTTTACAGTAATAATTCGGTCTGCCTCTTTTGCCAGATTATTGTCATGTGTTACATATATTAAGGTTGAATTATATTTTCTTACTGCATCCAGAAATAATTTCATAACAAGTTCACTATTAGTACTATCCAGATTTCCAGTTGGCTCATCCGCAAATATAACCTTTGGCTTTGCAATCAATGCCCTTGCTATTGTAACCCTTTGCTGTTGTCCGCCTGATAATTCATGTGGCATTTTATCAACCTCGGAAGCAATATCCAGTAAATTTAATATATCATTTAAGTATTCTTTATCGGCTTTCTTCCTATTTAAATGCATAGGAAGAATAATATTATCATACACATTTAATGTCTGAAACAATTCATATCTTTGAAATACAAAACCAAAATTGTTTAATCTGATTTCGGCTTTTTCTTTTTCCGATAATTTATTCAAACAGACTTCATTATAAAAAATATCTCCTTCACTAATATCCGTAATCGTACTCATAGAATTAAGCAACGTTGTCTTTCCAGAACCTGATTTTCCAACAATGGCTACAATCTCATTCGAAGATACGGTCAGATTTACTTCATCAAGTGCCTTAAATGCAACACCTTTTCCATCATAGATTTTACTTATATTTTCAACTTTAAGCATTTTCTCCCCCTAAGCACCAATATCTTGTTTAATCTAAATTGTAATATTCTCGTGTCTCTCTTACTTCAATTTCATCTGTTTCTTCTTTTACATCAATTGTGGCATCTGATGCCTTAAATTTTCTTGTTGTTATTTTACCGTTTTCATCTTCCATATACATTACCAGCTTTACTTTATTTAGAATCTCACATATCTCTTCAGTGCTTTTTCCATATGTAAATCCTGTCATTGAGCAATATGTATATCCTTCGTTGCCAGACTCATCACATTCAAATACCATTCCCTCTTCCGGATTGGTCGTACTTTCTCTTATGAATATCATTTCATCCTCTGATAAATCCGACAAATCCGCTTTGACCATCACTCCATAATCCCTTATCTCTAAGATTCTATTTAATTTAATATTCCAGACAATTTTGAACAATTCCCCATAATCATCTGCTTTATTTGTTAATTCAAAATATTTTTTTCCAGGATCTATATCTTCATCATGCTCTAATATTTTATCCACATTATCTTTTGTTATTTTAATATCTGGATAAATTCTTAATAATACAAAATTGAATTTTGATGTCACCCTTGTTAGCAAGCATCCTCCTAGTATTATAATTATTAGAAAAATTCCTATTGCACTTATTAGTTTTGATTTTTTACTCACCATCATCTTCTCCTTTAATAAAATTTTTTAACTACCCCTGACAAGAATTATTATATTATATATGTCAATGTTATTTTATTTTTTTTATTCATATTTGCCCTTTATTATGTATAGCACTACATTCATTTTCTACAAATATACAGTCCATTCTATAAAATACTTGAAATCCATTCTCGCTTATGATGGTCTCTATAAAGCAAAATATAAAAAGTTATTAATAATTGTATATACAAATTTAGAAATACAAAATAATATATTTACTCCAAAAATCCCTCCCCATCGTTTTCACGATAGGAAGGTATTATGCAATTCTTATACTCTTTAATTTGATAATCATAAATAATTCTTTAGTTTCAAAATCGTCTGTTCTCCTTGTTTTTCACTCACTAATTCAAACAAATTCTCTTTAGTAGCAAAAAGGTTCTTGGGATTTCTTCCAATTATTAAATACTGATTTTTATCATCAAGTGCAATGTATTTTCTTATATCATCATCCAAAAGTACATCTGCATTATCTATAACTATCAGTTTTTTCTCTGCATTTCTAATAATATCTCCAATGTTTTTCTGATAATCTAAATAATTTAAGCAGACAATATCTGGATTCAATACCATACATTCTTTAATAAACGAAAAAGATGCGGTTTTCCCAGTTCCTGAATCCCCAGTCAATACTGTAATATTATTAGTAAATTCAAAATCTAAAACAAACGAGGTATGTTCCGTTGAAAAATGTTCCATTACAATCGGCTTACTCTTCATTACTCCACCACTCCTTTAAGTCTTCATATTCACCAATCTCCTTTTTACCTGAAGCTGTCTGCACATACACCGACTCCATTTCAAAAGGAATTAAAGCATAATCACTATAAACATTTCCTGCATCAAAACTATATATCACTTCCAATGCATTATTTCCACATTCCTTCAAGCAAAATACTTTATCCGGATTATATAGTACATTTAACGCTGTTTTACAACCAGCTGATAATTTATCAACATCTAAGACAGAATCATTAAATCTTGAGCATATTTTGTATTTTCCAATTAGCTTTGCCTCATCAATTATTCCAATAATCTTTTGGGCTTTTTCATCCAGCTTTTGTGCGGTAATCTGATTAAAATAAATATCATTTAATTCCACATATTCCATACCTTGTGGAATTTCATTTTTATCCTTGTAAATTGTTATCACAATACCACCTCCATACCAATATTTTGAAATTGAGTTAAAAGACTTGTCCCCTTGTATATATTCAACATTTTTTCTTTAAGCTGCAATCTATTTGCATCAAGACCACAAACATCATCTGACATTCGTTGTTTCCATTCGCAACATGATTTTGTCCAACATTCACCAATATTTCCCTTCGACACTTCAAATCCAGTATTTCTTGTTAAATCAAATAATATTTTTGCAGCCAACTGCTCTATATTATAATTATCAATATTCTCATTATATTCTACTATTTCACGAATATCCTTATAATTTAATTCGCCACTTTGAATTGTTTTTACAAGTTTTTCTCTTGCTCTAATTGCATTTTTACGTTTAATTAAAAATTCATCATTCACTGCATAAATCCATTGTACCAAATCCTTAAATTCAAGCAATATGTATTCAAAACATATTATATCCATCAAAAAAACATTATCTTTATTTTTTGCATAATTTCTTAATAATTTCTGCTCCATAGCTACCTGTAGATTGTCGAAGGAATTGTCAAATAGTATGATATATCTGTTTTCATTATCTTCTAACGCCTTAACTGCTTTCACCAATTCACTATTATTTTTCTTACTTTCCACCACTACATCAGGACATAACTGCTCCATAAATATCTTCCAAAATATATAACCCGATTTATCCTTTCTATCTTCAATCCATAAAAATGTTTTCATCGACACCTCCATACCAGCTTTAATATCTCTATTATTAACGCTACTAATCAGTTCACTAATTCTATTTTAACATGTCTTTTTTATATTTAAAGGTATAATTTATAGCTTTAAAATAATATATTAATTTTATCTTGAAATTTTGGTTCTAAAATAAATGTTGGGGTGACGATTTTTATCGTCCCTCAGCATTTTTTTGTTTATAATAAAAGAAAAACCTCCAAGTGCCAGTTACCAAACAAATCACTCGGAGGTGCATCAAGAAATGCATAACTATTGTATCAA
>JAXJWH010000150.1:0-2078 GCA_036308125.1 Agathobacter sp.
CTTCATAACCCACTTTAATCAAAAAAGAAATTTTGGTCTATCAAAACGCTTTGACATTGTCCATTTTAGCCGTGTCAAAAGTATTTTACAGTGCGTGAAATTCAAGTTTGCCTAACTGTTCGTCAAATTGGAATTTATCTAACTGTTTAGTCGTCAACAAATTCTTCTACATACTCTTCGTAGGTATCCGTGCCTACTTCGTAACTCTTATATGCTGTAATGCCCAGAGCAACCAAGAGCAGCTGTCCTGCAATGATAATGGCAAGAATGATGCCAATGGTTTTCCATATTTTGCGGCTGCGGTTATTTTTCACAACCAACTGCTCATTAATTCTGGATAGCTGCTCTGCGATCACATCTATATTTTCGTTTTGATTAATAGGTGCGCCTAACAATTGGCTAACATTGACCTCAAACACTTCAGCTATTCTCTGAAGCATTTCTGCGTCTGGTACAGAAAGACCTTTTTCCCATTTAGATACCGTTTGCCGAACCACATTTAATCTGATTGCCAATTCATCTTGTGTGAGTCCTTTTGTTTTACGCAAGGCTTTAATATTTTCGTTAAGCATAATTGTACCTCCTTGTTTTGGTATGCTTTTATTTTGCCACAGAGGCACAGTTGCTGCAAGCAACGCAAGTTAACATTGGTATAAACACAGTCAAATTGGAATTGGTAACACTCAAAAAATATATCAACGCTTGTTTTCTCTACGGGCCTTTTTCCATTGACCGATTTTATCAAAGGCACCCAAACAGTGCAGAGCATACAATGCCAATGAAGCAACGGAAAGACCGATAACAAACGACATGATATCACCACAAATTGCTTCGGGAATAATGCCATTGAGTCGGCCTTTGTGCTCGCTTCCAAATAACAAATAACTAATTAGCATCAAGCAGGTAGAGCCTGCCAACATTGTACGCAATCTCTCCTTGCGTTTGTTGCTTTCTTCGGTGGCATATTCTGCTACCTTTTTCAATGTATCCTTGGTTTCATTATCCATATTCTCGCTTTTCCTTTCTCCATCAATGATTTCGCAAATATCTACATCGTAGAAGTCGGCAAGTTCAATGAGCATTTCCACATCGGGCATATTGCTCCCAGTTTCCCATCGTGATACGGTTCGAGAGGAAACATAGAAATGTTCTGCAAGTTGTTCTTGGGTCAACCCTTTGTCCTTGCGAAGATGTTTTAGAAATTCACCCATTTTTTGTTGGTTCATTCACACCCCTCCTTTCGTGGAAATCATATCACTGGTCAATTAAGAAAACCACGACACAAAGCGAGAAATGCCGTGGTTTTGAGGTAGACACATCGTGTCCAGTATGTACTATTAACAAAATTGGAATTTGGCTAATTATCTTATTACCATTCGCGATCATAACGAATTTCATTCCAGCGGTATTCAATGCTTTTAGCGGTAAGTTCAAACTGACATTCTGCATAAACTCCAGATTTCTTTTTCCATATCCAGCATTGGTATAGGGAAGATATGGCTGCGTGGTATTCGGTAATAAACTCCAACTCATATTTTCCGGTCTGGAACATTTTAAGGAATATAGGGTGTTCTGGTTGCAATCTGCGGCAAAAAACAGGCTTCCCCAATATACAAAATGTTTTATATATATCGATAGCGTCAAACGGCGCTTCCTTGAAAGCTCCGCGAATACACAACTGAGCAGGTCCGGTTTTTATTGGACGATCGTGATTAATATGCTTGTTGGCTGGTGTAATCCAGAAGCCATCCGGAAAATCAAAAATCAAATTGCTGCCTTCCATAGTGATGGAAGTAGCTTTGCAATCATGCAGACTGATCGTGTTATATGCATCAAGTTCTGTGTATTTCCACATAGAGCAAAACTCCTTTACTCAGATTCAAACGATGCGAACTGTTAGACAAATTCAAGTTTTGTGAACTGTCTAATTCTATTATATTCAGAGCGATATTGAAAATCAATTCCAATTATAAAAGGGAATGTACCCTACGTCTAATTCACCCACAAATGTGAAAGTCAGAAAATATATAGGAGGTGAGATCTGTGAACTATTTGAATGACCCCCACTACGATGTGGA
>JAXJWH010000151.1:0-1505 GCA_036308125.1 Agathobacter sp.
GTTTTCCAGAATATCGTATTCGTTAAAATCTAAAAATCCATCCAATCTTTGTGACCAATCATCCATATACATTAATTTTTGTCTTTTGGCTTGCAGTTCTGCATAGTCAAGATACATGTTTACTAAACTGTTTAATTCATCTAATTCTTCTTTGTCCAAATAATTTTTTGCAATTTCTGTATCGCTTTTCAATATTTTTCCAGAAGGGCTATTTTTCCATGTTTGCAATCCCATATTATTCTTTTCATGATCTGCACGACTGCTGATAATTTCTGCTGCTGTATGTCCGGTTATTGCATAGTGAAGTTTGTTTTGGACTTTTGCATAAAATTCCTTTGCAATATATGAATTTGAATCATAGTCATAGCTTGTTGCGAATATGTCAGTTACTTTTTGATATGCTCTACGTTCGCTAGTTCGGATTTCTTTTATCTCTTCCAGCAATTCATCAAAATAATCTTTGCCTAGCACTCCTCCATTTTCAAGTACTTCTTTATTTAGAACATATCCTTTTATCATATATTCTCTTAAAATGTTTGTAGCCCATTTTCTAAAATGTGTTGCCTCTTTACTGTTTATTCTGTACCCTATTGATATCATAGCGTCTAAATTATACCATATTTGGGGCCTTCCTCTGTTTTTAGATTTTTGCAAGTTTTTCTTGCTAAATTCTATCTGCTCTTTAAACAGGTCTTTGGAGCTTATGCTTACTTCTTTTTCTATTAGCTCGCCTTCTTCGATTATGTTTTTGAAATGGGATGATATATTCTGTGCAGTTGTTCCAAAAATATTTGCTACAATGTTTCTACTTGCCCATATTGTATCTTCTCCTATTATGAAATCTCCTTCTACTGTTGTTTCCTGCCCGTAATAGGATAATGTTTTAATAAGATCAAATTTTGTCATAATAGTAATCTCCTATTATTTATTTTTTTCAATTATTGATTATATCTATTATTTTTTGTTTAATATATACATTAAGAGAGTGTTTGAAAACTAATAGTGATGCATGGTTTACTATTTTTCATATCAAACTTTTTTTATAATTAATATTAAATATCTAATCATCTTAATAGTATAATATAAAATCAAACTTATTTTTACGTGATTAAATGGACGAGAACACAGATTCAAATTATGTAAGGGATTCCACCGTAATCGATGACACCATCTATGGCCTGATAAACGAAGCCTTCGAGATGGAAAGGAAAACCAATAATCCAGAATATAGAAACTCCATCTTCAAGGAAAACATGGAGTACTTTGTAAAAACAGATGACGGGTCTTACAGCATCAAGTCAAGGGAGATAAACCACAAGGTTGAAACCCTACACACTTCAACCGGTGCGATATCCGAATCCTTTGAAAAATTCATAAAGCCCCTTAAACTCAATTATGAAGAGGACAGCAATTCTTGATATCTGTGCAGGTCTTGGATACAATACTTCTGCTGCTGTTGATGATTTCCTGAAAAATTCAAGAGGAAATGCATCTCTTCAAGTTGA
>JAXJWH010000152.1:0-85200 GCA_036308125.1 Agathobacter sp.
ATTGTACAAATCCACAATTTGTTGTTTAAACTCTTGTGTGTACTTCTTTTGGTTTTTAGCCATGTTGAACAGCTCCTTTACATTATTATGATTATTATAGACCGTTCAACTTTTTATGTCTATGGTTATATACTAACACCAGTATCAAAAAACATCCGATTGCAGAACGCAAATTGAAAACCGTTACCGCTGAACATTTACAGACATTTCTCGATCTGCTTACATTCGGTGGGGAATTTCCAGATGGAAAAGTGAGAAAAGGATACAGCAAAGATTACATCCATTCTTTTTCGGCAGTATTACAGCAGGCTTTCCGGTTTGCAGTATTTCCAAAACAGTTGATTACTTTTAATCCCATGCAGTATATTAAGCTGAAAAAGCAGGCAGAGGATGTGGATTTATTCTCAGATGATGAAGTAGAAGAAGGCATACAGCCTATTTCCCACGAAGATTATGAGAGACTGATAGAATACCTCAAAGTAAAGAATCCACCTGCAATCCTGCCAATTCAGATCGCATACTATGCGGGACTTCGTATCGGTGAAGTTTGCGGATTGACATGGCAGGACATCAATCTTGAAGAACAATGCCTGACCATTAAAAGAAGTATCCGCTATGATGGCACAAAACATAAAAACATCATCGGACCGACCAAGCGAAAGAAAGTAAGGATTGTTGATTTTGGTGATACTCTGACTGAAATACTGAAAACCGCCAGAAAAGAACAGCTTAAAAGCCGGATGCAATATGGTGAACTTTACCACCGCAATTTCTACAAAGAAGTACAGGACAAAAACAGAGTGTATTATGAATATTATCATCTGGACGAAACCGAAGAAATCCCGGCAGATTACAAGGAAATCTCCTTTGTCTGCCTGAGACCGGACGGATGTCTGGAACTGCCAAGCACACTCAGCATTGCCTGCCGATCAGTTGCAAAAAGGTTGGACGGATTTGAGAATTTCCATTTCCACCAGTTGCGACACACCTACACAAGCAACCTCATCTCAAACGGAGCTGCTCCAAAAGATGTGCAGGAACTGTTAGGACACTCTGATGTCAGTACCACAATGAATGTCTATGCCCACTCTACAAGAAAAGCAAAGCGAAACTCCGCCAGACTTCTTGATAAAGTAGCAGGCAACGACTAAATAAAAACTTCCCTTATTTCCCTTGCTGATTCCGCATAAGGGCAAAAATAAGGGAAAATACATATCATTTCACTATCTAATGGGCTGGAAAGCCCGTAAAATAAGGAAAGTTCAGGAAATCTCTCCACAAATTCCGATTTGCAGGAATTAACATTCGAAAATCATTATCATACAAATACCTCTCGTTCCTTTTATTTTTAAGCAATAATAAGTTGCCACTTTCAAGTATTCTTTCAATTTTTTCGATATTCACCCTACTTCCCCCTTAATACCTTCATATTCTGATGTTCATATCGTTATCCCACGCTAACAATCGTTTTAAAAAGAATTCTATCCCCTTTACGCATTCCCTTTACAATTGTTTTTGTCACAACACCAATCTGCTTGCTATTTGCTGCTCTAATACAAAAGTCAATATTGAATTCACTTCCTGGAGCAATTTCAAATATGCTATATTTCTCAGCTTTACATTCATTAAGCAACTCAATACAAAACTCAAAATAAGTCGCAAGTATGTCTATTTGCTCCATATCCTGATTCCCTTTCATCGCTAAATCCTTAATATATGACCACAATTGTTCTACTTTACCCTCATCTCTCCCCAACGATAAGATTGACATAACATTAGCAGAACCGCATAACTTTCCTAAATATTCAATATTCTCACTATTTAATCTTTCAATGCCACTCCAAATCTCAAGTGGCCTTTCAAATATGGCATACTGTTTTTTCAAGGATGTATTTTCGCTTTGAATTTTCTTCTTTTCCTGTAAATCAAACTCTTGATTTGCCGGATTATTTCTTATAAGTTCTTCCATTCTTATCTGATTTTCAATGATTTTATCTATCTTCTCCATTAAATCCTCATTAATAGGATTTACCTGCGTTTTAATATTTTCATTTATTTCTGATTTTTCTCTAAAAACATCTGCTATTTCTGGCTCACTCATATATTGCACTAATATACTTTTAAGTGCTTTATCTATCTCTTTTAAATCCACCATTTCCCCTCCAACACCTTTACTCATCCAATTAAAGCTCTATAAAAATTAAAAAAATATAAATTTTGTCATCATATTTTAACTTTATATCGACATAAATGCCACATTGTTTTACATTTTAATCATTAATATCTATTACAATATAACAAAGGAGTGTGACAATGGTGGACAATAATAATTTATTAGGAGAAAAATTAAAAGAATTACGCAAAGCCCATTCATATACACAGGATTATGTTGCTTCTGTGCTGGGTATCGTCAGACAGACTTATAGCAATTACGAGACAGGCAGACGCAAACCTGATTCAGATTCTTTGTACAAATTGGCAGGTCTTTATGATATTTCGATTGGTGACCTTATGCATCTGACTGTGGATGTTGATCCGGATATGAATTATGATGCACCATCTCCATCTGCGTCTACATATGAAATCAATGAATACTTATCGTATTTTAACTCTCCTGATAATCAGAGAAAACTCCAGCCACTTACATACCTTGAGAAAGAGTTGTTATTTTTCTTCTCAAAACTGGATAAAAATGATAAAACAGAACTTGTTGAGATTGCAAAATTAAAATCTCGAAGGAAGAAATAATCCATTACAAATTGATTACCAAAATTGAAACACTTACTTATCAATCAATATAAACATTCCTTAATTCATAAGTAGGTCTTTTTCTGTCAGCTTTTTTAATTTCCCATTTATATTCACAATTAATGTATCCTTCTTGCCTTACTTTTTCGTTAACGCATTTCTTCACATTGAATTCTTTATGTCCTTGTAATATAAAGATTAACAACCAACCACTTAGCACTTCCATTTCCCAAGTCTTTACTTTGTCTTACCTGATACCCCCATCAAATATTCCAGATAGCGTTATTGTAACTGCATTAAATTCATCCAATTTTTAAACTATTTTTCATTTTGTATAAATAAAATACAAACAAATTACAATTTTTCTCAATTTTGTTAAATATGTTAATTGACCTCGTTATAATAGCATGATAAAGTTATTAAAGGCAGTTTGCCACATTTTGTATTAAGGTGATTAAATTGACATTTGATTTTTATAAGTTAGAGATTTATATACCGGAATCACATTTTGAAGATTTAAGAATCGCACTTCAGGAGGTAGATGCCGGACACATTGGTAAATACGATAGCTGCCTTTCATACAGTAAAGTTACTAGCACATGGCGTCCACTTGATGGATGTCAGCCATATCATGGTACTGTTGGAGAAATAAGTGTGGAAGAAGAGCTTAAAGTAGAATTGACATGCAAAGCTGAGCGATTAGAGGAAACCATCGATAAAATTATTTCCGTTCACCCATATGAAGAGCCTGTAATTCAGGTACTTCCTCTATATATGACCGGAATTAAGAGAACAACTAATGATGACAATTGGTGTCAGTTAAGATTTGATGACAACCTGAATATTGTTGCAGAGAGAATTCATCGTGAAATGAGTCAGGAAGAGAAGGCAGAATATGACAGATTAACAGATGGAGCGACTCAGTTAAAGCTGGATGATTTTCTGGGATAGCAATTTATAATTAAGAATAACAAATGCAAATATGATTTTAATTTAGTAAACGAGGATATTTGCCGATATATAGTTATGACATAATAATAACCTGGTTATTAATATACATCAGAAACTTACGGGAGGGGAATTATGAAAACGGAGTTTGTTGATAAGAGGGACATGATTAATCCCAACATTAGAAAAAATTACAGGGTAAAGGTTAATGAATCCGCTATCGTAATGGAGAAAGAAGATTCTTTTTACTATGCAGCGGTGATAGAAAATATAAGTATGACCGGAATTGCCATATCTGTGGTCAATAAATGTAAACTACAGGAAGGAATGAATATCCTTGTTACCATGTGCAGTTCCAATGATGAATCTGATATTATATTTGAATTTGATGCTACGGTTCGTTATGTAAGAGAATCTGACAACGCTTTCCTATACGCCGGCTGTATGCTCAATACAATTCCGGATGGATTACAGGATTATCTTATGGAGAAGCAGCTAGCTGAGATTAGTTCTCACAAATCCAAACAAAAGAAAAACAAAAACACTGTCAACAAGACACTAACATCTTTAAAACCAGGCAGTAAATTAGTTGTAATTGTTCCAAATGGAAGGACTGCCACAAGATATACAGGACATGTTATTGATGTTCCAATCAATCAGTATTCCAAGCAGTTAAAACCTGATATTCCAAGTTGTTTCTTCAAATATGACAAGGAAGAAATGTTCAAAATTAACCCAAAGGATATCAAGGAAAATTATGTTTTTACAGTTGAAGATGACAAGCCTTTAAGATGGGACAAGACTCACATATACAAAGTCCCATTTGCTTTCGATGATAAAGTGCTGCTGATTCGTTCAAAACTTAATTATTACGAATTTGAACAGCGTGGTGCATATAGATACAAAACTAATATTTTGGGTAAAATGAGTTTTAATCAGGAAGAAGAAACAGTATACGATATCTGTATCAAGGACTTAAGTCTTATAGGTGCAAGAATCAAAGCCAAATTCTTTCCAAAATTATATCTTGGCATGAAGGGTACTGTTCAGTTCTGCGATGGTGGTTCAGCAACTCACGTTATAGATGTCAAAATAGTTCGTATGGAAGAACATGAAGAAGAAAAAGATATTGGTTGTGTAATAACTGATTATCACGACGATATGGGAATGTATTTAAGTTCCATCAGAGGCTAAACTTTTAAATGCTAGGGCAACGATTTTAGTCGTTCCTTAGCATTTTTGATTTTACATAAAAAATCCAATTAAAAAACATTTAAACAAAAAACAGAGCAGGATTCCATGAATCCCACTCCATATTTGATATAAGAGTATATATAAAATATCCATTTCATCTGATAGTCGCTCCAGGGCCTTTCATATTACGCTTATTCTCATACATGTTCTCATCGGCTCTTGCCAAAGCATGGGCAATATCCTCTTCACTTTCCAGAAGAGCAAATCCATGAGCAATCTTTAAATCAAAAGTCCTATCTTCAACATTATTGGCATATTTACAATATTCTTCCAATTTATCTATTCCAGCTTCATAATCACCTGTTGGATCTTCCCCCGGCAGAATAACCAGAAATTCATCTCCACCCATTCTATAACATCTTCCTGTTTTTCCAAAGCTTTGATATATTCCCGAAGAAGCCAGACAAATTAATTCATCTCCTTTTTCATGACCTTGTATGTCATTTACTTTCTTCAAATCATTGATATCAAACTGAATAACACCAAGTGGCTTGTTCTTAATTCTTCTCTCCTCGTACTCAGTCTCATGCTCAGCATAACCTGCTCTGTTATAAAACTTCGTCAGGAAATCCCTGATTGCCATATCGTGCAGGAATTCTGCCTCCATTCCTTTGACAAAAACAGAATTAATACCAAGAAACTGACACACTATCATAAGTAATAAAAACAGGAAAAGTGAAGTCCTTAAATATGTATCGTAATCAGCCAGATATCCCAGACTATACCTTGCCAATCCAGCAACAATAAAACATAAAAGTAATATCAGTATTAAATTAATAAGTTCCTTGTATTTTTTTATATGGTCTCCCTGCGTATATCCCTGAACTACCTTCACACTTAAAGGAACCATGCAATACAAAAGGACATGTTCAACCTTAACTGTATAATGAAATTCAAGAATTCCTGTAACATTAAGCGCAAAAGTAACAATAAACGCAATTTCAGCAAAAACTGTATATATCTGAGCTATTTTCTTCCATTTTCCCTTTAATCTGTTTATTCCAAGCAATCCAAAAGGAATTGGAATTGTAATCAAAGACAGATATCCAATAAAATGGAAAAATTCTGAATTACCTAAAAAGAACTGCCACATATTAATTTCTGCATTACACCACTGTGCACATAACAACGTGCCCAATGAAAGATATAGAAAGTCTTTCCCCAATTTGTAATATTTATGCAAAAAAACGTATAATAGTAGCAATATAATTCCAAATAATTCCCAAAAAGCATTTAATATGAATGCAAATAAATGGTCTTTCGCCACTACCGTAAAAATTTCATCTGACGGTGCAATATAAAAATTTGTAACAATCCCCTTACTGTTAGAAAAGCATGCCCAGCCCTTAATTTCTATTGTCACAGGCTCTTGAGATTTTTCTAAAAAAATGTTATTCCATTTACTTCCATAGGAGCTTCCGAACAAAGGAAAAACATTTTTATCATCAGATTGCACAAGCCTGCCATTTACATATACATCTATAAATATATTTCTACTACGAAACATAATTGATTTATTCTCTGTAATCTCATCAAACGTATAAAAAACAGATGTAGGATTTTCGCAATCCCTGAAAATATCCAGTGAAGTAACTTCCCCATTTGAATCAACCCAATTTCCTTCTAACGAAGTTTTCTTGCTATTTAAAGGAAAGATGCTGCTTACCAATAAAGCATATACACAAAAAAGCATAGATATCCATACACATACCCGCCCAATTGCATGCACATCTATACGTCTTTTCTTCTTAAGGGAAAAAGAATCATCTCTAATACCAAGTAATCCTCCTAACCTGATTATAGAATAACATAGTACTAAAGTCATATCAAGACTGTTTCTTATGAAAAATTCCACAAATTTCCATTGTATTAGTATTTTTTTTCTTTTAAATTGTCTATTGAATAATTATTAATATATTGAGATAATATACCCGTTGTGTTTTATAATATAATTGAAGGGTAAAAGGGGAAAACTATGGAAATTAAAGTTAAAATTAAAACAGCTGAAAGAGCAAGAAGATTTGTTAATATCACAAATAAGGCGGATTTTGATATCGACCTTATCAGTGGTAATCATACATATTTAGATGCCAAATCATTAATGGGTATCTTAAGCTGTGATTACAATCAGCCTCTTAGATTGAGAATTCATGCAGGGGATGAGGAAAAACAAAGTCTTGTTAATGAGTTGGAAGATTATTTAGCTATCTGATAGTAACGTAAAGCACAAAAGGCGTCCTTGTGACGCCTTATTCTTTGTAACTTTCTAAATATTCTATATTCCAACGTTAATATAGCTTCCACAATTCATCACAACATTCCTTAGCTAGAACAAATCACTTTCTTTTGAACCTTTCTCCTCATGTTCCTTCATTCTTCTATACAAAGTAGTACGGGACAAATTAAGACTTTTGGCAATCTCACTGGTTGTCATTTTTTCACGCATCTTTAAAATATCACCATATGTATATAGTTCCTTGACATCAAGGCGTTTTCTTCCGGCGCTTCTGTTCTGACGCTCCTTTATCAACGCTCTGTCAAAGTCAAATGAGGCAATCGAATACCCTGTTTTATTCTCAATCGACAAATTGATTCCCACATCTGCCAAAACTTCCTGCAAATGTTCCAGGTCTTCTTTATAATTTTGTTCATTAAGATATAATCTAATCTGTTCCTGCATAAATTATCTCCCTAATTTCAATACTCGATTCCTTCTCGTGCCACAACACCCTTATCAAAAGGATGCCTTACGCACTTCATCTCAGTTATATAATCTGCCAAATCCACCATGAATTTGTCAGGATTTCTACCAGTTATAATAATTTCTACTTTCCCCTTATAATTACTAATAAAATTATTAACTAAATCTCGATTAATTAGGTTCCAATTATATGGATATGTTAATTCATCCAAAACAACTATGTCAAGTAGTTTTTTGTCGATACTTTCTATTATATTTTCTATAATTTCATTATGAATATTCGTAAGACATATTTTTTCTTCTTCCGTCATATTCTGATAAAATGGAAACTCCTTCTTACTCCTTACAACAGTTATATTAGGAACTGATTCAAGTATACCAACCTCTCCGGTTTCCTGCCCCTTCATAAACTGCGAAAAAAGAACTCTCTTACCAGTTCCCGCCGCCCTTATACATAAACCTACCGCCGCTGTTGTCTTACCTTTTCCGTTTCCACAATACAAATGCATAAGTGAATTATCCATAATTAATTTCCTCTTTTCTAAATATACACTCTTTGTTATTACAATTAATGCAGATATTACATGGATTTTCTCCAGGGGTATCACTTAAAGGTAAAATAAATGCTACACTTTTTGATGGAGATAATACCAACTGATTATTATAAGTAATATTATCCGGCGAACAATATTCATATAATTTTGGAATTAATTCTAACGGATATTCATCTCCTAGAAAATCAATTTTACTTACCCACAACTTCGTCTGCTTCTGAATCTCTTTTATAAATTCTTCATATCCTTTCGTCAGAAGAACAAGTCCCAGACAGTCAATTAAATATGCCTCTTCCATGCAGTATTTATCTGAATAAACATTCTGAAGCAAATCAATTCCATCTCCCAACGTGAAAAAAGCCACTATAGATTTATCATAGTGGATTTCTTCAACATCAGATACAAATTCATAAAATCCCCTGACTTCCAGCAAAGGCATCATCATTTCACCCATAGCCTTGTAATGTTCATAATCATCTTCGTTAAAATGATAACGGGATATCATTTCATTTATATCATCTTCAGTTATTCTAATTTGTAAATTTATTTGTGGCATTTTATACAGTATCCATTTCGTCCATTTTGCTTAATCTCATACAAAGCCTTATCAGCTTCATTTAATATCAATTCCAAACTATCTGTAGATTTTGGTACTAAATGTACATAGCCCTGAGATAAAGTTATATTCGTTTCGTCAACCGAAGAGAATATTTCGGATTTAAGCTTCAATGCAAATTCATCAACCTCATCCAAAGAAACATCTTTGAAAATCACTACGAACTCATCTCCGCCAAATCTATACACATTGCCAATTCCTTTTATCAGTTCATCAATCTTTTTTGCAATCGTGCATAGGCATTTATCACCCATAACATGGCCTAATGTATCATTAAGACTTTTGAAATGGTCAATATCCATTATTCCAAACGTAATTGCTTTATCCTGCTTCGAATCTTTACAAAGGATTTTTATAAAATCCCTCTTTAACTTCATTCTGTTTCCCACTCCGGTTAATGCATCCTTAAGGGATTGCTCCTGTGCATTCTTCCATGCAGATTCCTTCCTTTGAAGTTCAATCTTAAGATCTATGGAACGGGATTTCTCAGAATTAACTATTTCCTGATATTCTTTGTATAACTTCGCATGCTTTATACAGCACTCAATATACTTATCCTCTACACCAGTTTCCTCATAATAATCCATCCACATCCCTACTACAATAAACTGAAAATACACTGTCTTATGACGTGAAACAAATTTTTCAAATTCTATTATAGCTTTTCGCCATGAATCATAGGCTTTCATCGCCCTGAACAAATCACACAAATCAATTATATTCTTGATATGATCAGAAGCCTCAACGTCCTGAACAATACCATCTAATAATTCATCTATATGACAATTTACCTTGTCACTTTGATTATTTTTTATAAGGTATTTGCAGGATGTAATCAATAATGGATATTTATTATAACTATTTATCTCATATTCTTCATATAATTTGGATTTTTCTATATAATCATATGCATGCGATAATTCACCAATCGAACAATATGCATCTGCGACATTCAAATATGTCGCCATCGCCCACAAAGGATACCTCTCCTCAGCTTTACATTCCTCATATTCCAAAGTTTCTTCAGCCTTTAGAAAATATTCCAATGCCTTTTTGCTATTGTTGACCACATGGTAACTGGCACCAATGTTATTATAAAACAGCACCAATACGCTATACATATTCTTATCACAAGCTAATTGTAACCCCTCAAGGTAATAATCAATCTCTAAATCACCATTACCTAATGTCCCATAAATAATCCCCAGCAAATTAAGGGACAAAGCTTTCTCATAATTACTGCCAGTCTTTGAATACAAATGCACCGCATTCTCTATAAGAGAAACTGCCTCTTCTAATTTATCATCTGCATACGCCTTCTTACCCTCTTCGCAATATTCATCTGCCAGATTCTTCAATTCAATTAAATCAATATTCCAGTCCATACACCATCCATGTCTATTGTAATAATACGTCACCTTCTCCTCACAAATACAACGTATCATACAATATAGAACTATCCCTTCCCATAATAATATTAACTACCAAACTACATTACACACTCTTCATACTACACTTCTCTTAATGCATACTAAATTATAATCTAAAACAAAAAAAGAGAACAAGCTGTTCTCTTTACATAGTTGCGGGAATAGGATTTGAACCTATGACCTTCGGGTTATGAGCCCGACGAGCTTCCAGACTGCTCCATCCCGCGATAAATTTTATTTCTGTGTCCTCTTGACAGCAAAATTATGATACCATAGCATTTACTCTATGTCAAGATAATATGGAATTTTTTTCCATTTTCTCCAAAATTTTTTCTTTCTTTATTTCTATGCATATTTTTCTGAGGAAATTACAATATTTCTATACTTTTTCACAAAAATAACAGACGAAATATATCCCGCCTGTTATTTTATTAATTGCAACTTTATACTCTCTCATGTATGCTTATATATAAAATATATGCCCATCCCTACACATGCATATTTACGTAAATCCATGCACACATATTTACATCCTTACACATATTTACATCCTTACACATATAGTTACATGCTCATATATATTTTATATCTTATAATTTTACATATTTCTTGAGATATCAAGACATTCCATCATTGCTTCAAATACAGCACTTCTAAGACCTTTCTCTTCAAGTACTCTTACAGCCTGAATTGTTGTTCCGGCTGGTGAACATACCATATCCTTTAATTCTCCAGGATGCTTTCCTGTATCCAAAACCATCTTGGCACTTCCTAATACTGCCTGTGCTGCAAATTTGTACGCCTGCTGGCGAGCCATTCCACCTGCAACAGCAGCATCTGCCATTGCTTCAATAAACATAAATACATAAGCTGGTGAACTTCCGCTTACTGCAGTAACAACATCCATAAGATTCTCTGTAATTACTTCTGTTTTTGAAAATCCGTTACAAATATCTCTTACAAGTTCAATATCCTCGTTACTTACATTTTCATTTGGGCACATTCCCATCATACCCTCTTTAACCATGGCAGGTGTATTAGGCATAGTTCTTATTATCTTAAGGGCTTTACCGA
Organism: Agathobacter sp.; assembly: GCA_036308125.1. GTDB lineage: Bacteria > Bacillota > Clostridia > Lachnospirales > Lachnospiraceae > Roseburia. The sequence goes on from JAXJWH010000152.1 coordinate 11,326, forward strand.
ATTTCTCTGAAAGCCAGTCTAATGTCTTTCCTGGTGCAATAGTGACAATAATCATTTTATCATCAACTTCTGATTTAATTTCTTCAATTACAGTTTCATAAAACTGTGGTTTCACTGATAAAAATAAAATATCTGCAAATTTTGCAACCTCTTTATTATCCTCTGTTACATTTATTCCAAGAAGCTCTTTCTTTGCCTGAAGTGCCTCCTTTGATTTGTCTGATGTAATCATGTTTTCCTTTGTGCATTTACCAGACTCTAAAATTCCCTGCATCATTGCTCCGCCCATATTTCCGCAGCCAATAAATCCAATTTTATTATTCATTTCATTTCCTCCTAAATCGAAAGTATAAAACCTACTAATCATAAGCCTATTTAATTTTAATCTTTTTCACGTAAGAAAACAATATTAAAAAGCAAGTAATTAATAATCCACAAAATTTTTATTATCATCTAGACAAATTGAATTTTTTGTTCTATAATCCCATTAGTTCTATAGTACTTTTGACTCATAGTAAAGGAGGAAATCAAATATGAAAAAAGAATTTTGTTTGGGAGGAATAGTTAAAAAAGTATTTATGTTTTTAGCTGTTATTTTTTTGGCTTCAAGCATATGTAGGACTGAAAATGTTTATGCAAAAAGTGGATCAATGAAAATTCATGCCATCAACCTTAATGACAGAGGTGATGCAGTTCTCCTGGAATCTAACGGAGAATACATTTTGATGGACGCGGGAATGAACAGTTCTTACAGTCAGATATCAAAATACCTTAAAAAAGTTGGTGTGAAAGAGTTATCTTTATATATCAGTCATTTCCACACTGATCATACCGGTGGTAACGGCGGTGCTACAACCAACTATGAAACCGGTCTTACAAATCTTATGAAAGATTTCACAGTTACAAAATTATATTTGCAGGATAAAACCCTTATTCCAAAATACGATGAAGGAAAAGCTCGTCTTATTGAATGGAAGAAGGATTATGTAAAAGAGTATGGCGAGGAAAATGAAGACAACGTAGTCTCATTAAAAGTTGGAGATAAATTCTCAGTTGGAGATGCTAACTTCGAAATCATAGGACCTGTTAATGTAAATAAACTCACATATTCAGATGCTAATGAAGAAGGTGACGAGGAAAATGCTTATCCAAACAACACTTCATTAGTTGCCATGATTACCTGCGGAAACACAAAATACCTCACAGCCGGTGACTTAAAAAATGAAGAAGAAGCATTATTAATTAAAAAATATGGTTCACAGCTTTCTGCTGATATCTTCAAAATGAACCATCATGGAATGTCACCTGCCAACACAGAAAACTTCATCGAATATGTTAAACCAAGTTATTCATTTGGTCAGAATGCCGGTGCAGGACAATTATTTACAGACTATACAATTTACAATCAGAAAAACAAGAGAAGACGTACAGCAAAAGTTCGTGGTGACCTTGCTAAATATTCATATTGCTACCTGGTTGCCGACGAGGACAAAACTCTTGTGATTGATGTAAATAATGATAACATCAAATTATACCGCGAAGGCAATACAAAAGCTATTAACTCACCTAATTCATGGGACAAACCAGTTGGTGGAGATGGAATTTATAGAAAAACTAACTCCTACTATTTTGGTAAAGATGGTAAAGCTGTAAGCGGAATCAAGAAAATTGACGGAAAATATTACTCATTTACACAGGGTGGCTGTGTAGAAACAGGAAAGTACTATGCACAAGGTAACAAAGACATTTACTATGGCTGGGTATATGAAACCAAGAACAAGATAACTTATAAAAAGTATTTTATAAAAAACACAGACGAAATATATGTTGGTTTCCATGAAGTGGATGGAAATTTATACTACTTTGATCCTAAGACAGGTTATGTTAAATTAGGAGATAAGAATTCCAGCGTGGTTAAAATCGGAAAATACAAATATGCAATTACAACAAGCGGAATTCTCCAGAGAAATACATGGAAAAAGTATTCTGATGGTTGCAGATACTTCAACAACAAAGGCAGAATGTGCACAGGATGGACTAAAGTAGATTCAAAAACATACTACCTTAATCTTAAATCCGGTGTAAGAACAATTGGTTTCAATGAAATCAACGGAAAATGTTACTTCTTTGACAATTCCGGTGTCATGAAACAAAACACTAACTATGCTAGATCAGGACTCACATATGTTATCAATAAGTCAGGTGTCATTACAAAGCTTGGAACTGGTGCCGAAGTTAAAATTAATAGTGTATCATCTGGTTCAAAATCATTAACAATCAAGATGAATTTTAACCATAGAATAGATGGTGTGGAAATTCTTACTTCCACATCCAAGAATGGAAAATACAAATTAGCAAAAGATGTTAAGGCTTCCAATATGACTTCAGCTAAAGTTACAGGTTTAAGCTCAGGCAAAACCTATTATGTAAAGGTAAGAAGTTATAGACAGATTGGAACAAAGAAAGTATATTCAGATAAATCATTTGAATGTAGTGGTAAAGCTCTCTAAATTAAACTCACAATTATAATATAAAAATCGGCTCTGGCATATAACGTCAGAGCCGATTTTGTTTCAAAATTAATTATTAAACACTTAATTATTTTTTAAATATCAATATAATATCCTTAGGTTTAATCTTTTTACCATTGAAAAACAGTAATCCTTTGTATATTTTTGCTGCCAGATACAAAAACAAAAAAGAAACAGCAATTGTAATCAAGGCAGAAACTATTGCCATAGGAATTGATAATGTTCCAAGTAACACACTTGCCGGTGCACTCAGTGCTGCCGTAAATGGAATCAAATTGTATATTAATGGAATATTATAATTTCCTGAAATAAAATCAGTAGCATATAATAATGTCAAAAATGATATAACGAGTGGCAATACGAATATCGCCTGAACATTTCCTGCGGCTTCAGGTTTTGATAAAGCTGAACCACTGATTCCTGCAAGTAAAAGATAAAATACAAGTCCAAGACATGTAAGCACAACCATCATAATAATGGAAGGAATAGAAAATCCAATTCCATTAAACCATTTTCCAAGCATTTCAATTGCAAGAGATACAACACTTGCGTCTGAATCATATACACTCATTGCAACGTTATTTCCGAGTACAATACCTGCCACAATAGAGAGGACCCAGATTATAAACTGTATGATACATGAACATATCATCGATAATATTTTTCCACTTACAAGAGCAGTTGGTGTTACGGATAATAGCATTTGTTCAACCAGTTTACTTGTCTTTTCTGTTGGAACATCTGAGCATATCTGCACACCATATATTAGTACCATGAAATAAACCAACATTACAAAAACAAATATACATATTATTCCAATAATCATTCTTGTATCGTCAACCTCATCTCCAGTTGAGCCATCCTCAGCAATCTCCTGAATCGAAGTTTCCACTGGAAGAAGAATCTTTACAATCTGTTCACCTGTCAGTCCACTTGTTGCATATATATGATTTTGGAATGATGCTGAAAGGAATTCTTCCAGACATGACAGATTTGCATCAACCTGCTCATCTGAAGTATCAACATTTTTTCCTGTAATAACCTCAAGAACATATTCATCATCAACACATTTCTGAATTAAAAGGTAATCAGCCTCTTTATCATTAAGCACCTTCTCGGCACTTTCTGTTGTTTCAATGAAATTAGTTTTTGCAATATCTTTCTCTTCAAGCATAGACGCAAATCCCTTATAATCAGGCACTCCAAGTTTAGTTTCGTCTATTACATAGATTTCTTTTACATCATATTTATAATCACTTGTTTCAGTTTCCGGCTCACTTAAGAAAACAATCAAACCTGTAATTCCGGCTATTAATATAAGGGCAATCAAAATTGTAGATGACAAATATTTTGCCGTTTTCATATGCTGTTTTAAATTATATTTAAAAATAATCCAAAACCCTGAAAAAGTATTACTTTTCATTAATCTTTGCCCCCTTTCCTTTACTTATTGAATTTTTAGCAATTTCTATCATTTTTCCAAATTTAATTGGATTTCCATTCATTACAATAACTGTTTCATATACTAAGGAAATTGCCCAAAGTAAAATCAATGTAGTTACTACCATTATTACAACTGAAATAATTATATCAACAACTGTTGCCTTTCCAATAAGTATAAGTCCCGGAAGAACCATTACAGATGTAAATGGAAAATACATTGTGAATTTTACAAATCCATTAATTCCAACTGTTGACATCATAGTTTGTGATGCTATTGCTGCGAAAAATGCCAGAAGGATAAGGATTGAAAATGTTTTAAGTCCCTGCTGTGTATCTTCTGTTCTGCTTACGGAAGCTCCAAATAAACCTGCGATAAGTCCGTAAATTACAATACCAACTGCCATAATTAAAACACACAATAATATGTTAACTGGCTGAATTGACTCCAATGCATTTTCAGAAATTACATTTGCCAATATATCACTTGAAACTGGAGATATAAAGGTATTGGTGATATAATTTGAAATTGCGCCAACAGCTATTATGGCTACTACTTCCATTACGGAAGCCACAAGCATTGCTATAATTTTTCCAAGCATCAATGCCATAGGACGAACTGTTGTCATTAAATATTCAACAATTCTGTTTGATTTTTCCTCAACAACTTTGTTGGCTACAAGGCTCGCAGCCAGAATAATAATCATGTAAAATACCATAAGTACAGCATATACAAGATTGTAATCAGTTTCTGAAATTACTGATGCCCCTTCTTTATCCGCCTCATAATTCTCATAATCGTTTACTTCTACTGATATTCCCTTGGAAATCTTAGAAACTGTATCTTCATCAATTCCCTGCAATTCTAATTTGTAGTCTTCAAACCAGCTTCCAACATCCGATGCTAAATTATTAATAGCTGCATCAGATACTTTGCTTGCCGGATCATAATATAATTTAAATACATATCCTCCGGTTTGCTGGTTACTCTCAAGACTTACCACAACTGCATCTTCATTTTCTTTTCTTATTTTCTTGCAAAGTGTTTCCACATCTTCATTGCTGTCAATAATTTTTATGTCTGAATAATATTCCTGCGATTCTTTTAAGCTTTCTAAAGATACTTTTTCAGACGTAATATTGTTTACAAAATACACATTGTCATATGAAACCAACGCTTCTTCAATCATATTTTCCGATGAATCACCACTGTCGCCTCCGCCGTTAAGAAGACTCATCACAGGAAATGCCAACGCTGAAAAAAGCAGCATAATTATCAATGTTATGTAATAAGATTTTTGTCTGACAGTCTGAATCAATGTAAATTTAAAAACCTGCGAAAACCCTCTAAATTCACTCTTCTTCATTCACCTGACCTACTTTCTCTACAAAGATTTCATGTAACGATGGTTCTGCAAGTTCAAATCGAATAACAGTTATGTTTTCTTCAACCAATCTTCTAAGCAAAACCTTAGCCTCTTCTTCTTTTGATAACTTAATCATAATTGAATCAGCATTTTCCTCACAAATCTTTAAATTTAATTCTGATATAATATGTTTAACATCTTCTTCTGTTTTAAGAATAAGATTTACTCGTCCATAACCTTTCTTAATCTCATCGAGATTTCCCTGAAGGACTACGTTTCCTTTATCTAAAATTGTAATATCAGTACAGAATTCCTCAATTGTTGCCATCTGATGCGAACTCATAATTATATATTTGTTCTGGGATGCAATCTCATGAATAATATCCTTGAATAAATCTGTATTTACAGGATCAAGACCTGATAATGGCTCATCTAATACAATTATGTCAGGATCTGAAATCAATGTTGCCATAAGCTGAACCTTCTGCTGATTTCCTTTACTTAACTGGTCAGCTCTAAAAGGCTTAGCCTTGGTCTTTTTTCCCCTTTTAATCACTGGTTCAGGATAAAAATATTCCATAAGATTTAATCTTTCTGCCCAATATCTTATTCGCTTATTTATTTCCTTCTTAGGTACTTTCTTAAGTAATGCAAAATACTGCATCTGATCAATCAAGGATACTTTTGGATACAAACCCCTTTCCTCGGCGAGATATCCGATATTTATCGTATCAGTGGAAAGTTCCTGTCCGTTGAATGTTACCGTTCCTTCATCCTTGAGTAACATTCCAAGAATCATTCTGATAGAAGTTGTCTTACCTGCACCATTAGTTCCAAGCAATGCATAAACCCCGGGCTTATCCATACTAAAGGAAAGGTGATCCACAACGGTTTTTTCACCGTATGTTTTAACCAGATTGTCTACTATTAATCCCATTTTTCTACCTCTTTTTTCTATATTTGTTATCTAAATTATAATGGTTATTTATACATTTGTCATCTTAAGATTACCTTAATTAAATCATAACAAAAAGTTAATACAATTTAGGTTTTGTTAAGAAAAACATTAATATTAAAACTCTTCACAAACACTAAAAAACCATTCACACTTATAAAAAATGTGAATGGCATTATTTAATAACCTTCTATTTCTTTAATTTTGAATTCATTTCCCTGAACAAGATAGGTCATATCGCTTTTACAATACGGACAAATCTTACCATAGGTTACTGTTTCATATTGCTGATTGCAGTTTTCACAATATGTTATACCTTTTATTATCTCAACTTTTAATTTTGCATCATGTAAAATCTCTTCTTCTTTATTCATCGTCCACTGCCAGCAGCTTTGAAGATAAGATTCAATTATAGTTGATACTTCTCCGACACTAAGTGTCACAGATTCAATCTTGGTAAGTTCGTTATCCGCTGCAACCTCTTTGACCATCTTAACTACATGAAAGACGACTCCAAGTTCATGCATACTGACTCCTTTATTTATCCTTCCTTGAAAGTTTGATTTTTATTGCCTGCTTGGCTCCATAAGGAAGAATGTATTTAAGTTTATCCTCACTTTTTCGCATTGTGCTTGCCTGTGGTATGTCACGTTTCAGATGAATTGCATCAAATTCGCACTTTGTCGTGCAAAGTCCACAGCCAATACACTGATTTGGATCTACGATTGTCAATCCACAACTTAGGCAGCGTGCTGTTTCCTTCTTAATCTGATCTTCAGTAAATACTAATTTTGAATCCTTGAAAGAATCCTTACCCACGCTTTCATTAACTCCTGGGATTTGTCGCTTTGATGTATCGTAACTTTCAATTAAGATATCATCTTTATCAAGTTCTACATAATAATTTGGATTTCTACCAATTGTAAGTGTTGAACCCGGTTGAACAAATCTATGAATAGAAATTGCAGCTTCCTTTCCTGCGGCAATTGCATCAATTGCAAATTTAGGACCGGTAAGTACATCTCCACCTGTAAAAATATCTGCCACACTTGTCTGATAAGTCTTTGCATCGGCTATAGGCATTCCTCCGCCATTTAATTTAATGTTCTCTCCTTCAAGCAGACCACCCCATTCAATAGTCTGGCCTACTGATAAAATTACATTATCACATTCAACGGTAAAGGTTTCTTCCTCATCATAACAAGGAGCAAATCTTCCCTGACTATCAAAAATTGATAGACATCTTTTAAATACAACACCTGTAACCTTGCCATTTTCTGACAATATCTCCTTTGGTCCCCATCCGCCTTTTAGAATGATTTCTTCTTTTTCAACAACGGAAATCTCCTCTGCTGATGCAGGCATATTTTCTTTAGTTTCCAACGATACCTGATATACGTTGCCTTGTCCGCACCTTTTGGCTGTTCGTGAAGCATCAATTGCAACATTTCCACCACCAATTACAACCGTATTACCGGCTAATTTGATGGTCTCATCTTCGCTTATCATATGAAGAAAATCCACCGCAGTCATTACACCCTTGGCATTTTCTCCCGAAACACCTGTCTTTTTACCTTTCTGACAACCTATACCTATATAGAAAGCCTTATAGCCTTGCTCTCTCAATTGCTGAATTGTTATATCTTTTCCAACCTCAATTCCACATTTGAATTCTACGCCCATCTCTCGAAGGACATCAATCTCCGACTCCACAATGTCTTTTTCCAGAACAAATGAAGGAATTCCATACATAACCATTCCGCCTAACTTTTGATTTTTTTCAAAAATTGTAGGTTTATATCCTTTTTCTGCAAGATAATATGCGCAGGAAATTCCAGCAGGACCTCCACCTATTATTGCAACTTTTTCAGGGAAAAATCCCTTTACAGCAGGAACAACCTTTGGTGGAACATATCTGTATTTTGAATCTAAATCCTGCATGGCAATAAATTTCTTTACCTCATCTATTGCAATTGCCTCATCTATTGTACCTCTTGTGCATGCATCTTCGCATCGTCTGTTACATACATGACCGCAAATCGCAGGAAGAGGATTATTCTTTTTGATTAATGCAAGTGCTTCTTTATATTTTCCTTCTGATGCAAGTTTCAGATAGCCCTGAACTGCAATATGTGCAGGACATGCTGTCTTGCAAGGTGCAGTTCCCGATTCATGTGTATTAATTCTGTTAACATCTCTGTAATTCTCAGTCCAGTCTTCCTTTGACCACTTCTTCTGGGATGGCAATGGTTTTACCGGATAATCCATTTTAGAACCGTCTTTTTTACATAATTTCTGTCCCAAAGAAACTGCACCTGCTGGACAAAATTCCACGCATCTTCCACATGCAACACATTTATCATTGTCTATATGTGCAACATATGCCGACCTTGACAGATTTGGTGTATTAAAAAGCTGGGATGTTCTAAGGGCATAACATACATTTACATTACAATTACAAATTGCAAAAATCTTATCTTCACCATCAATGTTAGTAATCTGGTGAACAAAACCATTATCCTCGGCTTTCTGGAAAATCTCCAAAGCCTCTTCCTTCGTAATATATCTGCCACCTTTATTAGTTTCCACTACATAATCCGCCATATCACCAACAGCAATACACCAGTCCGAAGGATCATCTGCACATCCTTCATCATATGTACTTCTTGAAAGTCGGCATGAACATGGGCTTGCTGCATATTTTCCTTCGTATTTCTCAAGCCAGTGAGATATATGCTCTATGGAAATGGATTTACTTTCCATGTCAATAGCCTTCTCCACAGGAATAACGTGCATACCGATTCCTGCACCTCCCGGTGGAACCATTGGAACTACCTCCTCTAATGGAAGGCGGCTCATTCTCTCAAAAAAACGTGCCATTTCCGGATGTTCCTTTAGAATCTCCCTGTTCATATTCGTAAATTCAGCACTTCCCGGAACAAACATTGGAAGAATATATTGTTTCTCATGCTGAGGATTCTCATAATTATATTCAACCAATCCTCTTACTGCCATTTCTTCCAGAATATCCTCAAGATACTGGCGGCTTTTTCCTGTAAGCTTTACCATATCATCCATGGTTCTTGGTTTTCTTTTACCCATTTTCAAAGCAATTTCAGCCATTTCATCTGTGCAAATTGTTGCCAGTCCCCAGTATTCCGGATCCTCTTTCTGAAACTTTTTTGTTCCTAAGACAATAGGAACACGATCAGTTATCATCTTTGCCAGCTTTACAATTGGCTCACGCATTGGTTCATCATTTTTCACCCAATCCGGCACATAATTTGCTAATGGATCTGCCATAATACTATACTCCTTTTATTTATACTCTCTTTATTAATTTTCATTTACTCTAATATCTTTTTATTCCTTACGCTTCCTTGTATTTTCCTATCTGCTCTCGTAACCACTGCACCCACTCATCAAATCCTTCACCTGTTTTTGCTGATATATATATAACCTTAGCATCAGGATTTATTTTATGGATACTTTTCTCGACATTCTCCTTTGAAAAATCATCAAATACACAAAGAGTGTCTGTTTTATTGATTAAAATTACATCACACACCGAAAACATCAAAGGATATTTTAAAGGTTTATCATCCCCTTCCGGCACAGATAAAATCATTACGTTCTTCGCACTTCCCGTATCAAATTCAGCAGGACAAACGAGATTTCCCACATTTTCCAGAAAAACCAAATCAAGATTCTTAGAATCAATTGCCCTAAGCCCCTGCCTTGTCATATCCGCATCAAGATGGCACATTCCTCCGGTATGAAGCTGAACTGCCTTCGCTTTGGCATTTGTAATCGCCATTGCGTCCACATCAGAGTCAATATCTGCCTCCATCACACCAATTTTAAGTTCATCCTTTAACATGGAAATAGTACGCACAAGCGTGGAAGTCTTTCCTGCCCCCGGTGATGACATAAGATTAATAAGAAATGTATCTTCCTTTTTAAGTTCCTCTCTTAATCTGTTGGCATCAGCATCATTATCCTTGAATATGCTTTCTTTTAATTGAATTATTTTATATTCATCCATCGATAAACTCCCTTGCAAATGGCATGACAAAACTGTCATCTTTTTTAAAAAGTGTATCATGCAATACCTTTAGTGTCAATAAATCAGCCATTTGTTTAATGAAGTTGTATTTTTTTATACAACAAAAAATGATAGCCACTGACTACCATTTTTGCAAAAAAATTATTTTCTTTTTAATGCCTGCATTACCATTCTTCGAAGGCACACATATGCCAGCATATCCTTGCCTGACTCTACAATCTTGCAGCCATACATAACCTGATTTCCACTTGGCACTTCTCTGACCATGCGACACACAATATCCAAATCAAAAACATTGCCTCTTACTACATCTTCAAAATGAATATATATATTTCTATTTTCAATATCAAATCCGTCATCCAGATAAAATGAAATCCCATTGTCGCTTATATCACGCAACCTGACAGGAAAATAATCACTCTCTCTATCAATTGCAATCTGCCCTATAAGATTAAGTTTAAGTCGTATGTGATCCCTTCGTTCCGAACAGGATGACTGATTCTGAAATGCATTCACCTGAACAACATAATAATTTTGTTCATTATAAATAACACTTCTTACATTGACATTTTTCCAAACTATTCTTCTTTCTGTCTGTAAATTAAGACTATGTATGCTAAATAACATATCTTTATATTGACTCGACATCAAATCCAAAGCAATTCCTTTATATACGAAAGGCTTTATCAGAAGACCATTCGCATTTGATCCCATCACCCGAGACTGAATCTCATAATTCAAACTCCCCCAGTTAACCTCCAGCGTGACAGCCTGCCCCGATTCTAAATCCTGTAGTGTCATATATTATCTCCATATACACCCAACTTGTCATTGTTACTTGGTACTATTCTACTATTATTTTTTCGTTTTTTCAATACACTTGTGTATATTTGTAAAAAATTACCCACTTACTTTATTTTCTAATTATATTTATGTAAAAATCCATCATATATAACCCCAATTCTTTACATATAAATAGTAGAATTTACTGATTTATTCTGATAAAATAAAACAAATAACTTATTTTGCACTTTATGTACAATATGAAATGGAAAATTAATTTATGAAGGGAGAATGATTATGGATATAATTAAAGGAATTTCAAGCAGTCCCGGAATATCTTTTGGCAAAATATTATACTACTCTTCTATCAGGGAGGATTTTTCCAGTGAACCTGTTGAAGATGTATCCAAAGAAATCTCTCTACTTGAAAAAGGACTTAAAAACGTAAATGAAATGATGGAACAAGACATCAGTTTCTACTATGATAATAACAGGAAACAGGAAGGCATTCTACTTGAGGCAAGAAAACTGCTTCTTAACGATATAATTACAACCGGCGAATGTTACAAATTAATTCAGGATAAAAAGTATTGTGCCTGTCAGGCAGTTCATGAAGCCTCCACCAAAATCCGCATACAGTTCGAAGATATGCAAGATGACTTTATGCGTGAGCGTGCTGAGGACATTAAATATGTATCAAACCTTCTTCTTAATGAATTAGGAGTAACCAAAAATGAATTTCCACATTTGACAGAACCTTCCATAATTGTCGCAGATGAGCTGATACCAGAGGGAACTATTTGTTTTGAGAAGGATATGATTAAAGGAATAGTCATCAATCATGGCTCATATAATTCCCATTCTTCAATCCTTGCAAGATTATGGCAGATTCCGGCTCTGCTTGGCATTACTCCTGAGAAAAAGTGGAATAATTTGCCTTGCGTAATAGATGGAAATGAGGGAATTCTATATATAAATCCTTCTGATGAAATCATTCAAAGGGCTAAATTATCAAATATGTATCAATAATATATATTAATTTTGTTTATTTTGTATAGTGCTTTTTTCCTATTTATGTGATAAAATATAATCAGTTAAAGGAAGTGATTCCTTTTTCATTATTCCCTTTTTATTATTTAAACATTTTCATAACTAAACTCCTGTAGGTAAGCTGGTCGTTCGACCAGCTTATTTACAAATATAGCAGATTCCAAGGATGGAGGTATTATTATGGAGGAAAATATCAGAACAATTCGAGAACGTGTAAGGGATCTCGATGCTATAATCGGTCCACGTTTTGGTTGGAGAAGCAACCTATATGATGATTATTCAAGATATGTTCACAAGGAGCGTGAGCAGCCTGTTAAATCAGCCTATGACATATGGGTTGAAAATATAGAAAGTTATAATGTAATCGCAAGACAGTTGAATGATGAGATGTGTACTTCTACCATAAGAAATAAGAACACCAACGAGCTTGTAACAGTATCTCACAGTCTCGGTGATGTTCTTCATGATATGTCCGGTACACCAATTGAAGATGAATTCAGACGTTGTATGATGTTATGTATCTATACGGATTTAGATATTAAAATATCCATACGACCATATCTCCTTCAATTATATGGCTGATTCTACTTCATCTTCCATTCTTTAACATTAGAAGATGTATCTATATAATAGCCATTTTCTTTCATATATTTAATTGCAATACAGCCCTCGAGGAAGTGCATCTGTTTGATGTACCCCTCGCGGTCTTTTTTATTTAATGTATTTTCTGCATCGTCTTTGTTAAGTATGTTAACCACATCTTTATATGCATCCGTCAATTGGATTTTTCCATTCCTGAATAAATCAATATAGTTAATCATTGTCACTTTATTCTTTTTGGTTTTAACTTTTACCTTTTCCTTATCACCTATCATATCTTCTCCCCCAATCTATTATAATATTTTATCAACTACAAGTTCCTCATACTGACGGGTATACAATTTGTAATATTCTCCCCTGGCTTTCATAAGGGACTGGTGTGTGCCCTGTTCCACAATCTTACCATCTGAAACAACAAGTATTACATCTGCATTCACAATCGTAGACAATCTGTGGGCAATCACAAAGGATGTTCTTCCCTTAATCACCGTTGAAATAGCCTCCTGTATCGCTTTTTCCGTAACGGTGTCAATGGAAGATGTTGCTTCATCCAGAATTAAAATTCTAGGATCAGCAAGTAACGCCCTTGCAATAGATAAAAGCTGTTTTTCTCCTGTCGATAAAAAGTCACCGCCTTCACCAATTTGTGTATCTAGTCCGTCTTTTAATTTATCGACAACAAAATCTGCCGAAACAAGTTTAAGAGCATCAAAAATCATTTCATCTGAAGCATTAGGATTTCCATATTTAAGATTTTCACGAATCGTTCCTGAAAATAAATGAGGTGTCTGTAACACATAACCAATATTGCTATGCAGCCACTGTAAAGAACGTTCCTTTGCATCAATATTATCAATCAGTACCCTTCCTTTTGTCGGCTCGAAAAATCTACACACAAGATTAACAAGGGTTGATTTACCGGCACCAGTTTCTCCTACAATTGCAACGTTAGTCCCTTGTGGTACTTTTAAGTTGAAATTTTCAAGTACCATTTCTTCACCGTCAGGATAATGAAATGTAACATTCTCAAATTCTATATCTCCATGCAGTTTCTCCCAGTTTTCCATTTTAGGATTAAATGCATCTCCATATTTTTCAATTACCTCAGGAGAATCATATACCTCTCCTTCCGTATTAATAAGTCTAAGATACCTTTCAACGTTAACCTGAATCGCAATCATCTGGGCAATTGCATTTACTATATTTTGAATCGGTTCAAGCATTCCAAGTGCATATGACATGAAAACAGATAGCGTTCCTATCTCCGTAAGCCTTGCTGTTGTCATCTCCCCACCTTTCCAAAGAACCAAAGACAAAGCAATAGCCGACATAAGACTTACCGATGCTGAAAAAAGCGCTGAATTATGGGTAGCCCTTACTGCTTTTTTAAACATTTTGTCAGTGTCCTGATAGAATTCATTTTCCATTTTATCCTCAATTACTAATGATTTTATGGATTTAACACCTGTAATACCTTCATTGATATCGGCAGTAATAACTGAATTCATCTCCCTTACTGCCCTGTTTAATACAAGAAGTTTCTTTTGGAATATGGAAATAATTAAAACTGCAACCGGAACTAAAACTATTACATACAAAGCTAGTTTCCAATTAATTGCAAGCATTACAATTAATGCAAATAAAATATATGAACCAAACCATATTGTATCCATCAGTTTCCATGACAGCATTTCTCCGATTTTACCAGAATCACTTATGGCTCTTGCATGAATATATCCAACATTATTCTGATTATAGTAGGAAAGAGATACCGTCTGCAAATGGGAAAATGCATTATTTCTTAAATCCCTGTCCATATACATCTCCACTTTTGCACAGTCAGTTACATTCTTATAATTAAAGGCAGCCTGAATAAATACTAAACCTAAATATAATATTACAAAATAAGGCAGCGTATCTAAGGTAGACTCTCCTACAAAATGATTTATAGCATATCTGTTGAACAATGGGAAAACCGCATCTGTCAATGATACTAAAATTCCAAGAAAAATCATCATAAAAACCGTTTTATTATATTTCTTAAGATACGGTAAAAGAGCCGGTATTCCAAAAAACGGAAGTTTTATATCCGAATTATTATTTGTATTCATTTACTGCCTCCTCTCCCTGGGAAGATTGAAGATTGTATATATTTTTATAATTACCATTTAATTTTAGCAATTCCTCATGTGTTCCACTTTCAATTACTTTTCCATCTTCTATAACGAATATATTATCTGACTGCATAAGTGTGGTAATTCTATGTGATATCATTATAACCGTTGTTTCATCAGAAATATTCTTAAGACCTTCCCTTATCTTTGCATCTGTTTCTGCATCAACTGCAGACAATGAATCGTCAAAAATCATTATCGGTGTCTTTCTGATAAGCATCTGAGAAATTGCAGTTCTTTGCTTCTGACCTCCTGAAAGTGTAACACCTCTTTCGCCTACATAAGTATCATAACCATCCTTGAATTTACCAATGGATGATGTAAGGCTTGCAATTCCCACCACTTCCTCAACTTCTCTATGACTTAATGACTCATCAACAATCCTTATATTATCTTCAATGCTCCTTGAAAAGAGATAAGGTTCCTGAAGAACCATTCCAATACTATCTCTTAAATCCTTTTTTCTTATTTGTCTAATGTCAACATTATTGATATATATTGAGCCATTTTCCTTTGGTAAATCATATAATCCGTCAAGTAATTGAATCATGGTTGATTTTCCCGAACCTGTTCCTCCAAGAATTCCTATTGTCTGACCTTTCTTAATCTTCAACGACAAATTATCAAGAACCTTTTCATTATCATATGAAAAAGAAACATTTCTAAATTCAATATCACCATTTCCTGGAAATCCCCCGGCTGTCGTTTCATCAGTTTCTTCCTTTGAATTCATAATATACATTATTCTGTCAATTGAAATTCCAGCCTTACTCATTTCAGAAATTACCCTTCCAAGCTGTCTTACCGGAAAGGATAATAACGCATTATATGAAGCAAACGCCACATAACTTCCTGCAGATATTTCCCCATTAACTGCAAAATATGCACCAAATGCCAGTACCGATAAAACTTCTACACCGGAAATGATGTCATTTGTAACCCAGAATGAGCCCAATATCTTCATCATTTTAACCCACAAATTAGTATATTCTTCATTTTTCTTTTCAAATCTGTCTTTTTCATATTTTTCTCTTCCAAAAGCCCTTACAACCCTGACTCCCGTAAGATTTTCCTGAGCAATTGATGATAAATGCCCTTCTTCCGTATCAACTTTTTCAAATGATGCACCTATTTTATTGTGAAACATAAGTGAATATACAACAACAACCGGAATAAATGCAATTGCAATCAAAGTAAGTGTTGTATGTATTTTCATCATAAAATATATTGCAAGAACAATCGAAACAATCATTCTGACAAGATTCGTCATCTGCTCGGAGATAAATTTCTTAATCATCTCCACATCAGAAGTACATCTTTGAATAATATCGCCAGTTTTATTCACATCATGCCATGAATATGGCAGACTAATTATATGACTATATAGTGTGTTTCGCATCCTTTTAGTCAGTGCTTCTGCTCCCATTGAATTAAAAAGCATAAAGCAATATCTGAAAACTGCCCCTATAATTGCAATACCAATTACTAATAAGGATATAATATATAAATGTGAAAGCACATATTCCCTTCCACCTATGCTGTCAATCCAATCCAGCAAAAAAACAGGAACTGCCTTAACATCTCCTATTATAAAATCCACTGTATATCCTATTATCTTTGGATTAATCAATTCAAAAAGGGCAAGAAAGCATACGAAAAAAACTGACAACCCAAAATATCTTTTAGCCCCCTGCAAAAAGAAAATTATTAGTTGAAATTTATTTTGATATTTTTTATCTTTATTTTCCATATTATCTCCACTTTTTATAAATCACTATTTATTTTCGTAGTAAAATATAGTTTCACAGCATATTCTAGGTTGGAGTATAATTCGAGTTAATTATATAATCACGAGTATGCATTCCATGCAGTATATTAACTGCCTGAACCTGTGTCAATCCACACCTTTCCTGTAATTCTATTCTAAGTTTTCTCCATTCTCCTATATCCTGCCCGCCATTTTCAGGAAGACGTAACGCTTTCTTTCGATATTCATTTGCAATTTCTTCTGTCAATTTTTCCATTCTATCTCTCCTTACAATCAATGTAATAAAACATAATAATCCGGGTATCCTATCAAAAAGGAGATTAAATACCCATATGTATAAATTTGAATATCTAACCAGCCCTTCGGAAATTAATAAAATCACCACTCTTCCCCTTGGAGAAGAATTCCTTAGTGAAATAGTTAATATTAATTATAGTTTTGCTGTATACAATAAAAATATTCTGTATGGAACAATAAAAATCCCCCGCAAGGAATCCATACGCAATAAGGAAACCTGGCATATCCTAAACTTTTATATCGACAATTCCGCATTTTATATTGTTAATCCATCCGATGAACTTCCTGATTATATCCTTGAACTGTCCGACAAACAATATGAATCAGGTTTTGAGCATTTTTTCTATATATTCCTGACTATTCTCAAGGAAAGTGAAACCTATCTTCTTCATATTGAAAAAAATCTAAGTGACATCGAGGAACACATTATCAATAAAGCAACTCCTGAATTAATGGAAAATTTTCTCTTTTCACATAAAAGATTATCCGAACTTCACCTGTATTATGAAGAACTAACTGAGATATGTGAATATCTGGAAGAAACTGTAAATCATAATATAATAAGTTGGAAATTACTTACCAATAAAACCAAAAGACTCCATGACTACGTTGCCTATCTTCGTGAATATACCATTCAGATACGGGAACTTTATAAAACATACAAAGACGATGAGCAAACAAGAGTTATTAATCTACTTACCATCGTTACAACCATGTTCTTCCCCCTCACCCTCATTACCGGATGGTATGGAATGAACTTTTCCAATATGCCTGAACTTGCCTCAAAATACGGATATTATGTGCTGATAGGAATTGTAATTGTAATAATTACCTGTGAAATAGCCTTCTTTACCAAAAAATTCAAAATCAGATGAGATATCTATTTGAATCTATCCTTAAAAGGATTTAATTTTTTTAATCTGGAAAAGGACCATTTTCTGTCCATTTCCTTTAGATGCACACCAAAATCCTCAAGTAACTCCTTATCCTCTATTTCCTCAAAAACTGCATAAGCCTTATCCATATATCCTTCCATCAGGAAAGTCTTTCCTTTTAAAATAAGGTATGCTTTATCACCGCTTATTTCATAGGCATTTTGAAATAATCTTACTGCTTCGTCATAATATTTCATGCTTGTTAAAATCTGTGCCTTAAGGGCAATAATATCCGAAGCCTCAGGTTCTAATTTCAACGCTTTCTCCACCGCCTTAATTGCCTCCTTGACAAAACCAAGGTGATAATCCGCCATTGCAAGGTAATAAAATCCGTCTGTATTTTTTACGTTTCCGGCTACCGCCTGCTTGCTGTATAATTGCAACAACTTAATTTCTGCGATTCCAAGACAATTATTATTCATTAATCGTCCGGCATATTCCTCACAAAATCCCATACAGACATCAATTGATTTTCTTGCATTGGGATTAATGGCAACATTGACAAAGGGATATCTTTCCATGACATTGTACCTGCTGTTTTTTGTCATATAATCCTGTAAAATGTCATATCTTGAATCAAAATTATCAATTACTTCGTAATTTTTATCAGATATATTGCATTTAATCACCAAGTCATTCCTATCCGAAGGCATAAGAAATGCATCACATGACCTTGCAATTATATTGCCCTCAAGGAAAAATGATGGGTGTTGTATTTTATTATAAACTGTCGCATTTCTATACCACCCTAATACAGTATAGTTTCCATCTTTACTACTCACATATACAACAGGGATATCCTCTAATGAATCCATTGTTATGGTTGCTTCATAAAAATCCTCAAAATCTATCGGTTTATTATCACTATACTCCCTTTTGCATGTCAGACCATAGCAATATCCGTTATAATCAAAAAATTCATTCAAAGCCAAACTTGCTTTATCTTCTATATTTACAATTAGAATTGTCATTTTCCACCTACATAATTTAAATTATTATAAAAGTCTATTAGAAATTATACTATTTACCACTGATTAATGCAACTTAGTACACCCAATGTATTGTAATAAAAAATGCTCCCTAAAGCCTAAACTTTAAGGAGCAAAACTTATCAATTATACTTCTTTTGATGCATAATATTCTTCAAATAATTTGTTGGCTGCATCAAGTGTCTGCTTACAAATCTCAGGAAGTTCCTTTCCCCATGATTTCGTAGCTTCGTTATATCCTTTTTCCATAGCAGCCTGCATGTCCTTCATCTTGTCAACATCATCCCCCGCAAGTGCACTGGCAAAATCGAACATTCTTTGTGATGTCTGATTTACACCCCAGTATCCGTCTTCTGAAATCTCTTCTTGAGCTTTAGCCCTCGCTGCCTCATCAACTGTATACTCTCCACTTGCTAAGAACTTCCAGATGTCATCACCATTAGCAGTATTGTATTTGCCCGCCTGCTTCGAAAGCATATCCTGAACAAGACTCATAAGCTGATTAGTTCTGTTCTCCTGATCCGCTTTCATCTGTGCTACTATCGCAGCCCTGTCTGAAGAACTCATCTTATTGATGGAATAAGTCCCTTTCTTAGTCGAATTGTCCGACTTCTCATATACGGCACCTGCATTTGCAGCATTATCCGTTTTCTTATTCTCAGCAACAGCCTCATTATTATCAGTTTTCTTATTTGTCGAATAAGTTGATGAATACGTCTCTAAATTATTGTTTAAATTAGATAATCCAATACCCATACAGCAATCCTCCTTGAAATATATGCAAATCCATTTGCTACTTTCCCCTTATATCGTCAAAACTTTAAGAAACTTAACATGTAAATATGTAAAAATTATTTATTAACTTCTTCCACAAATCTTACAAATGCATCTCTGCCTTCTTTAGTACATTTGTATACTCCTGCATCTTCAAGTACCTCTTTGAATACAATGCCAATCTCTTCATGAATTATATCTGTAATATTGTCAGCATTAATATCATCATATTTTCCAATAAATCCCTCTGCCCAGTCTGCATGGGATGCAAGAGTTGGAGTTGAACGAAGGTCTGTTTTGTTAAGAATAGCCTGCTCAAGTTCTGCCATCTCATCCTTAAGTCTTGCAGGTAAAACAGCAAGTCCCATTACCTCTATTAATCCGATATTTTCCTTCTTAATGTGATGAAGTGATGCGTGTGGATGGAATACACCAAGTGGATGCTCCTCAGTTGTAATATTGTTACGCAATACAAGGTCTAACTCATAATCATCCCCTCTTCTTCTCGCAATAGGGGTAATTGTATTATGAGGCTCACCATCTGTATTTGCATAAATAAATGCATCCTCGTCAGTATATCCTCTCCAACATACTAATATCTTATCTGCAAGTTCGATTAATCTGTCCTTATCCTGACCACTTATTCTAATAACAGACATTGGCCATTTAACAATTCCTGCTTTAACATCTTCGAAACCATCAAATTTAATCTCCTTTTCAATTGGAGCTTTAGCCATTGCAAATGTATAATGACCGCCCTGAAAATGGTCATGACTTAAAATCGAACCTCCAACAATTGGTAAATCCGCATTAGATCCTACAAAATAGTGTGGAAACTGTGTTACAAAATCCAAAAGTTTACCAAATGTAGCTTTTTCAATCTTCATTGGTGTATGCTTTGAATTGAAAACAATACAATGCTCATTATAATATACATATGGTGAATACTGGAAAAACCAGTCACTGTTATTAATAGTCACAGGAATAATTCTGTGATTCTGGCGAGCAGGATGATTTACTCTTCCTACATAGCCCTCATTCTCCTTACAAAGCTGACATTTTGGATAAGCATTCTGCTTTGCATTCTTTGCTGCGGCAATTGCCTTAGGATCTTTCTCTGGCTTAGAAAGGTTAATTGTAATGTCAAGTGTTCCATACTGTGTATCTGTTGTCCATTTCTGATCCTTTTTAATACGCTGTCTTCTGATGTAATTGCTATCGCAGCTTAATTTATAGAAGAAATCTGTTGCTGCCTCTGGTGATTCATTCTCGTATAAAGATTTGAATTTATTACGAATCTCGCTTGGACGAGCCACAAGGCATCCCATGATTTTTGTATCAAATAAATCTTTATATACAATACTATTTTCCTTCATAAGACCGTTCTCATAAGCATATTCCATCATCTCATCAAGAATATCTTCAAGAACTTCTTCCGCCTGTTCCTGAGTATAATCCCCTTCACCGTTGATTTTGTCAAAGGTTGCATCTTCAATGTCATCAACTTCAAATAATTCAAGAAGACGATTAATTGTATATACTTCATCTTCTTTTTCGATTAATCCTGTAGCCTTAGCATATTTTACTAATTTTAATATATTTTCCTGAATCATTTCTTACTCCTACAATCTGATAATACAAATTTATTATTCATTAAATTAAACGGCTAGGTCCGTTTCCAATTGAAACAACATAAAATTCCGGTGTCTTATTAACTTTTTCCTGATAAACCTTTGTTAATCTTTCCTTGAATTCATCAATGGCTTCGTCTTTTACAATACTAACTGTGCATCCACCGAATCCACCACCAGTGATTCTTGAACCGATTACTCCGTCAATCTTCCATGCTTCCTCAACTAATACATCTACTTCCTCGCAAGATGTCTCATAATCATCTCTAAGTGAAACATGTGAAGCATTCATTAATTTTCCGAATGTCTCAATATCATTATTCTTTAACGCCTCAACTGCCTTAATTGTTCTCTGATTCTCATATACAGCGTGTTTTGCTCTTGCTCTGTCAACAACATCCTTGATAGAAGTTGCAAATTTATCAAATTCTTCCTCTGTTAATTCGCCAAGACTGCTGATTCCACACACCTGCTGAAGATCCTTAAGTGCCTGTGCACTTTCTCTTCTTCTGTCGTTATATGCAGATGTTACAAGGCTGTGCTTAACCATACTGTTTGTTACAACAATTTTAGCTCCGTCTAATACGATTGGTGCATATTCATAATCCAATGTATTACAATCAAGGAAAATTGCGTTATTTTCTTTACCCATTGCTGATGCAAACTGATCCATTATTCCACAGTTACATCCGTTAAAATTATTCTCTGAATACTGACCAATAAGTGCGATATCCTGATTTGAAACCTCAAATCCGTACATGTCAGTTAACATATATCCTGTTACAACCTCAAGGGATGCTGATGATGAAAGTCCTGAACCGTTTGGAATGTTTCCATAGATTACCACATCAAGACCTTTGTCGAGTTTCATTCCTCTTCCGTCAAATGCCCAGATAACTCCCTTTGGATAATTTGTCCATTCTCCATCCTCTTTTGCAGTTAAATCATCAAGAGAATGTTCAAGAATTCCTAATTCATCAAAATTCATTGAGTAGAAATTCAATTTTCTGTCATCTCTTTTACGAACTGCCATATAAGTTCCGATTGTAAGGGCGCATGGGAATACATGTCCACCATTGTAATCTGTATGCTCCCCAATAAGATTTACACGACCTGGAGCAAAATATACTCTGATATCCCCCTCATCTCCAAATAACTCCTTAAATTTTAATAAAACATCCTGCTGAATCATCATTTTTCTCCTTCTTCTTAAATTATATTAACATCATTATTACATTTATTTTTTTATTATTTTTATGTTTCTTTATTTGATAATTATATTATACACACTGTGTTTTTAAGTGCAATAGCACTAAGTTAAAATGCAACATATCAAAAACAATATGCAACATTTTTACATATAACATAAGTATCATTTTTCAAAGGTAATAAAAGCGCAAAAAAGCCACTAAAATAAGCGGCTTTTCAACTCTCATTTACTAGGAATAAGTGTATCGACTTTTAAAATATGGTTAATAAGCCATCCTAACAAAAATTCCAAAAGACTTCCCACATAATCTGCAGGATCACTATATATTTTTTCTTTATCTATATCATTAAGTGCATATACAAATGACTGATGTGCCTTCTTCTGCGCCTCAAGACCAGCATAATTAATACTTTGCATATATTCTTCTTCATCTGCAAAATGCTCTATTGTATATTTTTTTAACTCATCCAAAATAGATACAATATCCGGTGCATCAGCAATTGTCGCACCATCCTTTAAAATATCATATACTTTCCCTGTTATCTCAAATAACGTTCTATGTTCAGCATCAATTAGTATATTTCCAATCTCATATTCATCCCTGAATTCACAAGGATTTTCACGCACCATCCACTCCTCAAGTGGCTCTAATTTACCAATCATGGCATCACTTGTAATTATATGCTGATACAACCAATGTGTAAGAAATGTCAGAATCTCATCTAAGACTTCATCCTGTTCATCATTTTCATCAATATTCTTATATAAAAGTCCCCACACTTTTTGCTGAAAATGTTTGTGCTGAACCCTTTGCATAATAAGTTCAGGATCACAGATTTTAAGCATATATTCCTCTTCTCTGGCAAAATGGTTTGTTGCATATTCATCCAATTCTTCCAAAATTTTCTTAATCTGATCATATTTATCGCCTACAAAGGCATTTTGTGCTAATTTCATAGCATCGTTCAACAACTCAAACATTCTTTTATGATCATTGTCTATTGCTTCTATCCCTATAACACAGTCCTTAGTAAAAATGAACATACTGTAAATACCTCCCAAAAACAAATAGCGCTTTCTTTAGTACTATTTTACCAAAGAAAACGCATATATACAAGCATAGAATTTACAGTTGAAACAGTTTTGCAACTATTTCTTTATAATTATCCTGTTCATCTGCATCATCTAATGCTTTTAATTCTTCAATTGGCTCTTTCATCAATCTTCGAAGAGAAGCCTTAAGTGTTCTTATAACGATTTTTTGCTCATGGGGTGATAAATCCAGTTTCCTGTTAAGATATGCACTACTGTCATCAACAATTTCCTGACACCTTTGATTAAGGGATTTAATTGTGTCGTCAACTCTTGTGGACAATAATTTCCTTGAAGTTTCCTGACATGCACAACCAATTATTTCCTCACACTCTAATGCAAGTTTTTGTCTTTCCTGCATATTCTTCATTGATTCTTCCTTAATGGAATCAAGATCATAAAGATGGCACAGCTTATTTTCAGAAAACTTCGTATCTATATCCCTTGGACTTGCCAGATCAAGCATCCATTTTTCACTTGAAAGATTATATTCATTCGCCTTAATCACAAGAAACGGTGCTTTTGTGGCGCTTATTATCACACTACATTCATCCATGTATGTGTATCTTTCATCTAAATCGCCACAAATCAAGTTAGGATATATTTTCTTCAATTCCTTCATATGACTTTTGGTTCTGTTAACCACATATATTTTGTCAGCTCCATATTCATATGCATACTGAATTGCAAGCGCACTGGTTTGCCCGCTTCCCACCACAAGGACATTGCGCCCATTAATGCAACAAGCTTCATTTAGATGCTTTATACCAATATAACTTACCGACAAAGGTATACTGCTTATTTTAATTTCTGTTTTAATTTTCTTAGCACAGCTTATGGCATCAAGGAAAATCATATTAATTTCCTTACCGGTATATCCAAATGCCTTGGAATATTCATATGCTTCCTTTACCTGCCCAAGTATCTGGTCCTCACCCAGAACCATTGACTCAAGTCCCGTTGTAACAGCGAAAAGATATTTAATTGCCTCATCACCTGTCCGATTCTTCAATATTCCATCTATATTTACATCTTCAAAGGTATTTCTATAACATTTTCCCACAAATTCTGATTCATCATCAGAAGAATACATAAAATATAATTCACTTCTGTTACAAGTTGAAAGAATTACACATTGGGAAATTCCATCTTCATATAATTTTGACAGTAATTCTTCTTTTTTTCTATCAGTAAAAGATATTTTATCCCTTACGTCAATATCTGCATTTTTATAACTTATTCCCCAATATCCAAATTTCATCATAGCCTTATTCCTTCAGATATTATCTTTGCTGTATGCTCAATATCTTCTATAGAATGTGCATCAGAAATAAACATTGCCTCAAACTGCGATGGTGCTACATATATATTATTCTCTATCAGGTATCTGAAATATTTCGCATACCTTTCTGTGTCTGACGAAGTTGCGCTATCATAATCGCACACCTTTGACTCTGTAAAAAATATACTCATCAAAGAACCGACTCTGTTTACCCATACTTTATTCTTGCTCTCCTTGTTAGCCTCTTCTATGGCTTTTTCAAGGATTTCTGCCTTTTTATTAAGACGCTCATATATACTTTCATCTTCCATTAGAATTTTTAAAGTTTCTATTCCTGCAGTTGTTGCAATAGGATTTCCCGAAAGAGTTCCCGCCTGATAAACCGTACCGACAGGAGAAACATGATTCATTATCTCTTTTCTTCCTCCATACGCTCCAACCGGCATTCCACCACCTACTATCTTGCCAAGGGTTACAAGGTCAGGTTTAACGTTATAATATCCTGCAGCTCCGCTTATTCCAAGCCTGAATCCTGTTATTACTTCATCAAAAATCAATAACGCACCATACTGAGTTGTAATTTCCCTTAAAAATTCCAAAAAACCTTCCTCAGGTGGTACAACTCCCATATTAGCAGCCACAGGCTCAACAACTACTGCCGCAATCTCATCTTTATTGGATTCAAACAGCTTCTTGACAGATTCCTTATCATTATAAAGTGCCACTAAAGTATGCTTTGTAAAATCAGCGGGAACTCCTGCAGAATCCGGAACTGATGTTGTAAGTGCTGCCGAACCTGCCTTAACCAGCAAGCCGTCTGAATGTCCATGATAACAGCCCTTGAATTTAATTATCTTGGTTCTGTTTGTATATCCCCTTGCCACTCTTATTGCTGACATTACAGCTTCAGTTCCCGAACATACAAGTCTTGATATCTCAACCCATGGCATCGCCTGATTTATTAATTTTGCAAGTTCCACTTCCTTTTGAGTTGGTGCACCGTATGTAAGCCCATAGTCACATGCTTCCTTTACCTTCTCAATAACACGAGGATGCGCATGACCTAGTATTCCCGGTCCCCAGGAACATACATAATCAATATATTCATTGCCATCTTCATCAAAAATTCTGTCACCATTTGCTTTTTTTATAAAACGTGGAGTGATTCCTACTGAGCCATATGCCCTTACCGGTGAATTTACTCCTCCCGGTATAAATTTTTTTGCTTCGGAAAATAACTCCCTTGACTTAGTATCATTCATTTTCTAACCTCTATTGTTCTTCTTTTAAATATCCTGCAACTTCCAACGCATGATAAGTAATTATCATTTTTGCTCCGGCACGTTTAAGGCCAATCATATTTTCCATTACCATTTTCTTTTCATCAATCCAGCCGTTCATTGCCGCTGCCTTGACCATTGAATATTCGCCGCTAACATTATATGCAACTATTGGAATATTGTAATTATTGGATATATCCTTAATTATATCCATGTACCCAAGAGCAGGTTTTGCAATTATCAAATCTGCTCCCTCTATAATATCTTCTTCGACTTCTCTTAAGGCTTCCTTTCCGTTAGCAGGATCCATCTGGTAAGTCTTTCTGTCTCCAAACTCTGGTGCTGAATGTGCCGCATCCCTGAATGGAGAATAATAACATGAAGCAAATTTTGCACTATATGACATTATTGGAATATCCTTATACCCTTCTGAATCAAGTGCCTGTCTTATCGCCTTAACTCTTTTATCCATCATATCACTTGGTGCTACAATGTCTGCACCTGCTTTCGCATAGCTTACGGCAGCCTTTGCCAAAAGCGGAAGTGTTTCATCATTTAGAATTTTTCCCTCTTTTACAAGTCCGCAATGCCCATGGGAAGTATATTCACAGAGACATACATCTGCTATTACAACAATATCTTTGTAATTTTCCTTGATAAATCTAATTGCCTGCTGGGTAATTCCGTTATCGTTATAAGCTTCACTCCCCACTTCATCCTTGTGTGCCGGAATTCCAAATAATAATACTGCTTTGATTCCACATTCAGCCACACGATCCATTTCCTCATGAAGTCTGTCAACAGAATACTGATTTATCCCCGGCATTGATTCTATTGGGTTACATATATTTTCCCCTTCTATAACAAATATTGGATAAATAAGTTCATCCACACGAATATGATTTTCCCTGACCATATCCCTTATAATTCCATTATTTCTTAATCGTCTCATTCTGTCCATTGTTTTTTCCTTTCATTCCACAATTTACGCATATTATTTATGTGACAATTTAATTATTCTGGCAATATATACTCCAATTGTTCCAAACACAGCCACCAGCAAAACTACTGTTCCAGCAACTATATAATTTTCCCCTTTAGTGAGAACAAGTGTAAAATATATAGTATAAAGCGCCATCTGAAATTGTAACAAAACTATCATGTATACGGTATTTTTATATGCATCAAATCGAATTCTGTCTGTAATCTCTATTGGAAAATTCCACATATTTTCAGGTAATACATGAATTGATAAAGTCAGTACAATATTAGTAACTGCCATTATCCCAGGCAATAACAAAAGAATCCAAGGTGAACCGTATTCATCAGGTTGTCCTGAAAAATCATAATGATAAGGAATTGAGCCGTCTGCGGTTAAAATTAAAACTATTGCAGCTAAAAATGACAATAAAATCAAAAAATAGGATGCAATTTCTATTCCGAATGCTTTCTTGGTTATATAAGCTCTGTTCATTTCCATCCTCCTTAGTTATGATATTAACAGTATATCACTTAATATCAAATTTAGGGGGAACATCTATATCTTCCCCCACATATTTGCCATCTTTTTTTCTTTGCTTAACACATTCTGTCAAAAGGTATTCTATCTGTCCATTTACTGATCTGAAATCGTCTTCTGCCCATGCGGAAATATCTGCATACAACTTTTCAGATAATCTAAGTGGTACTTGTTTTTTTGCAGCCATTAGTATAATGTTCCCGAATTAATAATTGGTTGTGCATCATGGTTTCCGCATAATACCACAAGCAGATTAGATACCATATGTGCCTTTCTTTCTTCATCAAGTTCTACAATTTCTTTTTCACTTAATTTATTTAATGCCATCTCAACCATTCCAACAGCTCCATCCACAATCATTTTTCTTGCATCAATTATTGCAGATGCCTGCTGTCTTTGAAGCATTACAGATGCAATTTCAGGTGCATATGCTAAATATGTGATTCTTGCATCCATAATCTCAATTCCAGCTTCATTAACCTTAGCCTGAATTTCTTCTTTGATTCGCTTAGCCACCACTTCTGATGAACCTCTAAGACTTCCTTCATCTGCTACACCATCACCTGTTGTATCTACATCATGAGCCACATCATATGGGTATATTCTTACTATATCTCTTAATGCCGCATCACACTGAAGTGATAAATATTCTTTGTAATTATCTACATTAAATACAGCTTTTGCAGTATCTGTCACTCTCCAGATTACAGCAATTCCTATCTCAATTGGATTACCAAGACAATCGTTAATTTTTTGTCTGCCATTATTAAGAGTCATTGCCTTAAGAGAAATCTTATTCGATGTCACAGTCGAAATATCTTTATCAGAATTCTTACCTCCAGAAACATTGTCACCGCTTTGAGCCAGTTTGGTTTTAGCTGCAGGATTAACCGCTACGCAAAATGGGTTAACAAAATAAAATCCAGGTTCTTTTATTGTACCCTTGTATTCTCCAAAAAGGGTAAAAACAAGAGCTTCCTGAGGCTTAATTACTTTAAGACCAAAAAGTGGAATCCAACCAACAATATCAATAATTATTCCTGCCACAAGCCACATAGCCCCTACAATATCTTCTTTCTCGCTTAACTGAACAATTCCAAAAATAACGATTCCAAATCCTATTATTAATGCTGCAATTGTTAATAAAAGTGCCTTTAAGCCATTCTTCTTATTTGTGTAAATAATCTCCTTCATAGTCCTGCCTCCTTAAATCACAATCCCGTTACAGTGGTCAATCTCATGCTGTATAATCTGAGCTGTCCATCCTTCGTACTTTCCGCATTGTTTCTTAAAATTAGTATCAAGGTATTCAACTTCTATTGTCTGATATCTTGTGCAAGGTCTTACTCCATCCAGAGAAAGACAGCCTTCTTCAGTTTTGTAAGCCCCCGACTTTCTGATTATTACTGGGTTTATCATCGCAAACTGAAAAGGTCCCACTGCAACAACTATTATATTCTTCTTCACGCCAATCATATTAGCAGCCATACCAACACAGTGATCTAAATTTACCTTAAGTGTATCAAGTAAATCTGTCACCACCTGTGCATCTTCCTTAGTTGCATCAACTGATTTCTGTGCCAGAAATAACGGATCACGCATTATCTTCCTTACCATACCTTCCTCCTTTTTTATATTTATCTGATATCATTATGATATCACTTTGTTATCTAATCGTCAATACAACTTACAAAAATTCCTTAAAACGCAGTAATGGAGTGGGATTCTTTGAATCCCACTCCATTATTTGACATTAAATTCATTTTCAGATTTTTGTAAACGTTTTAATTTCAACAGGCAAATAT
Organism: Agathobacter sp.; assembly: GCA_036308125.1. GTDB lineage: Bacteria > Bacillota > Clostridia > Lachnospirales > Lachnospiraceae > Roseburia. Next base: position 40,874 of record JAXJWH010000152.1, read on the forward strand.
TTTAAAATTTCTAAATGTATATTTTCTTTTATTTCATATTCAATATTATGATAATCTTTTTCGTCAATATTTTTACTTAATATCACTAAAATCTTATATGTAGTTTTTGAAATCTTCGATATTGACTTTAACTGTGCTGATTTAGGAAACAACAAATTAGAATTGCCCTGATTGGGATAATCATATCCAACAATACCATTATTATTTCCTGTACCAATCTTAAAAAGATATTCTTCTGGACATCCAACCGCATATCCAACTTTTACCTGTTTAGCATTAGTAACAAAATCAAAAACATTTTGCATAGCTTCATATTTTTCTTTTATCTCCGAAAAACTATGAACAGAAGAAATCTTTTCTGCTACATTAATTTTATTTTTACATTTATTGTAAGTATCATTTTTTCCTTCATTATTGTCTGCTTCCAAAACACATCCTAATAAATGCCAAAATGAACTTTGCTTTATTATTATTTGCACAAATTTATAATCATTCTTCGAACCAAATGCTATTAAATATTTTTTTCCACAAAGCTTATCATATATTTGTATAGCATCATGTAATATTTCCATTATTCCTGTTGTAATCATATTTCAAATCCTATGTATAATACAGAACAAAAGGATTGTGTCTTGCCACAATCCTTTTGTTAATAATGCTGGATTTAATGTCGCCACCCCGACAGATTTTTGTAAGCATTCCACTTACACGGTATTTCAAGGCAACTATACAAAAGTAGTAATCCCTTTCGTTACTTACGACTGCGGTAGTTTTTTTCGATGCCAGCACATCGCCGTACGCTCCTTATACGGATGTCCGTTATAAACGGAAAGAAGTTTTGCTTCTTTGGCATAGTAAGAAAACATGTTTCCTTACCTAATTCTATTATATACTATTTATCTTAGAAAGATACTGTTAAAATACACAAAAATTTTTTAAAATCCTAGCAAATTGTTATTATTTTAATGTATTTAAATTTATTAATTTCATTGTATCCATGTCTAATTTTCTATAATAACAGTTGTTGGCAACTCCATTATATGATGTATGACAGATATTTCCGCCTAACGGACGAACCGTATATACAAGTGAATTCTGCTCACAATTAACAAATACATCAACTAATTCAAATTCATTACCGGATGTAGCACCTTTTATCCATAATTCATTTCTAGATGTACTCCAAAGAACGAGTCTTTTTAATCTGACTGATTCCTTAAATGCAAGCTCGTTAGTATATGCAACCAGAATAACTTCCTTTGTATCAACATTCTGTATTGCAACAGGAATTACATCCTGCCCTGCCATAGAAGAAATCTTCTTAAAATCAAGTTCAAGATTGTCTGTTTCTTCAATATATCCCATGTTATTTTCCTCCATATCCAATGGTCACAAACCATTAAAGAATTATTACTTCATATATCAACTATGAAATAATAATATATTTTCCATAATCATGTCAATATCAGGTTATAAGCAATCCATATATTGAAAAACACATTCTTAGAATCTGAATTTACGGATAAGATCATTAAGTCCATCTGCCTGTGTCGATAATGTTTCTGTCGCTGCTGCGGTTTCTTCTGTTGTGGCTGTTGTCGTCTGTATTACATCAGAAACCGAAAGCACCTCATGTCTGATATTCTCAGCATCCTGTGACTGAATATTTAGTGATTCTACTATTTCATTAAATGCTCTGGTAATTTCCTCTGCATCATTTACTATTGTCTTAAAGCTATCCATTGTCACATCTGCATGACCTTTTGCTTCGCTTATCATCTTAATACATTCGCTTATTAATTCATCAGTCTTATGAGATTCCTCAGCTGATTTTCCTGCAAGATTTCCTACCTCTTCTGCTACAACTGCAAATCCCTTTCCATGCTCGCCGGCTCTTGCAGCCTCTACCGATGCATTAAGTGCAAGGATATTGGTCTGGAAAGCTATGGAATCTATTGAATCTACTACATTTTGAATATCCTGTGACATTTTCTCAATTCGATTAACATTATCAGTAAGTTCCTGCATATTAGTGTTGCTCTCATTAATTAAAATATCAAAATTATTTAGCTTCTCATGTATGAGATTACAATTCTTGGAATTTTTCTTGATTTCTTCCGTAACATCATTAATCTCGTTAACAATATTCTGAACAGAAGATGCCTGCTCTGTAGTTCCCTGAGCCAAAGAAGCTGTTGCATCTGACAATTCACTTGAACCTATGCCTACTGAATTTGCAGTTTCTGATACATTAAGCATAATTGATGACAATGTATTTTTGATTGAATTAACTGCCTCTGATAACTGTTCAAATTCTCCAGGATAATCTTCAATATCTTCCACACCAAGATTTCCATTGGAAATCTCCCCTAATGCATGACTGATATCCTTAATCATACCAATTAACATTCCCACAAGATGCGCAATGGAATTTTGTAAACCACCAACATCATCACTTCTTTTTGTTTCACTAATGGAAATACTAAGGTCACCTTTAGTTATCTGGTCAATGTCAGATTCCAGTTTCGAAATAATTGCCAGTTTTTTACCAACAATAATATATGTAACAGGAATTATTATTAATAAAATAATTATTGCCGCAAAAACATCTTTAGATACATAATCATTTATTTCATCGACAATCGCCTGCTTTCCATGTAACACACATATCGTCCAGTTTACACTTTCAATCTTTGCAACTGCCACATATTTGCTGTATCCATCAAAATCTGTTATTAATTCCACATCTTCTGCATCAATATTAATATTTGAAACATCATTTAAGTTTTTATTTCCATCCTTTCCCGGTATATAGCTTTGATTTACATGAGAAATGATTGTAGAATTCTCATTTACAAGAAATGCCTCTATATGTTCATCTGTCATTATACTTTGAACAAGTTCATTGAATTTCTGGGCATCCAGTTCCGCTACAAAAACAGCCTGTCTGTTATTAATTGTTACAGGACACGCCATATCAAGAATTACTTCATTAGTAATTTCATCCACACTTGGTTCTGTAAAAACCACAGACTGTGCCTCAATTGCCTTTTGCCAGTAATCTGTCTCCAATACGCTGACATTACTTGTCAAAGATGAGGCTGTCGAAACCATCTTGCCTGAATCCCCAAATACAACATAGTACACAGATGCGTCTTCATTCTCCGCAAGACTCTTTTGAAGATATTTTCTCATGGAATTATCATCAATGTCCTTTGCATCCTCCAACGTATCCATAATGGATAATGCAATTACCTTCTGCTTTGAAACCCATTCATCAATAATCTGAGACGACAAATCCGCAGTACTTTCTATCTCTTCTTTTGCCGCACTTGTCAGACTTGCATCCTGAACCTTTCCATTTATGAACTGTGTAATTACAACAAGAATAATAAAAGAAATTAAAAATAATAAGCCAATAAAAGTTTTAATATTATTAAATTTCCTTCTCTTTGGTGAATTTTGGTCCCCCATAATAAGTTTCCCTCCTTTTAGTACCTTCTTACTATTTATTATACATTTAATAACTATATATGTCTACAAAAAAATTATATATCTACTTGTAAATTTTATCGTTTAAATATATAATTTACTGTGGATTTCTAACCTAGGAGGGAACAAAATGGATAACAAATTACTTTTATCACAACCTGAAATTGTTAGTGGTAATATCAAAGTTGAAGAAAACAGAGTTAAAATTCCAATCACAAGACTTATTGTTCTTGCAATTCTTGCAGGAATGTTCATTGCCGGAGGGGCAGCAGCAAGTTCCGTTGCAATGCATAATGTATCTAATGTAGGTTTGTCAAGAGCCATTGGAGGAACTATCTTCCCGGTCGGACTTATTTTAATTGTATTTTTGGGCGGAGAATTATTTACTGGAGATTGCTTACTTATTTTTGGATTATTCGAGAAGAAATATTCAATACTCAGCGCAGTCAAAGTACTTGTAGTTGTATGGCTTGGCAATCTTGTTGGTTCTGTGATTATAGCTGCTTTAGTCTTCTTTAGCGGTCAGTTTGATTTTTCAAATGGATTACTTGGTGCTTTTACAATTAAAGTTGCTCTCGGAAAAACATCCACAACTTTTGTTAAAGCATTCTGTTCAGGTATTATGTGTAACATCTTCGTATGTTGTGCTGTTTTACTTGCATCAGCTGCAAAGGATGCTGCTGGAAAAATTTTAGCAATATTTTTCCCAATTTTTGCATTCGTAGTAAGCGGATATGAGCATTGCGTTGCTAATATGTACTATATTCCAGCCGGCATTATGGCTCTTACTAATAAGGACTATGCCAATATGGCAATGGAAACATACGGATACACAAGCCAGCAGTTAGATACACTTAATATCAAGACATTCTTACTCAACAGTTCTTTACCAGTTACACTTGGTAATATGATTGGTGGAATGGTATTTGTAGGCTTGATTTTATATCTGTCACATCGTTCAAAACTTCATGAGAAATAAATACATCATATACGAAAAGAAGATACAGTCCAGACTGTATCTCCTTTTATTATGTCTTACCTATTCAAAATATTTGTATTATACATATTTCTGTAACTCTTCCAACAACACTTCCTTAGGCTTAAATCCCACAGAAATCTCCTGTTTTTCTCCATCCTTAAGAACAAGAAGTGCCGGAATATTTGTTATTCCATAAGCAGCTGCAAGACTATTACATTCATCTACATCTACTTTGAAAAAATTAATCTTCCCAACTAATTCTTCTGACACTTCATCAAGAACCGGCGCAAGCATCTGACATGGTCCACACCATGTTGCTGAAAAATCAACAACAGCTATTCCATTGGAAGTTACATCTTTAAATTCACTTTCTGTTATTTTCTTAACCATACCGTATCCTCTTTTCTATAAATTGTCTAATCTTTTATTCTTAAATTCTAATAATATACTTTTAGTATGTCAATTCAATTTATAAAAATTCACAATTTGTTTATCAGATTTAATTAGTTTTTAAATATTTTTTCTTAATATTATTTTTTGAAATCTCTGATAACTTCAAGTGTAGGAAGTGCATTTCCATCATAGTCAAATAATGCCTGATTTGCCCATTCATTACCGCATGGTCCTGGTGAATCCATGTATTTTAATGAAGCCTCTGTTGCCCATCCTGAACCTGGTACAGGAATCCATGCTGGCTCCCACCAGAAGAATCCGGCACCCTTGTCATCTGCTACATTCTTAACTCTGTTAAGGAAATCCTTTGTAAAATCTACCTGTCCTTGTACTGTCATAGGATATTCGATTTTATCAACTAATTCCTTCTTTGTTGCATATCCAATTCTCTTATCAGGTTCAAGCTGCTCATACTTACCATAATCTTCCATAGTATATCCCATGGAAACCTCTGCAATGATAAGTTCTTTTCCATATCTTTTGGCAATGTCATTCATATTGTCTTCAAGCATCTGAAGTGAACCATGCCAGAATGGATAATATGATAATCCGATGTAGTCAAAATCTTCGCCTCTTTGTGTATAATTATCAAACCATCTTCTGTATAATTCATTATTTCCACCATTGTCAAGGTGAATCATAAGCGGAATATCAGGGTTAACTGCACGACATGCTCTGATTCCTGCACTTACAAATTTTGCAATGTTATCATAATTAGGCACTTTTCCCTCTGGCCACGATAAACCGTTGGATAATTCATTACCAACCTGAATCATTGTAACATTTACACCACTATCAATCGCTTTATTAAGAGATTCAAATGTGAAATCATAAACAGCTTTTTCCAATTCTTCAACGCCATAATTTGCCCATGCCTTTGGCTTAAACTGTTTTCCAGGATCAGCCCAGAAATCACTATAATGAAAATTAAGTAATACGCCTAATCCTGCATCTGTAACTTTCTTTGCAATGGCAATTGTTTCATCAAGGTCATTGTTTCCGGCACCATATGGCTCTCCTGTTTCTGACTTAGGATCATTCCAGATACGAAGTCTTATTGTATCAACGTCATACTTTTTCATTATGTCAAGAATATCCATCTCCTGACCATTATCATAATATTTTGCATGACATTTTTCCATTTCCAATAGTGTGGATAAATCCATTCCTTTGATAAATTTACTCATTTTACTCTCCTATTACTAATAATTATTTATATGAATTACACTCCTCTGAAATAGAATGTAAATTCCTTTGTCTTTGATACATCAAGAAGATATTCCGGATGCACTCTTGCGCCCCAGCTGTCATCTCCTGCTACACCCATTTGTTCTTGAGCTATACGTACTACGGAATAATGGATTTTTGGTAATTCAAAACCATGTGCGGCATTTTCCAGTTCATGTGGAGTATATGGCAATACATTCACAGATAAGTCATCTCCGAAGAATATCATTCCTCTGCCTTTCTTATTGAGTACTTTGACATATCTGACATCGCACTTATTTCCACATTCCTGTGGTACAAGATACTGTGCCATATTATCCTGCACTTTATTTTCATAAACGCCAAGTTTTGCTCCATGTTTCCTATCGGCATAATTTTCCATTGGTCCAAGTCCATACCAGTTAACAGTATCATAATCTGCATCCAGCTTGAACATCATACCGAATTCAGGCATATCGCCAAGCTCTTTAACCGGATCATATTTAAGTTTTGTTTCTATTGTTCCATCTCCAAATACTCTGTATGACACTTCACATGATGATCTTGGAGTTGTTGGCATATGATAAGTATATGTTATCTTAACGCTGTCTTCGAGTTCTTCTACTTTAGGAGAAGTATCCTCAAATCTTGCCTCACTTTTAGTTGTTACATACATACTTGCAATCTTCCACTGTGCGTATCGAAGCTGCATCATATTTCCATTGTCATTGCTTACAGGTGCTCGCCAGAAATTAGGTAATGGAATGTAATTAGGAAGCATTTCCACGCCTCCGTACACATACGAAACCATTCCGATATTCACTCTTGAGAAAATTGCCCTGAAGTTTTCACCCTTTACACCAATGTTATTGTGGTTAATTACAACCTCAACAGACTCATCACATGTATACTCTTTTACTTCTTTTTTGTAAATCTTTTGTCCAAAAGCCACTTCATGACCTTTGTCAGCCCATATGCAATCATCCTTTAAATGGAATGATACAATAATTGAAAATTCAGGAGTTTCATTATCATCAGCTTTAGCTGATTCCATGTAGGATGTGATTTTCTCCGGAATTTTATATGTTTTCTCACCAAGTGGTGAAACATCTGTCTTAATCTTCGTTCTAAGCACTTCAACTCCGTCACTTTGAAGAATCACATATGCATCATATATATCGGTATTTACAAAAAGATTTTTATTTTTCACTACAAAATCATCATCAATAAAATCAACTGATATATTCTGATAATTGAATTTTATCTCCTGCATCTTAGGTGATGGTTCTCTGTCACCTCCGTATACAATACCGTTTCCGCTGAAATCGCCATCTGTTGGTCTGTCATCATAATCACCGCCGTAACCTAAGAATTCCTCGCCATAGCGATCCTTCTTATATAAAGTCTGGTCAATATAATCCCAGATAAATCCCCCCTGATATCTAGGCTCATCATCTGTAAGGTCAGTATATTTGTGCATCGCACCACAGGAATTTCCCATTGCGTGTGTATATTCACAACATATAAAAGGCTTATCCTTATTTTCCTTTAAAAATGCCTTAATAGACTCAACCGATGGATACATCTGGCTTTCCATGTCGCTTGAATCATTATATCGTCTGTCATGGCATACTCCTTCATAATGCACAAGACGATGTGAATCAAGTTTCCTAAAATAGTTAGCCATTTCATAAATAACCTTACCACCATAGGATTCGTTTCCACATGACCATATAATGATTGCGGGATGATTCTTATCCCTTTGATAACATGAATTAACTCTGTCAAGCATCATTGCAAGCCATTTTTCATTATCATAAGGCACAACATATGACTCATCTGCCACACCCTTTTCATATGCCTCAAATGTACCATGTGATTCAAGATTGTTCTCTGCAATCATATACAATCCGTAAATATCACACAATTCATATAGAATTGAATCATCCGGATAATGACTTGTTCTAATGGCATTTATATTATTTGCCTTCATTGTAATTACATCTTTGATTGCATCTTCTGCCCTTGGAACTCGTCCCGATACGGCATTAAATTCATGACGATTTACGCCTTTAAACACAATTCTTTTGCCATTAAGTTTCATTATTCCGTTATCCATCTCAAAGTGTCTGAATCCGACATTCTGAGTGATAATCTCAGTTACATTACCATCCTCATCTTCCACCTGAAGTTTTAACCAATATAAAACAGGTTCTTCTGCACTCCAAAGTTTTGGATTTGCAATATTAAAACTTATTTTTGTATTTTCCCCTAAAGAATTCTTTGTTTCTGCAATTACAACATCTTCACTTCCAAGAAATACTCCGTTATCTGCATTTCTGATTTCACCAGCATATAATGTTGCTTTTACATTTCCACAGCCCTCTGTTTTAAGCTCTACGCATAAATTTCCTTCTGTAAAATCGTCATTTAATAATGCTTCTGTTCTGATATCCCATATATGAGCCTTTGGAACAGCATATAGGTAAACATCCCTGTATATTCCTGAAAATCTAAAGAAATCCTGATCTTCACACCAGCTGCTTGAAGTCCACTTCCACACCCTTACAGCAAGTTTATTCTCACCTTCAATAATAAATGGAGTCAAATCAAATTCTGCAGGATCAAATGAATTTTCACTATAACCTACATACATTCCATTAAGCCATAATGCAAATCCGCTTTCCACTCCCTGAAAAGATATGCAAATCTTCATATCCCTCATCGACTCAGGAACTGTAAAATATTTAACATAACTTGCAACCGGATTGAATTCACTTGGAATTTCACCTGGCTCAATGTATTCTCTTCCTTCCCAAGGATATGTTGTATTGGTATACTGAGGATTATCATATCCTTCCATCTGAATATGTGCAGGAACTCTGATATCATCCCAATTACTGCAATCATAATCTATTTTTTCAAAATCATTTACCACCCTGTCCATATTAGTGGCATAATCAAATTTCCATAATCCGTTCAAAGAATATCTGTAACTTGTGTTTCTTGTATTTTTTTCATATTCTGTTTTATAACACACATGGTCTGAGTGTGCTTTCAATCTGTTCTGTTGAAAAATTTCAGGATTTTTTACGATTTCAAAATCAAAACTTTCCATATAAAAACCTCTCTTTACTTTTTAAAAAAGGGGCAATTAACAACCCGTTATTTGCCCCCCTAAAACTCTAAAAACTATTTAACTGCTCCGGTAATTCCTTCAGCGAACTGCTTCTGTAAGATAAAGAATATAACCATTGTTGGAACTGAACAGAATAATACTCCCATCATAAGTGTTCCATAATCTACAGTATAACCAGCTGAAAGGTTTGCAATAAGCATTGGCATTGTCTGTGCCTCAGGCTTATTCAATACAACTTTTGGCCATAAATAAGAATTCCATGAATTCATAAATGTTATTACAGCAGCTGCTGCATATGTTGATTTCATTACAGGCATATACATTTTTACAAAAATTCCAAGTTCACTTAAACCGTCAATTCTTGCAGCTTCAAGAATATCCACAGGGAAATTTCTCGAATTCTGTCTGAACATCATAATAAGGAACGGTGTTGAAATAGTTGGAAGCATAAATCCCATGAATGAATTTAACAATCCCATTTTTGAAACCATCTTAAAAAGTGGAATCATTGTTGCAACCTGTGGAACCATCATTGCAAGTAAGATAATAGAAAATAATTTATCTTTATATTTGTCATGGTATAACTCAAAACCATAGCCTGCAAGTGAACATACAAGTAATGCAACAATTGTAAGAACGCCAGCATCAATGAAAGAATTAAGCATTGCTTTTCCAAGATCCTGTCCTGCAATAAGCTTTCTGAAATTCTCAAGAGCCTGTGTTCCTGGCAAAAGTCGTCCGTTTGCCACATCCAAAGTATTGTTTGTAGCCGCCGAAATCATCCAATAAAATGGAAATACCGAAATAAAGGATACAATAATTAAAAATATGTAAGAAGGAATTAATCTTCTTTGAATTGTTGATTTATTTTTCTTTTTAGTCACGACTATCACCTACTTTCAAATTGATAAATGCAAGTATTGCAACAAGTATGAAAATAAAGAATGACATCGCTGATGCATATCCAAAGTCTGCTACACCTTCACCAAATGAATTATTATATACATAATGTGACATTGTGATTGTTCCGTTAGCAGGTCCACCACTTGTTAAGTTAACTGATTCATCAAATAACTGTAATGTACCATTAATTGACATAATTGCTGTCATTACGATTGTAGGTTTAAGAAGTGGCACTGTTACGCTCCAAAATGTCTGCCATCCTGATGCACCATCAATTTTTGCTACTTCATAAACTGAATACTCAATATTTTGAAGTCCGGCAAGGAAAAATACCATGTTATATCCTGTCCATCTCCAAATAAGAGCTATGATAATAACCACCTTAGCACTTGATGCATTGCCAAGGAAATTATAATTTTCTTCAATAATGTGTAAATTTACAAGGATAGTATTAATTAATCCCTGTGTTGCAAATAAAGATTTAAAAATCAAAGAATATGATACTAAAGATGTTGCACATGGAAGGAATACTCATGTACGGAAAAATCCTTTGAATTTCAAATTTCTATTGTTAAGTAACTGAGCCAATAACATTGCCAGAATAAGCATGATTGGCACTTCGATAATAAGGTATAAAAATGTATTTCCGACAGATCTTAAGAAAATCTTGTCATTAAACATTCTTGTGTAATTTCTAAATATAGGTTCAGCCCAGTGCATATTAGTTCCTGCACCTGTCTGAAATGATGTAATAATAGCCCTTATAATAGGGTAAAAACTCATAACTGCAATCAATAATGTAGCCGGTAAAAGATATAGCCATCCAGCAGCTTTTTGCTTGGCAGTTACACTAAAGCCTTTCTTCTTTTTCACAATAAATGCCCCCTATCTTATAAACAGGGAAACGATTAACCGATTCCCTGTTTATTGATGCAATTTTTAATAAGTAACCAGGAGATTAAAGACCCATTTTAGCTCTAATCTGCTCATCAGCATTCTTAAGCTCTGAATCTAAATCAGCGCCATCTTTGATATTGATGATTGCTGTTCCAAGTAAGTTACGAATATCATAATGGAAATCGTTCTGCTCAACTACCTGAACGTGAGATCCCATTTCTACGATCTTAGAATAAATTGCCTGATTATTGAAGTATTCAACACCTTCATTGTATACGTCTGACTGTCCTGCAACTGTGTTACATGTGATAACACCACCATCTTTAAGTGCATTATCATATGTCTGTGTGCTTCCACCGAATGTGTATGATAAGAATTTCTTAGCAAGTTCAGGGTTCTTGCAGTTAGATGTAAGGTATAATGAAGAACCACCGTTAGATGCATATCCTTCTCCACCCTTAAGTGTAGGTAATGTTGTGATTTCCCATTTTCCACTGTTAGCATCTACCTTCTGAATTGTAGGAATAATCCAGTTTCCGTTCATAACACCTGCTACCATATCGCCCTGAATAGCCTGATCTGTGTAATCTGACCAGTCATTTGCAAGATATAATACATTTTCTTTTGCCATTGTTGCGATAATATCAACGATCTCTCTGATTGTTTCGTTGTTAACGATATCAGGCTCGCCATCCTTAAACTGAGATACGCCTTCAGCCTGAGCCATCATATATACAAGGTCGTTTCCACTTCCATCCATACAAAGTAAGTATTTACCTGTCTTTTCATATACCTTCTTACCTACTTCGATGAAATCCTTCCAAGAAATACCTGTCATATCATCAATTGTATATCCAGCCTGCTCAAGAAGGTCTGTTCTGTATGCAAAAATAACAGTTCCGTTATCTACTGGGAATCCATAATGTACTCCATCAATTGTAGAGTAGTCAAGTTTCTCCTGTCCAAAATCTTCCCATTTAACATCTGCATCATTTACATCCATCCATGCATCCTGATAATTTGTATGATACTGTTTGAAGTAATGATCCTGGAATAATGTGATATCAGGTAATGTATCATAATCTCCTGACTGTCCTGCAAGTGTAATTGCATTCTCAATATCTGATGACTGAGACTGCTCTTCAATATTTAATTCGAATTCTGGATCTACATTCTGTTTGTAATCCTCAGCAGCTGCCTTAAGTGCAGGAATGTTAAAACTTGCATCCCATGCCCATATTGTTAATGAATGACCATCATCTGACTCACTCTTGCTTGATTCTGTTCCTGACTTTGTACCTTCTGATTAACCATTGTCCCCACATCCAGCTACCATAGATGCTACCATTGCAGATACAAGTAATACTGACACTAACTTCTTTTTCATGTTGTAACCCTCCTAAAAAATGTAAAATTAATTATATATAGTTTGTAATCAAACTTATTAACAAAATGTTCAAATTTTTTGGTTATTTTAACTAATTTTGTTATCTCTCTTCTTGATTGCATGGTAATTATAACGAATATAATGATATAATTGCACTTATAATCGAATTGAATATACTCATATTCAACCAAAAGAACGCTTATTAATTTTTTCAATATGCATTTTAAATAAAAATATGTACAAATTGTAACTTTTATTATAAAATTTCACAAAAAAAGTGCAGATTTTTTGTGTATATCTGCACTTTGAATGGTTATTTAAGTATATTCCTTTATTATTTCGGTAACATTTTCCAAAACTTTAATATCATTTGGTACATTTCCGCTTTCTAAAGAGTGGTTACACCCCTTATATATGTGACATGGTATCCCTTTTTCTTTGCAAATGCGTGGAATAATACTCTTTTCCTTGCCAACCCATGGATCATTATCCCCGGTAAAAACAATACAGTTCCTAATCTCATTTTCAAATGAAAGCTCTAACGGAGTCAAAAAAACATATCTAATCCTGTCATTATGAAGCACTTTACTTCCATAGCATGATGCCACTGCCGTTCCAATGCTTTTTCCCACAAAAACAACCTCATCATACAAATTAAAATCTGTATCTTCAAGAATTTTTTCAGTTTGCTTAAGTGCGATATTGACAGATTCTCTTATTTTATGGTCATTATCAAACACACCCGCTGGAAAACCATCATATTCCACTAATTTAATCTCATACCCTGCATTTGCATATAATTTTCTTGCATAATATAAAAGTGGTTTATCATTTGTATATCCTATTCCCGGAAAAAACACAGCTATTCTTTTATCTTCCATCTATTCTCCCCTTACCGACTCATCAGCCTCGTCAATATTAAATTCTGTTTGTATTTCACCATTATCTTCAAATTTTACATATATAACCGCCTGCGGCCAGTTAAGTGAACATTTTGCAATTTTTTGCTTTTTCGATGCTTCTTCTGAGAAAATATGTAACAATTCATTAAGCACATCCCTGGTAAGATAGCCGCCTCTCCAGTGAAACAGCAGAATTTTGCCCTTTTTCACCGCCTGTTTGGTTCTGTTTCTCACCTCATCAGTTGTTGTCCATGATACTTTCTTAACTTTATAATAGAAATTATCACCACAACTACATTCCGGAACTTTCCATATTAGTGGTTCATGATCCCTGAAAATCTGCTTATCGGAGAGATTGTAATAGTCATAACGAATAACATCATCCTTAGAAAGAGTATTATCAAAGGTAGAATCCAGATGATAATATTTTCCCTGAATTCTGACAACATTCCAAGCGTGTCTGTACTTTATACCTTTTTCAGGATTAGCTTCCGACAAAGCAATTATGCACCATATTCCCATTTCATCACACAATGCCTTTACAGCTTTTGCAATTCCTTCACATACTGCAACCCCATTACCCAAAGCTCCAATTATTTCATGGGAATATTGTTTTTTCAATTTATCATATTTGACATTTTCGCAAATAAAATCATGTATATATTTTTCTTTATCCCATTCCTTCATATCAGAAGCTGTGCGAACCAGCTTCTTAATTCTTGAATCCATTGCCTGAATATGTTCCTTTATCTTAGCTTTTGTAAAGAGATATTCTGGAATTAACTGGACAGATGTCGAGTCATCATAATACCTGTATCTAAAGGATAGTGAATAGAAAATTCTCGGACAATCAAGTCTTACCATAAAATATATATCCGACAATTCCTTCTGGGTAAGTCTTGGAACCATAAATGAATCTTCTATATTAAGTAAACCTGTTTTTATTGCATAATATGCTTTTTGTTGTTCTTTATTTAGTAAATTATAATAATAACTTTGTGCATTAACCATATTAAGTCCTATCCTTATATATATTCCTGTATCGCAATCCGTTCTACAATACAAGTGCCTAATAATTATAAGACATACATGCTATTGTTGCAAACCCACATCAATATTTTTCATCCATTTTTTATTTCTAAATATAATAAATGAAATGATAAATCTTATTACCTCTTCCAAAGATAAGATAAAATATACCCAGTAAATTGGAAGGTTAAAAACATTCGATGTAAGTAATCCCAATGGTATTCCAAAAAGCCATGTTCCAATTATATCTATATACATAACAAGCTTTGTTTCTCCGCCACTTCGAAGTATACCTCCGCCAAGTACCATGTTAAGTACTTTAAAAGGTGCAACCATTGCAAATGCAATCAATACATAAATCGCAATTTTCCTTACGGTATCATCAACTTTATAGAAGCTGACATAAAATCTTGAGCAAAGTATAAGTACAAATGACAAAATAGCCGCCCCAATAAAGGATACCAGCATCAGTTTTTTCGAATCACTATACGCCTCATCCGGTCTGTCTGCTCCTAACTTTTTACCAACAATAACTGTTGCAGCTCCCGACAATCCACTTAATGCACCTATTAACAATCCCTGAATAGGATATGAAAGTGTCATTGCCGCCAGACTTTTAGTTCCTAAGTGTCCATAAATTACTGCATATATATTTTCCCCTAGGCTCCACAAAAATTCATTAACCAATATTGGAAGCAAAACATATATGTATTTTTTCTTTTCGTCTGAACTTGATTTTATTAACAGTGAAGAAATTTTTATATTCTTCTTGCATAAAATCAATCCAACAAAAATTATTATAAAATTCACCCATCCGGAAACTACTGTTGCAATCGCAGCCCCTTCTACACCAAGTCTTGGTGCTCCAAATTTTCCAAATATTAAAATGTAATTTATTAATGTATTCAAAACCACTGCCACAAGGCTTGCTATAAGCGGAATAACTGCAAGTTCCAGACTTCGAAGCATAGTACTAAGTATCGTACTTAAAGCCGTAGCATAAAAAGCAAGTGCAACTATTCGAAGATAATTTGATGCAATTAGAATTGTATTTGCATCGTCAATATATATACCTATTATTTCCTTGGAAAAACTAAGACTTAACAGTAAAAAAATAGTTGCAATAATCATTGCTATGACACCATTAATATACATACTCCTTGCTGCCTTATCTTCCTTCTTCGCACCGAGGTACTGGGAAATATATATCCCCGCCACTGTACCTACCGCACCAACTACTACTCCAAAAATAGATGTGAATTTTCCCGCCAGTCCGATTCCACTAATACATTCATCTCCTAGCTGACCTATCATTAACTGGTCAATAATACTAAAGGATGACTGTAACATGCTTTGTAACGCTACCGGAATTGCGATTGAAACAACTGAATTAATAAAATTTTCTTTTTTGTCCATAAAGTTAACCTCCTCTTAAATCTAAGAAAAGAATACTTTAATTCTGATTATTTTGCAATAATTTAATTGTAGAATATGTTCCAAAAATTCAAACTGATTTTTGTGCATTTTTTCGAGTTTTTTCGTAAATAAGCCCATATTGTACTTTTTTAAATACAAAATAGGTTATATTGTATTTTTTAAAGTACAATATAACCTATCTAAATGATAAAACTATTTACTTATTCTGCTATACTCTTCAATCACTGCTTCGTTATTCCCCTTAACGAAGTAATAATCCGTATAATCCATGTTCTCTGTATAAATATATGAACCATATGCAGGTATATTACAACACAAAACCGTATCCGTTGCTGCGATTGCGATTCCATAACCTTTGTTAGATAATACAAGAGGCATTCTTGGATTTTCATTTGAAAAGGAAATATATCTTGCTTTCCCCATCAAATCGGTAAAACTATCTTTTAATACACCCTTTGCCTTAATTCTTTCTTTTCTGTTCCAGTCAAAATAAAGCCAGTTCTTTTTATCCTCCAGCTGTCTTGGCAATGAAGCCTTTTCCGATACAAGAAGGGTTTTGTCTGTTTTCATAAAAGAAATACTTCCGCTTTTCTTCTCTACCCTGACCAAAATCTCATTTGTTAATATTTCAACTGAATCAAGGGTTTCACGCATTTTCCACCTAAAATCTTCCTTTAGCATGTTATTCCAGCAGGAACCGGGCATTTTGCTCACCTGACCTTTTTTGAATATGACTCTTATTACGCTGTCTGATATCGGAATAACCCATAAAATTCCGTAATTACTGCTTATTGCAATTCCAAACCTGCTCTTTTTTATCCATCTTACAGAGTTATCAATTCTGCCATGCCCCATTGGTTTCAATATAGAACTATCTGATGGAGTTTGTCCAAATTTCGATGTTGATTTTACCACACCTACGGAGTTTGCTTCTGGCTTTATATCAGATTTCTTTTCTTTTTTTGCTGAATTAATCATCAAATCCGTTGCCTTAATTCTCTTTGGCCCGATATAATTTCTTTCACTAATCTCTGTATTTCCTATTTTACGCAGATTTTCTTCTGTTTCCTTCTTAGTGTAAGTTTTTTTCTCATATTCCTTCGCCTTGGTTAATGTATCAGCAACCAATTCTTTCATATGCTTATCCTTTGGAACCGGATTAGCAATAAGACCTGTCAAATCTCCAAGATGATAAACCACAAATTCATGTAATGCTCTTGTTGCCGCTACATATAAAAGCTTGACATAATTATCATTTTCCGGATATTTTTCTGAGGATGGATCAAACAACATTACCGCATCAAACTCCAATCCCTTAGTGTATGCAACCGGCAATGCCATAATCCCATTTCCAAACTGTGCCTCTTCATTGGAGCCGTCAATTATATCTATATACTGTCCTAACGCTTTTGCAACTTTTTTTGTTTCTGATTCATCCCTACAAACAATGGCTATTGTATCATATCCTTTGCCTGACCATTCTTTGATTAATTTAATTGTGTTTATATAAATATCATTTATATCCTTAAATTCTTCTATTGCGACATTGTTTCCATGTCTGATAATTGGTTCAACCGGATATATCGGGAAATCCCCATGCCTTAATATTTCCGTAGCAAAATCTGATATTTCTATGGTATTTCTATAACTTTTTTTCAACAATCCAAAAGCATCATAAGTTCCTGTCAGAACCAGCTTTCTTAATGCTTCCCAGTCATTTAATCCGTATCCAAAATGTATATTTTGCGAAGTATCACCCATAATTGTATATGTGCATTATCTCAGACAATAATGCATACAATAATAAGCCATCATTCCAAAATCCTGTGCTTCATCAATCACAACATGACTTGCTTCCCTTATTGGATCAATTTCTTTAATCCTCTTATAAATATATGCCAAAGCCGCTAAATCATAGACATCATAGGACTTATCTGGAATTGTAACTTCATGCCCCTTTTGAATCTGTTCCTGTAAAAATTCATTATACAAATCATATATTGAACCCTTCCATTTGTCTTTGCCAAAATATCCTGAATATCTTTTCTCCATCTCTTTCTTTTCCGCATCAGTAAAAGAGATATTTTTTCCCTGAATTTCATTCTCGTATTTTGACAGCAGTATTTTATTTAGCATAATGCATTTATTCTGCATTGACATTTTAGAATTATCTTTGCAATATGTATCTATTAGATTCTCACCAATCAACAACGTATTGGTTTTATCCATGTAAATATTTTTTCTTGGAATATGCTCATTTTCATATCTTAGACAAAAATTCTCCAAATTACGAAACCATTGCTCATTTCCCTTAATGCAGTTAACTTCATCATTCTTATCCAAAGGCTTTATCTGATAATTCAAATCCCAGTCTTCATATAATAATCGCACAAACAATTCTTCCATTGTCATCTGGGATACTCCATACACATCAAGTTCCGGCAATACACTTGTAATGTAATTCAAAAGTATCTTGTTACTTCCAATTATGTAGAAATCCTCCGGTCTGAAATCTTCTTCATAATTATATAGAATATAAGATATTCTGTGCATCGCCACAGTTGTCTTTCCAGAACCTGCACACCCTTGAACTATGATATTGGTTTTAGGGGAACGTCGTATTATCAGATTCTGTTCCTTTTGAATTGTTGCTATTATCTCGCCTAAAACCGCTTTTTTATTTTTTGCCAGATATTTAGTAAGCAATTCATCATTTGCAACTACGTCTGAATCAAAATAATCCTTTAATTTGTCATTTTCAATTTCATAAGTTCTTTTCCTTAGCAAATCAATTTCATAATTTCCCTCCGAACTTACTGTATACTGACATTTTCCCAGATTATTCTCATAATACACTGATGCAATCGGTGCTCTCCAGTCAATTACAACCGGATTTGCCTTCCCGTTTGTAATTCCAACACGACCAACATAATAAGCCTCCTCCTTAGAAGAACCTTCCTCCTTAAATTTGATTCTTCCAAAATAAGGTTTCCTCCTTGCTTTTTCAAATCTGTCCATGTTCCGCTTCATTTCTTTCAATCGGATATTGGCATCATTCCAAAGTATAAGGCCTTCCTTATCTCTCATGTCAATGGAATCAAACAAATCTGAAATGTCGTCTCCCATTTTCCTGATACTTTCCTTGGCATCATTAAGATTCTTCTCGGCAATCTCAATTATTTCTGCCAGATTTCTTTCTTCGTCTTTCTGCGTAAATCCTAAATTATTTAATTTACCCATAAAATCCCCTTTCTCATCCCGTACACATATTGTAACAAACAATACCAAAAGGGGGTAGACTTATAATGTGTTGTATTATATAATAGGCTTAAAGTGTGTAAAAAATCAACCCCTTCGGACATTATCTTAATCCGAAGGGGTTTCATTTTATATTTATATATTATTCTATACTTCTTCCATTAATCTGAACAAATCTTCCATTGTTTCTCTTCTTCTGATTAATTTAAGACTTCCGTCAGAACATACCATAACTTCTGCTGGTCTTGGACGTGAATTGTATGTAGAGCACATGCAATATCCATATGCACCTGCATCAAGAACACATGCAATATCTCCATTTTCAATAACAGGAAGCATTCTATCCTTAGCGAGTAAATCTCCTGATTCACAAATGTTACCTGTAACTGTAATCTCCTGCATATCTTCTCTTGGAACTACTTTTCCATCACGAATAATCTCAATATCATGCCATGAATCATACATTGAAGGACGAACTAATACGTTCATTCCAATATCTGTACCTGCATATTTCTTTCCGGCATTCTGCTTTGTAGCATTTACTCTTCCAAGAATTACTCCGCCTTCTGCAACGCAGTAACGGCCTGGTTCTGATTTGAATAATGGAGTACTTCCATATTCTTCAACAAATTCATCTAAGATTGGCTCAAGACGTTTCTTGAAATCAGCCATATCATAGTCAGCCTCACCGTCTAATTTATGATATGGAATTCCATATCCGCCACCAAAATCAATAAATTTAAGATTCTTAAATCTTTTTGCAATTCTAAGTAAATTAGAAACTGCCTTAAGATATGGATCGGGCTCCATGAATAATGAACCAATATGCTGATTAATTCCGGCAATTGTTAAATTATATTTATCACAGATTTCAAAAATCTTATCAATATCTTCCTCAGCGATTCCGAATTTTGTCTTCTTACCTGCTGTAACTACCTTCTCGTGGTGACCTGCACCTACTCCAGGATTAATTCTTACAGCACACTCTCCACCTGGATTTAATGTTCCGAATAATTCAAGCTGTGAAAGACTGTCAAGGCTTGTCATAATTCCCTTGTCGATGGCATACTGTAATTCTTCCTTACCTACGTTGTTAGGTACGAAGAAAATTCTGTCTGTTGGGAAACCAGCCTTCTCAAGCATCATTAATTCTCCAACGCTCATGGCATCACAGTTATTTCCCTCTTCAAGCGCAAGCTTTAAAATATGAATATTTGTATTAGCTTTAATTGAATAATTAGCTGTATATGGATATTTCTCAATAACCTTGGCTACTGAATCCATATGCTGTCTGATAATATCCTCATTATATACATAAAGAGGTGTTCCAAATTCCTTAGCGATTTCTTCAGGGTTATTTCCCTTGAAGAAATCTGTTGAATTAATATATGACTCCATATTCTACTCCAATCCGTAAATTATAATAAGTGAGCTCTTAATTCGTCTCCGCTTAATGGGCTTAAGTAAGCTGGAGCAATATCAAATACTGTCTTACATCCTGTTACACCTTCATTGTGAAGTCTGTTAATTGCACGAGCATATGCAACGATAACAGATGCTGTAAATTCTGGGTTAGAATCAAGCTTTAAGCTATATTCGATAACATGCTTATGCTCTTTCTCCCATCCTGTAACTCCTGTACGGAATACGAATCCACCATGTGGAATTCCACTGTGATCTCTCTTAAGATCTTCCTCTGTAATAAAGTGAACTGTTGTATCGTAATCTGCGAAATAGTTAGGCATTGTCTTGATGTCATTCTCGATCTGTGCAAGGTCAGCACCTTCCTCAGCAACAACGAAGCACTCTCTTAAATGTTTCTGTCTTGTTGTAAGTTCTGGATTTTCTCCGTTACGAACTGAATCTAATGCAGCCTGAACTGGAATTGTGTACTGCTTTCCATCCTTAACACCCTTAACACGTCTGATTGCATCTGAATGTCCCTGGCTTACACCCTTACCCCAGAATGTATAATCATTTCCTTCTGGAAGAATGCAGTTTGCATATAAACGATTTAATGAGAACATTCCTGGATCCCATCCTGCTGAAATTAATGCAATGTGACCATTCTCTTTAGCAACCTTGTCTACGTTCTCGAAGTGGCTTGGAATATTTGCATGTGTATCAAAACTATCAATTACATTGAAATATTTAGCATATTCAGGTGTCTGTTTTGGAAGATCTGTTGCACTTCCACCACAAATGATAAGAACATCAATTTCATCCTTGTGTGCTTCAATATCGTTAACATTATATACAGGAACATTCTCTGTTAAAATGCTAACTGAATCAGGCTGTCTTCTTGTAAATACTGCCTTTAATTCAACATCATCATTCTGACGAATTGCACATTCAATTCCTCTTCCTAAATTACCATATCCTAAAATTCCTACTCTCATCTTTGTATCTCCTTATCAATTTTTATTAATTCAATTTTATTCTTTAGTGCTTCCTTCATAACTGATACAAGGTTCTTCTGCTTGGAATAAAGACATATATCACTGTCTAAATCCTTAAGCTCTCCGGTCAATACATATTCAGAATCCGTAATCAGTCGAATCTGATATTCTTCGATATAACCATGATAAACAATTGCGCCTTCTAATTCATAGTCATCGGTAATTATTACTACCTTTACATCCTTTGCAATCAGCTCTTCCAATTCCGTCTTGAATTCTTCAATTATTGAAGGCTTTGCTGATATGTATAAACGCTTCTTACATACAGATAACATATGTCTTATCATATCCCTGATATGACGACTTCCCTGAACATTAATGTACCCGCCATCGTTAGATGTCTTCACCGGAGCATGTCCCTTCAGGTAATCTGCCTGTCTGTTAAGTTCCCTAAGCGTATTATCGCAAAATCTGTCAATATCGACAGATATGTATCTGCTTGGCTCACCTTCTATCAGGTAAGCTGCGCCCTTTTCCACCAGTCCGGATAAAGAACCATATGCATTGGACCTTGAAATTCCGCTTGCCTTGGAAACTTCATATCCTGTCATCGCATCACTTCCAAGCAGCAACTCATAGATAACTGCCTCCTGACCTGTTAATCCGAAACTCCTAAGATAATCTACAAATATGATATCTGACATAAGTAACCTCTTCTCAATTAGTGTTCCATTTAAGAACTACGTTTAATATACTTTTATTTATAAAGTTTGTCAATAACTTTTCTTAAACTTTTTAAATTAATTATACATGACAGATTTTCAAAAAAAATGTATCCATCATTACAATGGATACACTTTAATTCTAATCTAACAAACTAAGTTTATTTTTCATTGTTAATTTTAAACATATGGTGGAAATAAGGAAAGACATTAACTCTGCTATTGGAAAACTCCACCAGATGAAAGAAACTCCACCGATTTTTGCTAAAATATATGCTGCAGGCAATAATACCACAAGCTGACGGGCAACCGAAACATATGCACTATACATAGCACTTCCAACTGCCTGAAACAGTGTACTTGTTACAATACAGTACCATCCAATAAGGAAATGGAAGGATATAATTCTAAGTGCCGGTACACCGATGGCAAGCATCTCATCTGAAGCCTGGAACATCATAAGTAATTTGTCCGGTATTAACATAAAGGAAACAAATCCAATAAGCATAAAAGCAAAAGCGATTAAATATCCATATTTCATGGTATTTATCATTCTCTTCTTATTTCTTGCACCGTAGTTATATGAAATAATAGGGATAAGTCCGTTATTAAGTCCGAATACAGGCATAAAGAAGAAACTTTGTAATTTGAAATATGCACCAAATACAGCTGCAGCTGTCTTAGACATACCCATTAAAATCAAATTCATTCCTGTTGTCATAATTGAACCTATGGACTGCATGATAATAGATGGAATACCAATTTTGTATATTTCTGAAATAATTTTTCCATCGGGTCTGAACTTCTTCATGCTCATTGATACATCATGATTATATTTATGATTAAATACAAAAGCTACAATTGCTGCAATTATCTGTCCCATTACAGTTGCAATCGCAGCACCGGCAATTCCAAGTTTAGGAAATCCCAAAAGTCCAAAAATTAAAATCGGATCGAAAATTATATTGATTATTGCACCAACACTTTGGCTTATCATGGTATAGAATGTTCTTCCTGTTGCCTGAAGAATCTTTTCGAATATGAATTGTCCGAAAATACCAAATGAAAATATCATAACAATAGAAAGATATGTGATTCCATAATCTGCAATAGCTTCCTGCCCTTTATTAACCTGCATTAAATAAAAAGGCTTAACGCCAACTAAACCTATTATAGCAATCACCACATAAGTAAGAATGTAAACAAAAAGGCCATTAGTTGCAACAAGATTTACTTTCTTTTGGTTTTTCTCACCAAGACCTCTTGAAATCAGTGAATTAACACCTACACCAGTTCCTGCGGCAAGAGCAATCATAAAGGATTGTAGCGGGAATGCAAGCGAAACCGCTGTAAATGCATCCTCTGAAATCTTTGATACAAAAATACTGTCCACAATATTATACAATGCCTGAACAAACATCGAAATCATCATAGGCAGGGACATATTAATCAACAATTTACCCTCGGGCATTACACCCATTTTGTTTTCTTTGAAAACTTCATCATTTTTCATTAATATTACTCCTTTTATCTTAATGTTAATCTAATTATAGACTGCAAAACGCACAAATTTTATTATACCATAAATTATTATTATAATACAGCTATTTATACATTAATTCAAAGAAAAAAGGAACATCACCTAAGTAATGTTCCTTTTAGAATAAAGTAATAGAATATTTAATTAATAGAAAGTAACCAAATTAATATTCGGCGTTAGGTTTTGCAACTTTAGCCACAACTCTTTCTTTGCTGTCTTCTGCATGATTCTGGCTTATTAATGCAACTGCTCCCATAGCCGCTACAACTAATGCGAGTGCAAGGAAATAAATATCAAATCCTCTCTGATATAAAAAATACACTCCGTAAAAAGCAACTCCTAAAACTAATACTGTAACATAATCCCATAATTTTAACATTTTCATTTTCTCCTCTTTATTGTCCTATTTTATCTGAATTTGATTTTTTTCATCTGAACTTTTGCTTCGTTCTTACAATATAGATTTTACCAAACTAAAATAAAATTGCTACCAATTCTTCCTAATTGAAGAAAAAAATGCATAATTGTGTTTTTTTACGGATTATGTCAATAAAAAGCCATTAAAATCTTAATATTCCAAAAGACTGAAGTAATAAAAGCAATAACATCACAGGTGTAACATATTTAATCATTATAATATATAAGCCTTTTCTCTTAAATTTGTATTTTCCCTGCGTAACCTCTTCTATAATCACATCCGGTTTTACAACCCATCCTATTAATATACTTGTCAATAATGCAACAAGAGGCATCATACAGTTATTACTGATGAAATCAAGTACATCAAGAATCTGACCTACTGTTCCGTTTGGAAGTTTAAGTTCAAAATACAATGAACTGTATCCAAGACATACAATAATACCTGAAATTAATGTATATATAGTAACTATAACGGATGATTTCTTTCTGGAAAGCTTAAATGCATCCATTAAACTTGAAACAATTGCCTCCATAACTGAAACTGATGATGTAATTGCCGCAAAGGAAACTATAAGGAAAAATACAAGACCTATAAATCTTCCCACACCTCCCATTGCATCAAATACCTTTGGTAAAGAGATAAACAAAAGTCCAGGTCCCTTATCCATTCCATCTTGTCCCATAAATGTATATACGGTAGGAATTATCATCATTCCTGCAAGTAAAGCAATTAATGTATCAAAAATCTCTATCTGGTTAATTGATGTCATGAGATTTGTATCTTTTTTGGCATAAGAACCATAAGTAATCATAATTCCCATAGCAACACTAATTGAGAAAAACAGCTGTCCTAAAGCATCCACCACAACCTGGAAAAATGCCTTAAAGGTCATCCCTGTAAAATCAGGAATAAGATACACCTTAAGTCCCTGTAAACTGGTTCTTACTGCTCCGCTTTCATCCTCATGAGTTAATGTCAATGCAAAAACTGATATTCCAATTACCAATACAACAAGAATTGGCATAAGAATCTTACTATATTTTTCGATTCCTTTCTCAACTCCGCAAATAATTACGATTGCTGTAATTGCAAAATAAATAAGTAACCAAACCACAGGCTCAGTTCCACCTGATATATATTCTGTAAAATATCCATCTGCAACAGCCTTATCCTGCTGATTTGTTACATACAATGACAGAAACTTCAAAATCCATCCACCGATAGAACAGTAATATGGTAATATAATCGTTGGAACTAAACATGCAAGTATTCCAATTCCACCCCACTTTGGATGAATTCCTTTATATGCAGTCAGCGGACTTTGTCTTGTTTTTCTGCCGATTGCAATCTCCGTAGTTAATAATGTAAAACCAAATGTCAGCGCAAGAATTATATAGCAGAAAATAAATACTCCTCCGCCATCCTTCGCCGCCAGATAAGGAAACCTCCATATATTTCCTAACCCTACTGCACTTCCGGCTGCAGCCATTATAAAGCCAAGCTGCCCCGTAAAACTCCCTCTTTTGTCATTCATAATTATCCTCCTTACTAAATAATTTGTATTTTATCCCCTTTATGCCACTCTTTATCTTAGCCACCCATTCAATTACAGTGCCATGATATTTGCGATAGAATAAAGATTTCTCTATAATTCTGTGAACACGCACTGAAACTTTTGATAAACAATATAAAGATCCAATCAGAAAAGGAACCTGAGGTATAATAGGTAAAACCAACCCTATACAGCCTAAGATGAAAAATATAATAAATAAAAATATCCATATAATTCTCTTCATATGCCTATGACCTCCTTTTAAAGTCTATTATATACAAAATAGATGAATTTAGCCATAATTATTGTTTATCAACTATATTATTAATCCAGATATCGCTTCGAACCATGAAATATCCTACTACAACTTTAATAATTTCTGAATATGTGACTATTATCATTAACAGGTGTATATCCATATCCGTATATCTTGCAAGGAAAAATGCAAGAGGAATTGACACAAACCATGTAAAAATAAAATCAAACATAAAAGTTATACCCGTTTTTCCGCCACTTCTTAATATGAAATAACAGGAATTAGTATATGACCACATTGGCAATGCAAGAGCCTGCACTAAAAGATAGAATGTGGCAAGATCCTGTACTGATTTTTCCGTATTATAAATTTTTGGAAACCAAAAGGAAACTGGTATTAATACAACTGCAAGAATACACGTTATAAACAGTGCAAAAACCATGGTTTTTTCCGCAGTAGACCTTGCTTCCTTAAGCTTGCCGGCTCCAAGTTCCGCTCCAACTAAAATTCCGATAGCCGCTCCTAACTGAGTAAAGACCACGTTAAAAAGATTAACTAACGTACTGGCAATATTTCTTGCTGCAACAACCTCTATTCCCCTTATGGAAAAACTCTGGGCAATAATTGACATTCCAAGTGACCACAAAAATTCATTAAAAAGCAAAGGTAACCCTTTAATTACTATATCCTTAACCAGCCAGCCCGGAATATACATGCTCTTGTATGCTCCGACTATGTATTTATTTCTGCTGTGATGCGTGTGAACCCATACAATTACAACCGATGCTTCTATGTATTTTGCAATTACTGTTGCAATCGCTGCACCCTCTACACCTAACTGTGGCATTCCTAATCTACCAAAAATTAAACCATAATCTAATATCAGATTAATTCCTATTGCCACCATAGAACCAATCATTGGGATATGAGTTTCCCCACATTCCCTTACAACACTTGAATATGCCTGTCCTACTGCAAATGGCAGCAATCCAAGTATCATTATTCTTAAATATTTAGTTCCATGTTCCAAAGTACTTGCAATAACTTCCGGCGAGTCATTATCATTAAGGAACAAATTAATTAATGGCGAACCAAACAGTCCAAATATTACAGCAGCAGCTATTGTAAGCAAAATGGCAAGAATTATTCTGAATCTGAAGGTATATTTCTGTCCTTCACTGTCACCTTTTCCAAAAAACTGTGCTCCGAATATTCCTGCACCCGATACCGCACCAAACATTGTTATATTAAAAATAAATATATACTGATTGGCAATGGAAACTCCGCTCATTTGCGCTGTTCCTATTTTACCAACCATTATGTTATCCAGCATACTTACAAAATTAGTAATTAAATTCTGAACAATCATTGGTACTGCAATTGCAAGTACCCTCATATAAAAATCCCTTGTTCCTATATATTTTTCCTTGAATTTAGACATCTTTATTCCTCATTTCTTATTTTCATCATGAAATATTTCTGTACTTCCGTTAAATCATCTAATACCTCCTGTGATTTTTCACGCATCTCATCATCTGCCGGCAGTAAATCCGGTACCATAATTGGCATAAGTTTTCCTGTGTATGCAGAACGAATTCCATTGTAAGAATCCTCTATTGCATAGGCCTCCTCTGGAGATACCATAAGTTCCTCACATGCCTTAAGATAGATATCCGGTGCCGGTTTACTCCTTTTAATCATGTCACCGCATACAATTGCATCAAAATATTTTAAAATGCCGGCATCCCTTAGCTGACTCTCCACAGTCTTTCTCCTTGTTGATGAAGCAAGTGCTACTTTTATTCCATTCTCTTTTAGAAAATGCAATAGCTCATCTATTCCCTTTTTCTTCGGCAGTCTGCCACCATCATATTTACTGTGATACATTTTGGAGGCTTCCTCATTATATTTATCATAAGGAAAATCCTTGCCATAATTTTCAAGCATAATCTCCCTTGTTCTTACCATTGTTGTTCCTATACACGCATAATAAGGTTTTTCTATATCATCTATTCCATATTTATCGGCAATCTCAATCCAGCACTCCATAGTCGCTCTTTCAGAATCAAATATTACTCCATCCATATCAAATACTACTGCTTTAAAATTATTCATTATAATGCCCTCCTTTATTGTTTCAATAATTATCAAAAAAGGATACTGCATAAAACAGTATCCTTGTAATTATACTATATACTTTATTTTTCTTCTATATACTTAATTAAATTAATTTTTTTAAGTAAAAATATTACCATCCTAAATCCAATAACCAATTATTTAATTTTCTTTCTCTCTCCTTATCTGATAATGAATCATCATCTGCCTTAAATTCACCTTTAATATTTCCATCAACAATATATAATACCCTCTTGCATCTTGCCGCAACCTTGGCATCATGAGTTACCATCATAATTGTAGTTCCTTCATTGTTAAGTTTAACAAGCTCATTCATTACCTCCAAAGAAGAAGTTCTGTTAAGTGCTCCTGTTGGTTCATCTGCAAATAAAATACTTGGATTATTGATTATACTTCTGCATATACACGCCCTTTGTAACTGACCGCCGGATACTTCATTTATGTCATTATCGGCAATATTAATAATGGATAATTTGCGCATAAGCTGTTCAGCTTTTTTAATTTTATCACTTTTGCTGTCATTGTTTTTATTACTTTCCATGGCAGGTAATAAAATATTATCCATAATTGTCAGATTCTTAAGCATATACATCTGCTGGAAAATAAATCCCATTTCGTCTAATCTTAGCTTCGCCAATTCATTTTGTTTTAATTTTGTAATGTCTTCCCCTTTAAGCATAACCTCTCCACTTGTTGGTGCATCCATTCCCGATACAGAATAAAGCAATGTGGATTTTCCTGAACCTGATGGTCCCATAATCGCCACCATGTCCCCCTCATCAACGGTAAAATTTACATTCTTCAACACATTATTTTGTCTTTTATCTATAACATAAGTCTTACATAAATCCTTAACTTCTAACATCTTGCTCATTTTTTCTTCCTCCCGCACTATTCGATATTTGTTACATCTTTTGATTTAATTTTTCTTGTATACAGTGAAGTTAACAATACTGATACAAAATTTATAATCAGAATTATACCTGGATAAATTATTAACAGGGAAGCCGGTTTGAAATAATATTCTACATTAGTAGCTCCCATGCTTTTCCATACAGGGTCACACCATAATTTTGTTACCGGATATGTTAATGCAACCGCCAGTATTTCCGTTACCAAAGTTACAATCATAAATCTGTATACATGCCACTTTACAATGAAGCTGTCTTTAAATCCAATTGCCTTTAGCAATGCAATCTGATTTTTTTCATCCAGAATAAATGAACGCTCCATAAGAACCACAACAAGAATTACAACAATACCTGTAATCACCAGTAATAATTTGGATACAGCATCCATTGTATCGGCAACACCCATGCAGTCATCACAATATCCCGCCGCATCAAATACATCTTCTATGTCATAATAATCCTTTATTTTATCAATTCTTCTGTCTAATTCAGCCTCATCAACATCTTCGTCAAAATTAATCTGAATTCCCATCATTGATGTTGCATTTTCCATAGAAGTTGGTGCATCCTCATGAAGTTTCATAATTGAACCCAGCTGATTCATACTCTGAAAATATCCAACAATCATGCAAGCAATTTTCTCGCTGCCAAAATCTATGGTCATTTCGTCACCAATCTCAGCATCCAGCTGCTTTGCAATAGTTGGCGTAATGGCGATTTCGTACTTATTTCGTGGTGCACTTCCCTTTATATATTCATAGTCAGATGCATTGGTTTTCATGTTCTGCTGAAAATTTCCTGTTAATGAATCTCCTTCAAATGTAATTGGATATTTATAACAGATTTCCATATTCACCTTGCCTGAAATTTCCATTTTTTCCAAATCATCTTCAATATCTTCATACATTTTCTCTAACTTATCGTTTCCATCCGAAGATATGTAATCCATCTTAAGAAGTTTCGTATCTCTTATGTATACATCTGATTTAATTCCAAACGTTCCTATTAAACTGTCACTTTTCATGGTATCAGTTACTTCTACAACACCAAATACGAATATTGAACACAGGAAAAAGGATAAAATTATTATCATAAATCTTCTAGGAGCACTTAATATATCATTTAATGCCATAAAGAAGGCATTTCCAAAATGTGATTTTCCAATGGAATACACACCCTTCTTCTGGTAACGCTCCCCCGTCTGTCCGCTTCTGATTGCATCTATTGGCGATAATTTCTTCACTTTGCCAGTACAAAGATAAGCAAAAACAATCATAATAAATACAACTGACAGAGAACCTATAAGATTAAGTACCAATCCTGAATCATTTCCCAGTATCATTTTTTCAGATACGGATTTAATAAGAAGATTTCCAAATGGAATACCAACGAAAAATCCAATCACGCCACCCACAATGGACATTGCCAGATATTTTACAATATAAAGGCTTCGGATTTTGAAATTGCTGATGCCAATTGCCTTCATGACACCGATTTCACGGTAATCCTCACTAATTGTAAAAGTTATAACAAATTTTAATAATACAAATGACACTATCAAAAGGCAGATACTTAATACCATAACTATCATTGCCACAATCATTTCCATAACATAGCACATCTTAATCATATCTCTGTCACCGGAAAATGCAATATTGTTAGCATCAGATAAATCCTGTGTCAGTGCCTTATTGTCGCTGGAATTGATATAAAATAAATTTCCATATAATGATTTCATGTTCTCATTATCTGAATAAACCTTATAATCCTCATCACTCATTAATATTCTGGTATTTCCAATCATATCAGAACCTAAGAAAGCATCCTTCATCTCCCTGGCTATCTTATATTTTTTGTCTATACCTTCTATTTCCACATGAAGAGTGTCCCCGACTTTTGCATCATTACCGCTTAAAAATCCAACGGTTACATATACTTCTCCGTTATTAATCTTTTCAACTTTTGTATTATCGGTGTCGAAAAAATTAATTCCATTTTTCTGTATTGGCTGAATCAAAAGCTGACTTCCCCTTATGCTAATGTCGTGATTGTCAACTGAAATATTCTCTTCTAGTGCAAAATAACATTCTTCCTTCTTATAGCTTGTCACATTTTTGGACTTATCTAATATATCACATAAACCACCATCACTATTCTGGGTTATTATCATGTAATCTCCTATTCCTGCCTTATCCAGAAAATAATTCGTTCCGTTCATTACCGTAATCACATTTCCAAGTCCACTTGATACAAACATTGCTGCTAAAATGGTAAATAACAGTAAAATTATATTCATGGTCTTTTTTCTCTTTAAATCATTTTTTAGTATGTTTACATACATATAAGCACTTCCTTTCTCAATTGATATGCTTACTATACATCTTAAATTATTAAATAATCCTTAAAAAAGAGGCAGCATGAAAATCACACTACATCTTCCTTAATACTAACACTATCTTAAATATATCTTCACTTGCAGCTATATAAATATCTCCATCCATTTTATGCATCAGTTCTTTTGATATATATAAACCTAATCCGCTTCCTGCAATATTTCCGCTGTTACTTCCTCTGTAAAATGAATCAAATAAATTCGGAATCTCTTCCTCTTTGAGAGAATTTCCCGTATTGGAAACCACTATCAGCTTACAATCCTCTTCCTCATCAAAGGAAATATCAATTTTCTTTCCATCCCCGTATTTAAGGGCGTTTTCTATTACATTTTGCAATACTTCCACAAGCCTGTCGGTGTCGGCATAGATAAGACAATTAACTGTTTCTTCTATAATAAAGTCGGTATGATTTTTTCTCATTTTCTCAGAATAATACATCTTAACCATCTTAATTATATCCCACAGATATACTTCTTTGTTATTAACATCAAGGGATAAGAAATCTTCTCTTGATGCCTTGGCGATTTCATTTACATATCCTTTAATCTCGTTTATATTTTTCTCAATTCCAAGGAAAACCTCCTGCTTTTTCTCATCGGTATCATATAAGCCTTCCTTGAGAGCCTTCACATACAAATCAATGGCTGACAAAGGCGTTTTCACATCATGGGATAGAGATAAAATCAACGTCTTTTTCTCTTTTATTAATTCATATTCCCTTAACTTATCGTCCTCCAGCTTCTCCCTTAACATATCCATTCCCCATAAAAATTTGCCGAAAAATTTACTTTTTTCTTCTTTAATCGGCACAGATAAATTGCCTTTGGCAAGCTCAGTCGGAAGATTGTGTATATTATTAAATGGAATAATTAATTTTCTATTTAAATACCACAGTAAACCTGAAGTACTTACCAGAATAATTCCAAATATTATATTCATTATTATCGTAAATCTGCTGTCATTATTGTGTATGTATTCAAATCTGTATAATTGTCCGTCTATTTCTTTAACCAGATATTCATTTTGAACTTTTTCCTCTGGATTATATTTTTTCACCGAAATAATGGATTTATATTCATCTATATCAATACTGCCTAATTCCTGTCCGGCATTTACTTCATTTATTATTCTTTGTACTTCAACTTTATATTGCTTGTCCAGACTATTCTCATTGTATCTGACTATGTAAATATTTGCCACAACAACAAGCATTAATTCAAAAATTAAAAATAAAATTGAAAATTTCTTATAATTATTCAAACCTATATCCTACTCCCCATTCTGTAATTATATGCTTTGGATGCTTTGGATCACTTTCAATTTTCTCTCTCAACCACTTAATATGCACTGTCAGAGTCTGCAATTCTGACTCACTGTCACTTCCCCAGATTGTGTTGAAAATGTAATTTTTCTTCAAAGTAACGCCTTTATTCTCCATGAAAAATTTAAGAAGTTCATATTCTTTAATTGTCGTTTCAACATACTGGTCGTTCACATATACACTATTTGTTGTATTATTAATCCTGATTTCATCACAAATCATTTCATCCATGGCATATTTTCTCTTAAATATACCTTTAATTTTAGCCTTTAATATATCAATATCATAAGGTTTTTCAATGTAATCATCTGCACCTAATTCCAGTCCCTTTAGCTTATCATCCTTTGCAGTCTTAGCGCTGGCTATAATTATATGCGCATTGGAATCCTCCCTTATCTTAGAGCATACCGCAAATCCATCAATCCCTGGAAGCATTATGTCAAGGATAATCAATTTTGCCTTGTAACGCTCAAAAAGCTCAATTGCCTTCTCTCCTGTTTTCGCCACCGTAACAGTATAATTTTCTTTTTTCAAAAAATCGCACAATAAAGTTCCAATTTCCTCATTATCCTCAACTATAATAATATCTAACATATTCTCTCCTAATTTACTCATTTTCCTCAAATTACTCACATTAATTCTTTATCTCACGATACATTTGCAATTGCCAATTCTACACATCAAGATGTATTCTCAAGTACACTTTATTAATATCATAATTCATTTGCAATTTCTAATTCTTCACATCTCAACATATCAAAGTAAAAAACCTCCAAGTGTAGTCAAAAAGACAAATCACTTGGAGGCATGTCCATAACTAATGTAATTATATCAGTAAAAATGCATATTTAAAAGATACAATTAACTATATTATGAAAATTTATATCTGTATTCAATTTTATTTTGTTTCAAAAAGCACTTTACCATCACTAATTGTAACTGTAACAACAGGATTCTGGTTAATCTCAACTACATTATCATTAACTGTTACATTGGTAAAATTCTTATAAAAATCCAAAATAACTTCACTATCACAGGAAATCTCCATCTCACTTTTAAATGCCCCTTCGACATTGAGATATTCCTTTGGAAATGGAATGTTGACAAATTCATCGTCTGCAACTTCAAGACTGATACATTCGCTTCTGATTATGTATTTATTTCTTACCATTCCAAGAACTTTCTTCTCTTTATCCAATTCAATGCTGATAACTGAATTGTCATATGTTACATATACTTTATTGTCATTCTTCTTGTCTATTACAGCATTATCGCCATACTGCTTGGTAACAACATCTGTAATTTCTTCAAGGCTGCAATCTGTAGTAAACTGAGCATATACATCCTCATACTTAGTAATTTTACAATCAACGTCCAGCTTAAATTTCTCACTTTCATCGTAAGTAGTAGTGGAAATGCTTACTTCATCATCCTTAAGCCGAGATGTTCCCATAAACACTGCAACAAGAACTACAATAATTGCCACTACAACGATTCCTGCTATAAGCAGATTATTTCTCCCCTTCTTAACAATTAAAAACAACAACAACAGAATCAAAAGGATTCCTACCAACATTACCCAAAATAAACTATTTTGCATTATATTCCCTCCTACTTTTTCATAATAACAGTATTAAATGAACCAAATCCAGCTGAAATCAAATCATTGCATAAATATTCTGTACCTTCAACCTCATCCCCTTTCAGTTCTTCTGCATTCACTGGTTGAATCATTAATGAAAAAATACAACCCATTATTAATGCAAATACCAAAAGCGTTTTTGTCGCTTTCTTTTTAATTGTTACTATCATATATTCCCTCCTATATGTATTAATTTACAATAAATATGTTATATATGTCAAGTGTTTTTATTTTTTTTGTTTTTTGCCTTTTTTTAATCATATTTTTTTGCTTTATATTTATTCATTTTAAAGTATATCTTTTAACTCTTTCTAGCCGAAAAAACCGTCTTTCAACTATATTATTGAAAGACGGTTTCTAACAAATTAATTTCATCTTATTAAAGATTTTCCCAATCCAATTTTTCATTTTTATAAAAATATTCTCTGTCATGCTCACTAATTTCTCTTGCCACCTTGCATGGATTACCGTAGGCAATAACATTTGCCGGAATATCCTTTGTTACCACACTTCCTGCACCAATAATTGAATTATCACCAATTGAAACTCCGGGAACAATGACGGTATTAGCACCAATCCATACGCAGTTTCCAATATGCACATCCTTATTGTACTGAAGCATTCTGTCACGAAGTTCAGGAAGTATAGGATGATTTGCAGTTGCAACTGTTACATTTGGACCAAACATTACCTTATCACCTATGTATATATTCCCATCATCAACTAATGTCAGATTGAAATTTGCATAACACAACTCTCCCATAAATACATGCTTTCCTCCAAAATTCGCATGAAATGGTGGTTCAAGATAACCCCCCTTACCAATTTTGCCAAACATCTTCTGCAACAATTCCTCTCGCTTAGCACTCTCTGAAGGTCTGGTCGCATTGTAATCATACAATAATTCAAGACAACCTCCCTGCTCATTCATAATCTCAGCATCCCCCGGATCGTATACAAGACCTTTAATCATTCTCTCTTTCTGTGTCATAAAATTCTTCTCCTAAATTATTTATTTG
Source organism: Agathobacter sp. (assembly GCA_036308125.1). Lineage (GTDB taxonomy): Bacteria > Bacillota > Clostridia > Lachnospirales > Lachnospiraceae > Roseburia. The sequence continues at coordinate 76,268 of JAXJWH010000152.1, forward strand.
TAATAATCCCAAGTGAAATGGAAATATTATTTACATTACCTTTTTATTATATATCAAAAATGAGTGGAATTCCATTTGTTTTTACTATCTTTTCCATTCGAATCCCATAATACAGAAGCTGGATTATATTTTCTTTGGCATTTTCAAAATTCTCGAATAATTCCAGTTTCTTATCTTTGTTTTTGTATACTTTCCAATATCCGGTGCACAAAAAACTATTTCCATCACTTTAACTAAATTTTTCTTTGATGTTTTTAGCAAATTGGATATTTTCAATCCTGCTATCAAAGGAGCGCATTGCAATGCAATTTTCTTATCCTCATCAAATGCGTTCGCAGTCATGGCAATCACCGGAATTTTTGCTTTGTTTTCATCTTCCAGTAATCGAATTTGCCTTGTTGCTTCATATCCGTTCAAATTCGGCATCTGAATATCCATTAATACCAAATCATAATAATTTGGTGATGATTTTTGGATTTTATCTAATGCTTCTGCCCCATCTGATACTGCATCAATGACAAAACCTTCTTCTCGTAGAAGTTCAACCGCAATTTCTTTATTAAACTCATTATCTTCTGCCAAAAGTATTTTCTTGCCTGAAAATCTATTCGTGTTTATATTATCTGATAAATTGCTGTTATTCTCCACAATTCGCCCATCCGTTATCTTATGTGGAAGAGTCACTGTAAACTTCGTTCCCACTCCCACCTTACTTTCAACTTCAATTCTCCCATCAAAAAGTTCCACAAACCTTTTGGTAATTGCCATTCCGATACCAGTTCCTTCAATTCTGCTTTCCGTAGAATTTCTCTCCCTTGTAAATTCATCAAATAATGTAGGCAAAAACTTTTCGCTGATACCTATTCCATCATCCGCAATTGTCGTCTGATACAATGCATAACCAGACTCATCCGATGAAATCTCCACAAGGGACATATGAACATTTCCGTTTTCGTTGGTATATTTTACAGCGTTGCTTAATATATTCTGAAAAATTTCTCGCTCTTTTGTCGAATCAGATACAATATATGGATGCTTTATATTAATTTCCCTTGTAAATTTTATATTCTTTTTCTTCATTTCCGGCTCAAATGCCCAAAATAAAGAATCATTTAATTTTCCAATATCATATTCACTTTCCATTAGCTTCACGTTTCCACTTTCAATTCTTGCCATCTCCAGAACATTATTAACCAGCGAAAGAAGATATTGATTGGAAAGTTTTAATTTTTCAATATAATTTTTTCTTTTGGCAGGATCATCCCCATATTTTTCCATCAATTCCGTAAAACCAATAATTGCATTCAGAGGCGTTCGTATATCATGGGACATGCTAAATAAGAAATTACTTTTTGCATTATTTGCCTCTTCTGCTCGTTTTGTTGCCAAAATTAATTGTTCCTGCTGTCGTTCTTCATGCTCAACAAAATCAGTTATATCGGCAATACTTCCCTGATAAAATGATTCATTGCCGATTTTAACCAGCATTGTTGAATCAATAACCCATTTAATTCCATTTTTCCCTACCAGACGATATATCTTTTCATGATATTTTTCTTTATTTTTAGTTTCATCAGATAGCATTTTATCTGCAAAATATAATGCTTTTTCATAATCATCTTTGTATACTATATTCAAAAATTTGTTATCAAATTTTTCCCGTATTTCATCCCTTGTCCATCCAAGTATCTTAAGAAAACGGTCACTCACATACAAAAAAGGGAAACCTTCATCTATTGAACATCTGTGATACCCTCCCGGCATATTGTCAAGAGTTATGACTGACCTGTTATTATCTGAATCCTCACATGTATTTTCTCTCATTTTTTTACTCCTTAATTTCATAACTTACTCAGTAATATATATACTAATTCTATGATATTAAAGGACTATATATTGTGTCAAGTGAATAAATTCATTTATTTTTTGCAATTTTTTTCACATACTCTCTTATACATATGAATAGAACAACCAAAACCACCGCAATAAAAATCTCTACCGCCATCAATTTTCCTTTCTATAATAAACCCAATTTCTATAAGCAATTCCTCTCTAATCTAATTTATGATTCAAATTTATTTTTGTTATAGAATTTTTGTTAAGTTTAACTTCAGTTAGTTTATCCTAACCATAAATTATTTTTTTAGCCTGCTTATTTAAAGCAGACCATTTTCCATTAACCTGTCTATATCTGACTCTATGGGAAAATCACAACATTTCACGCCTCTTGTTACGACTCCTATTTCTTCCAGAGTATTTATCATTCTATAAATTGTCGCCGTTCCAATTGACGGATCAATCTTTGAGGCCTTGTAACAGATTTCTTTACAACTGGCATATTCTTCTTCCAAAATAACATCTAAAATTATTTTTCTTTGATTAGTTATTCTGTATTTTTTCTCTCGTAACACCTGAATTATATATTCTCTTTTATCTGTCATATCCTTTAATCAATCCCTCTGACTAAGAGGCAACCTTGAAATTTTTCAAGGCTGCCGGTTCCTTAATTTCTATTTATCCTTATGCCGATAATGAATATTCTTTCTTTACATTCTGTTCAGCTTTAATGCATAAATAAATTATTATCGCCACAATTATCAAAACTCCAATCAGACCACCTGCAAATCCAGCTCCAAGCGAACCTGTTGTAATCAAAGTTCCCACCTGATATACTACAAATCCGATGACATAACCTGTTGCAAGCTGGAATAAAATCGCACCTGCTAACCATTTTCCTGATTTCATTTCAGAATTCATCGCACCTAATGCCGCAAAACATGGTGGTGTGAACAGATTGAACATCAAATATGCCAATGCAGCCACTTTAGTAATTCCCATAATTGCCGCTACTTCATTTCCACCTGAAACAAGTGCCAATTCATCTGTATCAATAAAATTTGTTATACAAAATACTGTTGCAAGTGTTCCCACCACGTTTTCCTTTGCAATAAATCCTGTTATTGCTGCCGCAGCTAACTGCCAGCTTGCAATTCCTACCACTGGAATTAATAATGTAGAAAATGGCGATGAAATCATGGCAAGGATGGAATTTGAGCTATCTTCTGCCGCTACCGCAAAACCTGGCGTAAATGTTGCCATAATCTGAACAACTGCGTTACATACAAGAATAATTGTTCCAGCTTTTACAATGTATGCTTTTCCTCTTTCAAGCATTGATTTAACTGCAAATCCAAGAGATGGAGTTTTGTATTCCGAAAGTTCCATTATGAAGAAACTCTTTCTGTATTTCATTCCTGTAATTTGTTTTATTAACAATGCCCCAAGAAGAATTAAAGCAATACCGACAAAATACATTACAGGTCCAACCCATTTTGCATCTGAGAAAAATGCGCCGGCAAAAAGTGCAATTACCGGAAGTTTTGCACCACAAGGCATAAATGTGCATAACATTGCTGTTGCCCTGCGTTCTCTTTCATTTTTGATTGTACGACATGCCATAATGGCCGGTACTCCACAACCTGTTCCAATTACCATAGGAATTACGGATTTTCCTGAAAGCCCTACTTTCTTAAAAATCGGATCTAAGACAACTGTTGCCCTTGCCATATACCCACAATCTTCCAATAATGCTATAAGAAAATACATAATCATTACAAGTGGTAAAAATCCAACAACAGCACCAACTCCACCGATTATTCCATCAACAAGAATTGCCTGTAAAATAGGTGATGCATCTTCAACTTTAACAGCCACCCAGCTTTGGAATGTTTCAATCCATCCCACCAGATATTCTGAAAGGTATGTTCCAAGTGTAGACTGTGAAATATAAAATACCAGCCACATTACTACTGCGAAAATGAAAATGCCTAAAACCGGATGTGTTATGTATTTATCGATTACATCATTTATGTTTCTTTCCTTTGTAAGTGTCTTTCTGGTTTCAACCTTTTTGACAATTTCATTTACAAAAGCAAAACGTTTTCTGTCGGCGTTTTCCACTTCTTTTTTATTTGTCAGGTCGATATTTCCTTGTGTGTAAGGGGAAATCTGTTTTTTCCCTATTAACGATACCGCTGTTTCCACTACATTTTTTAACCCATCAACTGTTGTGGCTGTTGTCTTAATTACAGGGCATCCCAGCAACTTAGACAACAGATTTTCATCAATTTTATTTTTTTTCTTAATATTGATATCATCTTTATTAAGAGCAACAACAACTGGAATTCCCAGTTCCAGAAGCTGTGTTGTAAAAAATAAACTTCTACTTAAATTTGTTGCATCCACAATATTTATAATTACATCAGGGTTTTCATTTTTAACATATGCACTTGTTATACTTTCTTCTGATGTGAATGGGGACATTGAATATGCCCCTGGCAAATCAACTGCAATAATTTCACCTGCTCCGCTATATAGATTCTTTTTAACCTGATACTCTTTCTTATCAACTGTGACTCCAGCCCAGTTTCCAACATGTTCATTACGTCCTGTTATTGCATTGAACATTGTTGTCTTTCCCGAATTCGGATTTCCCGTCATCGCAATTCTCATTTTTTCTCTCCTTTTCATAGTTGTATTCAACATACTTTTATTAGTATTAACTAACTCACTTTCAAAAAATAAAAGTGACTACGTCACCTTAATTTTCTATATCTCAATGGCATCCGAAAGACCAGAATCTATACTGTATCTTCCATCCTTTATGGAAACCACAATGCCACTTCGTTTCTTTGCCACTACTGTTATTGGTTCTCCTGTGTAGCACCCCAGTGAAAATAAGAAGGCATTAAGCTCTTCGTCATTAGTATTAATGTTATTAATAATATATTCATTTCCTTCTACTGCTTCTGTTAATCTCATATATCTCATCTCCGTTTGTTTTATCTTATTATTGTTATATTCATTTAACACTAGTTAGTTGTGTTTAACTGCATTTAGAATAACCTATCTCACCCTTATTGTCAAGAATTTTTTTCATTTTATTTCAAGATTTTTATATATATTTTTTTCTTTTCAAATCTGTATCAATCTCTATCTTATTTTTATCCAGCTATTTTTTATCTTCTTATCTGACATAATCAGCAAAGTTATATAAACCCTTGACGAATTTTTTCTTTGATGAAATAATATGTTTTGTGAATTTTGGTTTTATGCATTTTGATTTTTGCATTTTATATAGCAATTTTACTGTTGTAAATATACTTGACAAATATTTATATCTTTATTAATAATTAAATCATATTTTATAAAACAAGGAGTACATCATGAATACAGATATTTTTAAAAATAAAAAACTTATGCCACCACTTGCTCTTCTGTGTGCAATTCTTTGGGCACTGGCATACCCCTTTATTAAATTAGGTTACAGTGAATTGGGAATATCTTCTGATGATTTAGGCAACAAAATTCTCTTTGCAGGAGTACGTTTCCTTTTTGCAGGAATAATAGTTCTTCTCATTACTAATTCCAAGAAAAAACTAAATGTTAAAGAAATCTTTAATTTTAAAATTTTTAACTGGATATTGCTTTTTGCATTGGTAAATACTTCTTTGCACTATCTTTTTTCCTATGTTGGCTTAGGCTACATAAAAAGTTCCCGAGGAACAATTTTAGATTCCACAGGATGCTTTTTCCTTATCATTTTTTCGTGCATAGTTTTTTCCGATGACAAAATGAGTATCCCAAAGGCAATCGGATGTTTAGTCGGTTTTAGCGGAATATTATTAATAAACCTTGAACCCGGTAATGCTTTATTTGAAAATATTACATTTCTTGGTGATGGAATGATTTTACTTAACGCACTTTGTGCTGCATTTGGTGGATTAATAAGCAGAGTTGTCTCAAGAAAAATTGATATGACAGTTGCAACCGGAATGAGTATGGCTGTTGGTGGAGGAATACTTTGTATAGTGGGAATTATTGCCCATCCATACAGATTATGGAATTTGACTTTACCTGGATTTTTTCTACTTCTGGCACTAATTCTTATATCCGCAATAAGTTTTAGTATATATAATTCTTTGCTTGCAAATCATCCTATAAGCAAAGTTGCGATTTTTAATGCATTTATTCCAGTGTTTGGCGTATGCTTTTCCTCTATTATTCTTGGAGAAGCATTTAATTGGAAATATCTTGTTGCAGGAATCATGACAACCATTGGAACATACCTTGCCAATCTTGAGACCAAAAAATAATTATTCAAAAAAGAAGAGTAATAAAAATTACTCTTCTTCAGGATAACTCATATTCCATGACTTTCGAAATTCAGTCATCATATCCATGACATCGCATGTAAAATCAAAATACAAACCTGATTTATCTCCGTTGATTGCACGTTCCATATCCATTAATTCATATGCCAAAGCATCCGAATTCTCGCCTTCTTTAATAACCTGCACTTCACCGGTTGTTGCATCTGTAATTGTAGCTTCCCATGCCCTTGGATATTCCATTATCTCAATGAAGCCTTTCTCACAGGAAATCACACCTCTTTTTGGCTGCTTGGAGTGTAACGACAACATGACCGTTGCCATCTGCCCCTCTTCGTTCATTAACAATAAACCAGCCTGTTCATCAACACCTGTTGGAGCAAACTTCACCTGCGAAAGCAACTTTGTAGGTTTTGAATCCATAAACCACCTTGCAAAAGACAACGCATAAACTCCAATATCAAGCATCGCTCCCCCTGCGAGATTTCTATTGAAAAAGCGATTTTTCATATCGTAATCTTTAAAACTTCCAAAATTAAGTGTTATCAAATTGACTTTTCCAAGACTTCCGGAATCAATTATCTCACGCAGTTTTCTATATATAGGCATATGATATATTGTCATCGCCTCACCTATAATCGTTCCATGCTCCTTTGATAATTGAATTGCTTCGTTTAATTCATCACTGTTAAGTGTAATGGATTTCTCAACCAGTAAATGCTTTCCATTTCTGATTGCTTCCTTCATAAACTCTATATGTGTATTATGAGGTGTTGTTATATATATAACATCCACATCCGGATCTGTAAACATCTCATGAAAATCTTCATATACTTTCTTAATTTTATATTTTTCAGCAAAACTTACCGCTTTTTCATAAGTTCTGTTTCCCACAGAATAAATTTGTTTTCCGTTCTTTTGTAATGCAACAGCCATCTCGTTTGCAATCACACCAGTTCCAAGAACCGCCCAGTTAATTGAATTATCCATATTGTTAGCCCCTCCATATATAATACATAATATATAGTTCTAATTATCTATAAGCTATATTTTTTATACCACATTTCTTACAAATTTACAATATGCTCTTTGACTTACAATTCACTCCTATCAGGAAGTTTTATTGTTATTTCCTTAGATTTTTGTAAAACACCTATTAGCCTGTCTATACTTTCGGTATTTGGATCAAAATAATAGTAATTTTTGGTGGCTTCCCTTCGCATCTTAAGTATTCCCGCATTTTTCAAAATCTGTAGATGATGTGAAATTGCAGGCCTTGATAAATGGGAAACTTTCTGAATATCACCAACTCTGACACCTGAACAATTACCAATCTTAATCATTTCCAATATAAGATGCTGCCTGGTTTCATCACCCAAAGCTACTAAAATGTTCTTGCATGCCTCGAATTCTCTTGCCAAATTATTAATTTCATCTTTATTTTCCATAATATCATCCTTAAACTGTTTTATGACCTGATGCTACTTCAAAATTACATTTTACAATACCAAGGTCAAACTTCGCCAACATAGCATTTAATGCTGTTATTTTTGCATTTTCTCCCACTCTTTCGATTTTGAATTTCTGCTGATTCATTGCCGTTGGAGCAAGAAGAGCTGCGTTAACACCGTCAAGATACCACTTTGGATCATCTTTGCTTATAACTGCAAGCTCTGATACATTTTTACTTTTGTGTTTTACACCTTGATTTGCACCATATCCTAATGAAATTAGTATTGACTGCTTCTGCCCTTTTTCAATTACAGCTTTACTTTTTCCATGTGTCATAGCTACCCAGCATGTGTTAAGTCCAATTTCCTGAGCTTTCAACACAAGTTTTTGTCCGTAATATCCTGATAATTCGTCAAGATTTTTTCCTTTTGGTCCGACAATTGCAATGTAATTCTCAACACCACTAAATTTACCATAATGAGCCATTATTCCGCTAAAACACTTTGGTTCATCATAAATAATCTGAATATTTAATCCCGATTCCCTGTTAAGCTCACTGCATAATTCATTAAGCTTTTGTCTTTTCTCAGCCTCAATTTTCTGGTTTGTGTACTGTCTGACACTGTTTCTTGACTGAATTGCCTCAATAATATCCATCTTCTAATCTCCTTTACAATTGTTCTTTCGTTTAAATGTTTAAACCGATTATACCATATACATTTACCAAAAGTTCAATTGTAAAGAAAATCAAGACCATTGATTATTTTGTATTTTTCATTACTGAAATTTTATTTGCATTTACTTTCTTCATGAAATACAATGATACCAATCCCTTTCTGTAATATATTTATAGTTTAATTTTCTCTTTTTATCCTTATCTTTAAGTCGTTTTAGTGGTTCTACATCACTTTCTCCATACTGATTTACAATTCGTTTTGCACGAAAATCCTTGTTTGCATATACAAATACATTAAGGCAGTCCTTTCTATCTCGTAGTACATAATCTGCGCATCTTCCCACTATTACACAGGATTCCTTTTCCGCAATCTCTTCTATTACTTTTTTCTGTGCAAACCATATTCTGTCTGCATTAGATATTCCATCAAGACCTCTTCCCAAAAAAGCATATGAAAAACTGCTTTTACTTGCCGAATATTCTCCCTGTATAAAGTTATACTTAAATATGTACAATAAATATTAAATAAGAATGTACAAATGTTATGATATATGGGTTACAAGGAGGAACTCATGATGATACTAAAGAATCAGATCATAACAAACATAAAAATAGAAAGTGTCAACGACCTGTAC
>JAXJWH010000153.1:0-1915 GCA_036308125.1 Agathobacter sp.
GATTCTTTGCGTGAAATATCTGCGTCCATGTACCCTGAAGCATATAAGCTATCTCATATAGGATTAACATCTTTACCTAGACGTAGCACTCTATCTGATGCTAATACCAGAAGATCAGAAACGGTTTTCGAAAAGATTTACAGAGACCTATATCAGACCTACAAAGATGAACTTTCATCGGACAGCCGAAAAAGGCAGAATCCAAAATGGTTTAACAAACTACAGATTATAGATTCTACCACCATTTCATTGTTTTCTAACCTTGTATTTAAGGGCGTTGGCAGACACCCTAAAACAGGGGAAAAGAAGGGAGGAATCAAGGTTCACACGAGTATACATGCAAATGAAGGTGTACCGTTGGACATCAAATTTACATCTGCGGCAACAAACGACAGTTTCATGCTTCAGCCTTTACAATATGTAAAGGGAGACATAGTGGCATTAGACAGAGCCTACATTGACTATGAGAAGTTTGAAACACTGACAAAAAATGGAGTAACTTATGTTACGAAGCTAAAGAAAAATCTCAAATATACTGTACAGAAGGATATTATGTATATGAATGAGGAGGGCTTGATGACTTACAGAGAGCAATACGTTACATTTACTAAAGAAGAAAACAAGGAAAAAATCATCACTCACCATGCTAAAATTGTCACGTATGTAGATATCAAGAAGACAAGAGCAAAGATTATTCGTCTTTTGACAAACGATATGGAGATGAAAGCCGAGGATGTAGTAAATATCTATAGGAAAAGATGGGAGATAGAACTTCTTTTCAAACAACTGAAACAGAACTTTCCCCTGAGATATTTCTACGGAGAAAGTGCTAACGCTATCAAAATACAGATATGGGTAACTCTTATAGCAAATCTACTGCTTATGGTTGTCCAAAAACGTGTCAAAAACAGATCATGGAGTTTTTCTGGTCTAGCTACAATGATAAGGATTATACTCATGTACTACATCAATTGCTACTCATTCTTGAATAATCCAGATAGAGATTGGGAAAATCTAATTGAACGTTCAAAAGAGCAACCTATTCAGCTCTCACTTTTTAAATAGGGGGCTTGGTTTTCAAAAAACAAATCCGCAACGCCGTATTTGCTGGCATTGCGGAGTGTTTTGTCAGGCTTTTATAAGTTTAGCGGACAGTAATAAATCGTTTATAAGATTCTTTATTTGAATAGTGAGTATTGATGCGTGTAAGGCGGACAGTAATACTTGTGAAATATCTGCCAATATGATTTTTTTTGCAAAAAGACCTTTCTGCTTTATGCAATAATATGGTTACTAATTAGTATTTTTACAGCCATGAAAAGAATAAAAATATATTTCAACATATTCTTGGCTTTGTTGTGTTTGTCATTTGTACTAATGAGTTGTGGAGGAGGTAAAGGTGTCGCAGCAAAGAAGTCATTTGAAATAGGGGAATATGATAGGGCTCAGAAGATGTTTGATAAAGCATATAAAGCAGAGAAAAATAGATATCACAAAGGAGAATATGCTTATTATTTGGCTGAGTGTTATCGTTTGAAGGGTCTCTATAAAAAAGCTGCCTCGACATATAATCGTGCTATAAGATATAAGTATGATAGAGATTTGGCTTATCTGCAGATGGGCGATTGTTATCGTGCTGTAGGAGATTATGAGAATGCACGAGAAGCATATAAGACTTATCTCTCGATCTCTTCAGGTAGTCTGCTTGCTCGTAATGGTCTTGTCTCATGTGATCTCGCAGAGTCTCTTTATCCATCTATGTCGGAATATGATTATGATGTCATTCCAGATAGCGGATATGTAATTGCTCCTGCAAAACAGTTTAATTCAAAGTATTCTGATTATAGTCCAGCTTTTGTAGGAGAAGATTATGATGTTGTCTATTTCACATCTATGCGTTTGCCAAAGAAAAGAA
>JAXJWH010000154.1:0-89757 GCA_036308125.1 Agathobacter sp.
TCCTTGGTTGCAATTTCTGTATCTGAAAAAAGTTCAAGGGAATCACTTCCAAGACTGTAATAGGCATCTATCATTCCAGCAGCATGGGATTTTCCAAATCTTCTGGCATGACTAACGCTTATGCAATTTGAGCTTGTTTCAATTTTTGAGTTCAAAAATTCCAACAGACCGGTCTTGTCTACATATACCTTATTATTCCTATCTTTTCTAAAACTTCTGTTATCAGGATTAAAATATGTTCCCATCTGCCTCACTCCTTGCCTTAATTTTTTACAATATGTTCATCTAAACTTGCTACATCATGCCTAACTATGCTTGCCACTCTATTCCCAATCCAACTTTACTTGCTACTTTGTTTAACACTTTGAGTTCAATCTTCTTAATTTCGCAATCTTTTAGTTTATACACAATTTAACTTTTTGATTTACACATAGCTTTCCGCTTTGTTATACATTTAATTTATTTAAATTTCTTGTAACAATTTTTATATTACTCATAATATTTTTATTACTCATAATATTTTTTATTACTCATAATATTTTTTATTACTCATAGTATTTTTTATTACTCATAGTATTTTTATATTACAAATCCGTTATACAAAATAGTATAACGGATTTACACTCAATTCTCAAGAAACTATAATATTAAGCATCTTCTTTATTCTTTCATCATAGGTATGATATTTTTTTACTTTTTCATGGCCGTTTAATGCGATTGATTTACGAAGTTCTTCATGTTTCAAATAAAAATCTGCTTTTTCAACCAAATCACCAATATCTTCGTAGCAAACCAAGTCCTTACCATCTTCGAAATAATATCCGATTTCTGCCTGATAATTTGTCAGTAGAAAACCTCCTGCGCCCAGAACATCCCAGACTCTTAATGGTATTCCGCTTTTGATATTTGGAATTGTCATATTAATATTTATCTTGGAGCGATTAAAAATCAGCGGCAACTGACTCCAGTAGTCGCATGGGCCTTGTTTGTCAACGCCTATAAATTCCGACAAGTCACTATCACTATAAACAGTTACATCAAATTTTTTGGATAATTCTATAATTCCTCTTCTTCTCTGCTCTTGTGCAATTTTAAATCCAAGCACCGTTGTTTGAAATACCAATCTTAAATCTGAGAAAGAATCCTTTTCCTTTTTCAGATTAAAATATTTGTCCAATTCCTCTAAAATATCATTGGTCAAAAGTGCCTCAACTATATTACCGCCGGATATATTTAACTGTGCTTCAATAACTGCATCAAAATAGCCTTTCAGATATTCCGGAAGCTTATGCTCCAAGGAATTATATGTATTTCTTTCATACATGTTTCCAACAAAGGATATCTCATGTAACCATTTATCATCATTTTGAACACCTATGGTTTCCTCCATTCGCAGAGCATCCGTTGCCAACGGAAGATGAAAAATATTCTCGACTCCCATTCCCTTGAATTCAAGATAATTTGTCTTATCAAAAGTAAATATATAATTACATTCATTGAATACCGATTTATGGTACATGCTAATTAACGGATTATCATAAGTCCAAACCACATATTTTGTATTCGTTTCCTGACACACATTGGAAATCAAAGAAAAATAATTAACCGTAAATACAAAATCATATCTGTTTTTGGACAATTCGTCTCTCAGTAAAGCAACAAATTCATCATCCACATCATAATTCTTCATTGGCTGACTTATGAAAAAAACTTCATGTCCCATTTTCTGAAATGAACAAACTATATCTTTGTAACTGTATGCCTTCCACTCATAAATTAATATTTTCAACTTAATCTCCCCTATGCATTTCAAATTCCACTTTTCTAATTAACAATAGGTTTCCTTATATTATCGGCTTTATTATAGTTACATACAACAACTCTAACCCTTTCGTTCATAAACATACTCCCGGCTTTTTATTAAAATTAAATTCAGCCTATACAATATCAAGTGCTCTTACTTCCTCGATTATGTCCCCGTATGGTCTTCCCTTTCCAAAAAGAATGGTAGTTCCAAGAACAAAACCATCCACACCCTTTGGCGCAAATTCAAGGATTCTCTCAGCACAACATGCTCCATCCCAATATAATTTGAAATTCATTTTCTTCTTAAGGTCAATAAGCCTGTCAACCTTCTGTCCAACATATGGTCTGTACATCTGACCTGCATTTCCTGGATTAACTGACATAACAAGAACCTTATCCACAATCTGAAGCATCTCCATTACTGTCTCTATACTTGTTCCCGGATTAATGGCAATTCCAGGCACCATTCCCGCATCTATAATTTTCTGCAATGTGGTAGAAGGATGGTATTCTGCCTCCGGATGAATATATACCGTATCACCTTTTCTAAGTTTCTCCAAGAACAGATGAATCATATTATTAGGATGCTCAATCATAAGATGAACATCAAGCGGTCTGTCTGTTGCTGAACGTATATATGCCATATCATTTAATGACATTGCGAAATTAGGTACATATCTTCCATCCATAATATCTATATGAAATGAATCAATTCCAGCATCATCTAACTGTTTTACCTCATCCTCCAAATTTCCAAAATTAGCGCACATCATCGAAGCTGTTATTTCAAAATCTAACACAATATCTCCCCCCTAAATAATTTCAAACGATAGTGTTACACCTTGTTTATCGACCTAATGTACTAATTTCATTAATGCTGGTTTATAATCCCAACGAACCTGTCTAAATCCTCCATCGTAGTTACTTTAAAATTTCTCTCATCCCCTGGAATTGTAGCAATATCAAGTCCTGCCAGAATTGCCGGCTCACTTGAACCATTTATTGTGCGGATTTTATCGGGAAAAAGTCTTTCATTTGCTTTATAGTAATCATTAAATTTAAAAGCCTCAGGTGCCTGTCCTGCCACCACCTTACTTCTATCCAGAAGTTCAATCCCACCATCAGTACATAAATACATGGTGTCCTTCACTGGTAACGCAGGCAATACTCCATCATGACACTCAAGTTCCCTAATGCAGTCATTAACCATTTTTTCAGTGAGCAATGGTCTGGCACCGTCATGTATAAGGATATTAAGGTCTTCAAGTGAATTATTAAATCTGTCTTTTATATCATTCATAGCATTCCAGATTGACAACTGTCTGGTATCACCGGGAACAGAAAAATCTGTGAATTTATCCTTAAATATCTCATCGCCGTTCATTGCATCAAGGATACAATCCTGCCATTTTTCATTGGCAACAATTTGAATTTTGTCGATAAAACTGCTTTTAATTAACGGACTAAGGGCATATTCTAATATCATCTTCCCCTCAACCTTAATATATTGCTTAGGGATGTCACCTCCTAATCTGGTTCCTGTCCCTCCTGAAAGCACAATTCCTATATTCATATCAGAATTCCCCCATTATCTTGATATAATCCTCCGTTTTATCTCTCATTATGAGAAATCCCTTTCCAAAATCCTCCATGGAAAATCTATGGGAAATAAGCCTGTCAACACCCATATCTCCGCTGGAAATTCGATTAAGCACATAATGCCAGTCGTCATTTTCATCTCCGGTGAATGACGAATTCCACGTTCCCTTCACTGTGAGCTGGTTTCTAAGAATTTTCCAATAAATATCCTTGGAAAGTCCCATATCCGAGTATGGATTTCCCACAAGCATCAGCTTGCCAAGGGGTGCAAGGGAATCTACTCCAAGGGAAAATGTCTCATTTTTTCCTACACATTCAAAGAAGATATCAACACCCTGTCCCTTTGTTCTGTCATTTATCCACTTATCCGGTGACACTTTTCGACTGTCGCAGAAATTCTCCTCCGTAATGCCAAATTCTAATGCTTTCTTATACTGGAAATCCTTATTTCCAATTGCTAGAATATTCTTAACACCTAAATCCTTAAGGAACATAATAAGCATTAATCCTATCGTTCCAAGACCACATATTACTACAGAATCATCCTTGTCAATCTCAAATCCTCTCATTGCATGAACTGCAACCGCCATAGGCTCAAGCATTGCCGCCTGCTCAAAAGTAACACTGTCAGGAAGCTCTATAAGATTGTCCACAGGAACTGCAACATATTCTGCAAAACCACCGTCACATCTTGAACCAAGATAATTGTAATTGCGACACATCTCATATCTCTTATTAAGACAAGGATTACATTCTCTGCATGGAATTAGCGGAAACACTCCTACACGCTTACCTGCCCACGCCTTCGCCTCCTTCGTTCCATAATCACAATCGCAAACCTCTCCCGCAAATTCATGACCTAAAACAATCGGATGACGATGAGCCCCTGTTGTATATATTCTTGGAATGTCAGAGCCACAGATACCGGCAGCCCTCACCTTCACTAAAACTTCATTCTCCCTAACCCTTGGAATATCAATATCCTTAAGAGAAAAATCGTTAATTCCATTCAGCACATATCCCTTCATAGCATTCTACCTCCTTACTCACAACCTCCCAAAGCCCTTCTCCAGACTCAGAAATTAAATATTATTATATTAATCGGACAAATTATAAACTTAATTCATAGCAACACAACAACTTCGATAGAATCATACTACAGAACGTATATTCCTGTCAAGACTTTTTCAAACATTCGTTCACAAACATATTTTCGTGAACTATCAGTTTCAACTTTCCCCCAATATTTTGTATAAAATATCAAGTTTTCCATATAAAACTACGATATATATACAAAGGGTTTTAGTATTGAAAAATTAAGAAAAGAGGGAATTGAATATGGTTACTTTACGCAATCTAACGGCGAAAAATCTGCACGAGCAGATTAATCCGACAGCCACAATTGGCACCAAAAACAACTTTGATAATTCAAATAATTATTCACAGAAAAAGAACGTACCTGCAGGCTCTGATTCCAACGAAGCCGCCAGTCTTACGATTTCAAAATCAACTCAGGCAAAATTAAGTTTGAAAAGCTCCCGGTCTTTTGCGCTTCAAAATGGTATTTCTTATGCCCAGGTGGCAAATAATTCTTTATCGAAAATCAATTCTTTACTTATTAAAATTAAGGAGCTTGCGAATAATGCTGCCAAGGACACGAACACCCCAAGGGATCGAGTCGCCATCAATATTCAGATACAGCTTCTTAAAGATCAGACACAAAGTATTTTTAACTCCACAAATTATAATTGTAATTTAATATGGCCAAAAAGCAACGATGTTTCCACCGAAAATGCCACAAACACTGTAGTAACTCTAAGCGGTCTGACAAATGCTCTGACCTCAATTGCCAACACAAATTTTCCGGATTCATCATCAGCCTTCGATAATCAAAACGTGGTGATTTCCTACGAAAATCTAAGCAATGACATCCTTGGAATCTCCAAAATCGATGTATCGGACAAAACAGATGCATCCAGCGCAGTAGAAACCTTAGATAAAGCAATTAATAAAATCACCTTAGAACAGGAAAAATTCGAAGGCTACGAAAAGGAATTTTCGGATATTCTGGAAAATGACGGATACATGGACGAAATAGTAAACTGGATATAGAAAAAACGCTAAGATTTTGGGTGTAAACATCACACTTTCACCTAAATCTTGGCGTTTTTATTTATTTCCCTATCAACACTTTCTTATTTTTCATTGAATTTCCACATCAGCATTTTCTTATTCCCCATTAGATTTTCCAATCAGCACTTTCTTCCCTTCGAATGCAAATCCATACTTTCTTATCCTTGACGAATCAATTCCTCGATTTATCAGGATGCTGTCATATTTTTTCTCATCTATCTGGCTTAATGCCGCAATAACTGTTTCCTCAAGGGTTGATTCCTTGGGCTTTTTCACCTTAAATTCAATTATGATTGCATTATCGCCCTGAAGGGGTTCAAGCATTATGTCATATCTTCCTAACCCACTTTCACGATTTGAGGTTATGACATATCTGCCCTGCAAATCCACCATAAGTCCTAGCACGAAGCCATGGTAAAATCTCTCAGGCGCCGACCTTGAAGGTCTTGTTCCTGTGTCAAAGCTGCTAAACATTACCTCGCTTACTTCGTTCATATATTCATTCATGGACTCCACATCATCGTCCAAAAGTGCCTCGATAAATTCGTTGTAGCCGTTGTCCTCCCCGGCAAACCACTCCGACACCATTCGCTGAAACATCAGGGTTACTTCGTAATTAGTAAGTTTTAATTTAAAATTCCACTCCGAGATGTCCGACTCCACCACCTTAAGATAGCCGCTTGCCAGAAGAAGACTCCACACCGCTCCCTTTTTCCTGCCAAGCTGACTGTATACAATCTGCTCGTCAAGCTGGGTTTCTATTGCCTCTCCCCTTAGCAAAATCTCAAAACTTTCCTTCGTCTCCTTGCTTCCGAGGCGGATTAATTTTCCTGCAAGACTGTTGGCACTGGTATTCGCCCAGTAAACATCCAGTTTCCCACTGTCAAGGTAATTTATTATCGACCAAGGGTTGTATATGTCCGTAGTTTCCCCAAATACGAAACCGTCATACCACCTTTTAACCTCATCAAAATTCGTAAGCCCCATTTCCTCCATTGCCGAAAAAACCTCTTCCTCCGTAAAACCAAAGGAAGTTGCATACTCCTTTGAAGTGGTGGTAATCACCTTAAGATTGTTCAAATCTGAAAAAATCGACTCCTTGCTTATCCTCGTAATTCCCGTCATAAGCCCCTTCTCAAGCGCCGGGTTAGTCTTAAATGTAGAATTAAAAAGACTCCTTGTGAAAGCCACAAGCTCATCCCAGAAACCGTTGACATACGCCTCCTGCACCGGAGTGTCATATTCGTCCAGAAGGATTATGACTTTTTTGCCATAATATTGATGCATATACACAGACAACTGGTGAATCGCCATCGCCGCCTCCACCTTGGAATCGGCATTTCTAAGGCTCTCCCTGATATGACAAAACTGCCTCTTTTGCTCATCCGTCAGCCTGTCACCCTCAAGAATCTGCTCATTCGCCTCATACACATTGTAGATAATCTTGCAAATCATCCTGAAAGTATTATCGAAATTAGTCTCCTTCACATTGGCAAAGGAGATGCTTATAACCGGATAAGTTCCCTGAATCTCCCTGTATTCTTCACTGTTCCATATGGAAAGCCCCTCGAAGAGTTTCCTGTCCTTTGCATGATTTATCGAGAAAAAATAATCAAGCATATTCATGTTGAGGGTTTTTCCAAAACGGCGTGGTCTTGCAATCAACGTCACCTCGTCTGCCCTGTCCCACCATTCCTTTATGAAATTTGTCTTGTCCACATAGAAACAATTTCTGCGTATTAAAGTACCAAAATCCTGTACGCCGATTCCAATTTTCTTAGTCATACCTGTCACCCTTAAGTTTTTGTGTATAATTAATTGCATTTTCTAATATAAGTATACCAAATGATAATATTTTTTTAAAATATAATGTATAAAAAACTGCCGATTTATCAAAAATGATTTGTAAAACGACAGTTTGTGTTTAATTTTAGCCTCAGACCATATTGCTTTTAATCAGACATGTCAAAAATCAGACTATGTCAAAAATCTGTAACCCATATGAGCAATCTTTAGCTTATCTTTGTTACGCATAAAATACAACGTTTCCAGAGTTTCCGCTATATACCCTATATATCTATTTGGTTTTTTCTCAACTCCTTCATTATTTATCTGTTCAGTTCTAAACAGTATAGGAAAAAGCCAGCTACAGTACTCACCAAGAACGTTGTCTTTTGCTATTATTATATTGTAATTATATAAGTATCCTTGTTTCAAAATCTTCATGTACTCATCATAATTCTCTAAATCTAATTCTTTTAATGCCTCAAGCACACTGTTCCATTCGTTATCACTAAGATATCTCTTATGATGCTCTTCTATATCAGGTTCATATGGCATTGGATAAGGCAAAACCACATCAATATCATTATCCATTAATGTAAGAATATTATCTTCTGTTATATCAAACAATCTTCGATAATGTACCATACCAGTATAAGCACCTTTGTCTTCAGCCTTCGTTCTTAACCGATTCTTCCATATCCAGTAGAGCCCTGTTAATTCTGAATAATTTCCATTTTTCAATGAAATATTATCATTCAAATCATCAGTCAGCTCACCTACTCTTATATCAGTATTTGCCGCTCCCACCTGAAGAGACGTCATATAATTAGGATTAGAAAAATTCATCTGTAAAGATTTATCTTTGTGATGAATCACTTTATATATATTAAGCAGAGGCATTTTGCTTCCAACAGGATATGTATTAATAGAATTAAATTCTCCATTTTTTGTAAATCTCAATTCCTGCATTTTTGCCCATCTTACAGCATCTATCCTGACATGATTCCGCATTTTTACTAAATCCAGATTCTCTTCTATCTCCTCCATGGCATTTTCCGGTGTTGCAATCAACACCAAGACATTTTCCTTTTCTTCCAGAGTCATTTCTGAAGCAAAATCGGATAATTTATAAACCAAAATTCCATCCAGATTTGATGGATTATTTTCAATTTCCGTAACAATAAAACCAAGCACATTTATTTCTTGGTGCAATTCTTTTAGCGCTTTATACACCCCAAGTGCAATTCCTTGCGCTCCATAGATAGCTATATTCATCCGTTCTCCTTTGTCCTAATAAATTGTTTTTCTAATTCTAACAAATTCTTTGTTCGGTCTTTAATTGTCAACTTTTTCACCTATATAATTATATACTTCCTTAAACGAATCCTTACAACTAAATAAGTACTGTGCAATAACCTGCATTAATTCAAAATCTCCCTCATGATCCAAATCCAGAACTCCCGTATCATACATATGGATACATTCACAATATCCATCCAATACATTTTTCCCACTTTCGAGAAATTTTGGATTATATGCATACAAAGATGCATTCATATCAAAAATTTCCGGTGCTTGCTGTCTTGCTGTATAATCTGAATCAATTACCTTTTTGTATCCTTTCTCTGTCTTTTTTACCATATTAAAGTATGGATTTCTTCTGGAATCAGTCACTGATGTAGTCACATCCGCACCTGAATCCAATTGCATCTCTACTAAATTTTCCAAATCGGCAACTGTCCTTAACGGAGAGGTTATATCCAAATCAACAACCATATCATACTTTATGTTCTTAATCTTTTCTGTTTTCTTCAAGCAATCAAGAATAACACTTATTTTTGGCACAAAATCACCTGCCAATGTTTCATCTCTTTCAATTATTAATATTTCCATAAAAGGATTTTGCTTCATAATTTTTAACAATTCAATACTGTCAGAATTAACAACCACATCAATATCCATATTCTTGTTACGCTCTTTAAACATATCTATTACAGCCAATGAATAATATGGTAAAAGATAACCACAAAATTCTTTTATATTTTTATTTTTTATACCCTTTGAACCAGCTCTTCCACAAATAGTAAATAATATCTTATTCATCTAACCACCCCTTGTGTATATTTAATTGTTTTAACCGCCTGCTCTATATTATTATTATTCTCAACCTCTTTGTTAATCATTTTCAAAAAGTATCTTAACTCTTTTTTCTGGAATGAATTTCTTTTCTCTTCTAATAAAACGCTTTTACCATCTTTTAAATATGTAACTGTACTATTAGTCAAATCTCCAACAATAGTATCATTTTCCGTAAAAAGCATCACCTGGCGTATAGGTTTTCTACCAAAATAATCTAAATGCAACTCAATTATTTTATCTTTATACTCTGCAATATAAAATGCGCAATCTTCACAATCCAATTCCAAACCCGATTTTTTGCTGGCATGATATAATATCTGTTCAGGTTCTCCAAATAAGTATTGTAAATAATCCCATTCGTGTATTAAGTCCAAACTTACTCCACCACCAAGATTTCTGTTTGCGCTGTAAGTTTTTCTATAATCCACATTTTCCCTCCATTCAGGCAAATAGCTTGATGATATGCTTCTAACACACAATACCTTTTCATTTTTAATAATATCTTTCATATACTGAATTACGTTAGTATATCTTAATGGACATGCCACATAATATATTGATTCTGGTCTGTAATTTATATCATATACACTTGATAAATTCTTATAAGAGGTCAACGGTTTTTCAATAAAGAAATTTTTCCCTTTATCATGAAGACACTTTAATGTATCAATATGATATTCTGTTGGATTCGTAATGAAAATCACATCATAATCTGATGGCATATCGTTTTCTCTTAAATATGTATTTGAAATTATAGAATTAACTTCACTTGGTAAATCACTCAACGTATGCCTCAAAGCATCCACCTTCAATTCTATGTTATCCTCTCTGCATATTTCAGATAAATTAACTATATGCCTTTTAGCAATTGAACCTATACCAACAAAACAGACTTTCAATCTATCCATACTATGCCCCCTCTATACAATCTATTAATTTTAATATTTCAAAATCCTCCTCAAATCCATACTCCGTCACTTTATCGCCATTAACCACATCAATAAATTCCTGAATTTCAGATTGATACGCATTTTCTACTATAAAAGAACTGTATCCCTTAATATTTTTAGCCTCTTCTCTTAATTCGACATTCTTAATTTTATGAGTTTTTTCATCAAATTCCTGTAAAGTTTCTGGTGTACCATTCCATGAAAAATATATGTTCTCTCCATATACTTCCAAATTTCTAACTGCTTTTTGCGAAACAATATCAACAACTAAAGTCCCTTTATTTCCATTTTCATGCTCTAACTGAATCATATAATTATCTTTATAATCTATTTTAAGTTTTGATATATTATTGGATATCACGTTGTACTTTTTTACAGTTCCAAATGCCCCTACTAACCATGGAAATTCTATTGCCATAATTTCTCTGCAACCATTAGTCCTTTTATCTGCAACAAAAAAATCCAGATAATCTTCCCATGGATGCCAATCAGGAAGATACTGCCCTATATGATATATATAATTCAAATTCGATTTGTCTTTTATTTTCTCTTTTAAATATTTTATTTCTTCTCTATAATAAAATGTAGAAGACAAAAAAAGAACTTTATTTACCTTTTTTGCCAATTCAATATTTTCTTTATATCCATCTGAAATTAAATTTATTTCACTAAATACATTTAACTCCAGTTTTAATGCATCATTTATCAACTTAGTATGGGACAATGGTGATGTGCAGATAAATGCAGCACTTAAATCAGCTTCATTTTCAACTGCTTGTTCCATACTTTCGTATGTTTCACAACCATATATTTTATTAACTTCATCCCTTCTATCCGTTCTCTTATCAATTCCAACTATTTTTTCAATTTCAGAGAATTTTTGTAATAAACGAATACGTCTTTTTCCCATAGACCCCAATCCAATAACAAGCACTTTCATATCTTCCCTCCATATCATTGCTTAAAATTCTATATCGTAAAATTTCTTCTTTGTATCTATAGAACCCCTATCTAATTTACTTTTTAATATATCAACTATTTTTTCTGTTGTATTTCCATCACCATAAATATAACTTGGAATATGCTCCATATTATTTGCCATATCAATTGCATTTATTATACTATCCTTTTTAGGATAACAATTGACCACTGAATCTGCCATTAATCGTCCTTTTTGCCTGTTACCTATATTAACCGTAGGTGTTCCTAATGATGGAGCTTCAATTATTCCGCTGGAAGAATTTCCTAATACCAATTTACTATACTTAACTGCACTAAGATATCTTTTCATTCCCAATGATGCAACTAACTTAACATTACTACTTTCTTTTGCAAACTTTTCAAACATTTCATTAACTAACTCTCCGCCAACATCCGAATTTGCCTTCGTAACGATATAAAAATATTGATTTCTTTCCCGCATTGCTGAAATCAACTCACTTACCTGTTCCATTTCACATCCCTGCTCCGTTGTCACCGGATGAAACGTAACCACTACATATTCCATTTCCTTTGAAATATTTAACTCTTCCTTTAATTCCTCTTCATTTAAAAGGTTAGTATTTAAAATATTTTCCACTCCTAATGCACCAACATTGTAGACTCTGTCAGGTTCTTCCCCCATTTGAATAATTCTTTTTCTATACACATCAGTTGATACAAAATGAAAATAACTCATTTTTGTAATTGCATGACGTATACAATCATCTATTGCTCCCTCTGTAATTTCTCCACCATGCAAATGTGCTATTGGAATTCCCACGTTCAAGGCGGCACATGAAATTCCCATCAACTCAGTTCTATCTCCCAATAAAACAACACATTCCGGCTTTTCTTTAAAAAAATATTTTGCGAATTTTTCTATCGCATTTGCCATTGTTTTTGATACATCTAATACTGTATTTCCTTCTTCTAGTATGTCAATCTTTTTATATATTGGTAATCCATCATCTATAATTTCCTGCTGAGTATTGCCATATTTCTTACTTAAATGACTACCAGTAACTATAAGTTGAAGTTCAATATCTTTATCACTATTTAATTTAATAATCAAAGGCTTTAGTATGCCATATTCTGCTCGTGTTGCTGTAACAACTGATATTTTCATTAAAATTCCTCTTCTATTAATTGATCTGCAATATAATTTCTGGTTGAAATTTTTCCTAATAATTCTTCCCACCGCATCGGACTAATTCCATTTCCTGGTCTTTTTATTGTAATATTTTCTTCTGAAAATATTTCTCCTTTAGATATATTTCTCTTTGCCACTATACTTTTGCGAGCTGCTACAAGATTTTTTTCTTCAGAAGAAGTCCTCTTTTTTATTCCATCTCCCAATCCTCGCTCTACATTTCGTATCGATGATACCATCTGTCGTAGTTGTTTAGGATTAAGACTTGCTTTATGATCCGGTCCTTCCATATCCTGACTTAATGTAAAATGTTTTTCAATAACAACTGCCCCTAATGCAACTGCTGCAATAGGTATCTCTATTCCAAGAGTATGGTCTGAATAACCAACTGGCATTTTAAATATATTTTTGATATTTTGCATAGCCATTAAATTTACATCTTCAAAAGGCGTTGGATATTCAGTGTTGCAATGTAATATTGTAATTTCTCTGGCTCCGTTTTGCTTCAACACATTTATAGCTTCTTCTATTTCATGTACTTCACACATTCCTGTTGAAATAACAATCTTTCTACCTGTTTGGGCAATCTTTTTCAAATACGGATAATTAGTTATCTCACCTGATGGTATTTTCCAAAAATCCATATTCATTTCTTCAAGAAAATCTATGCTTTCCAAATCAAATGGCGTAGATATAAAACCAATTCCAAGAAAATCACAATAATCTTTCAATTCTCTAAAATCATTATATGATAAAGCTAAATTCTTAAGCATTTCCAATTGACTATTTTCTTTTCCAGTGGTCTCCTTTTGATACTCAGCTTTCTTTGCATACTTTGAAACTAATTTTTCAGGCACAAAGGTCTGAAATTTTATATAATCAACTCCTGCTTTTTTTGCCTCATTAATCATTTCCTTGGCTATTTCTACACTTCCATTATGGTTTACACCGGCTTCTGCTATAATAATTACTCCCATTATTTTACTACCTTCCTTGCTGGAACTCCCACAACTGTACAATTATCTTCTATATTGTTAATCACAACAGCTCCAGCACCAATAACCACATCTTTACCAACATCTAAACACTGTATAACCGTAGCATTCATACATATTTCTGTATTTGCTCCAACACATACAGCTCCAGCAATTTGTGACCTTGGACCAAACGTTACAAAATCTCCCACTGTGCAATCATGACAAACCATGCTTCCAGTATTCATAAATACAAAATCACCAATGCTTACATTAGTAGAAATTACTGCACCCATTGTTATAATACAGCCCTCTCCAAATATTAAATCTTTACATACATTTGCAGACTTAAGTATGATACTTGGAAATTTAATATGTTTATTAATTTTATATTTTCTATATATTTGTTTTCTAAGATATGGATTTCCCACTGAAATTACCACATTCACATCCTTATCTAGACTTAACAGATAATTATCATCACCTATATATGGAATAGTATATCCTGCAACTTCTATTTCTCCATTTTCACCAGTAACATCAACATAGCCTACAATATTCCACTGATTAGAGTTATCCTCTAAAATTTGCCATGACAGCTCTCTCATGCAACCAGCTGATCCTACCATTACTATATCCATTTACTATCACTCCAAATTCAATTTTTTTTCCATACGACTCATCTCTTCAAATTCTCCCATATCAAGGAATGCATCTTCACTTATCGGATACATTCCTACCTGATAATTTTCTTTCATCAATAAATCCGCCAGATTTGTCATATGGAAAATACAGTCATCTGGTATTTTTTGAATTAATTCCGGATTAAGAACATATAATCCTGTATTAATAAAATAGGATTTTTTAGGTTTTTCTTCCATTGATTGAATTACTCCACCGCTTCCAGAATGGATCACGCCATATGGAACTATAACATTTTTTAATGCAGCTACAATTGTAAGTGCATTTTCCGAAGAGATATGATATTCCATAACCTTTTTATAATCCACATCTACTAATGTATCACAATTTGTAATAATGACAGGATCTTCAAACTTATCACGAATTAATTTAATGCTTCCTGCTGTTCCAAGAGGCTTATCCTCCTCTACATAATTAATCACATATTCATGACAAAAATCTGCAAAATATGATTTAATCATTGCCTTTTTATAATTAACTGTCAAATAATAATTACTTATGCCATACTCACAGAATTTATTAATTATTCTTTCTAAAATAGGCACTTCTCCAATTGGAATAAGCGGTTTTGGTAATATCTTTGTATATGGATATAATCTTGTTCCTTTTCCGCCTGCCATAATAATAACATTTGTATTCTCTAATGATGTACTATGATTTTTCTGTTCACTAGGCGCATTATTCTCAAAAATAATATCAATTACTCTACGCTTAAAATCCAAAACCGGCATTGCCTTAATTCCATCTTCTTTAATAAGTGAAAATGCATTTTCATTGTTACCGTTAAAAATCACCTTTGGATTTTTATTCATAAAAATATCAACATTGACATCAAGTCTGCCAGTCTTAATTATCCACCTTCTGATATCTCCATCTGTGACACATCCAACCAATCTCATTCCATTATCTACAATAAATAAAATACCTTTACCGTTCTTATCTATTTTCTCCATCGCCTCTACAACAGTAATAGTATTCAAAGCAATAAAAATCATTAAATTTTGTTTTAACATTAGCAAAACTCCCTCAATACATCCTTAACCTGTTCTACTACATAGTCTATATCCTCTTCTTTAATATTTGTACTGCATGGTAAATTCAATATACATTTGCTGTAATAAACCGCCTTCTCTATTTTGTATACCAATTCATTTTTGTACGGAAGCTGTTCATGTATAAGTCCCCATATAGGTCTGGTTCCAATTCCCCTTGTTTCTAATTCATGCACTATCTCTCTCATTGTTGCCTTAACTTTATTCATGTTTATTTCCAAAGAGTAGAACCATTTATTAGAATCTGTTCCCAAACGGAATCTAACCATTTTCCCCAATTCAAATTCATCAAAATCTCTGACATACAAGTCATAATTTTTCCGCTTACGCAATACAAACTCTTCTAACTCCTCCATTTGTGCAACTCCCAATGCCGCCTGAATATTAGTCATACGATAATTGAAACCTACTTCATTATGTATATAAAAATGTGTATCATCTTTAGCTTGTGTTGATAAATATCTGATATGTTCTACTTTCACAGGATCCTTAGCTGTTACTGCGCCACCACCACCAGTTGTAATAATTTTATTTCCATTAAATGAAAATACTCCATAATCACCTATTGTCCCCGCCATTTTGCCTGCATTTTTTCCTTCTTTGTATTCAGAACCTAAAGCTTCAGTTGCATCTTCAATAACCACTAGATTGTATTTATCCGCTATCGCTGTTATAGCTTCCATATCCGCAAGATTTCCAAAAACGTGAACTACAATAACAGCTTTAACAACTTTACCTGATTTTTTATGTACTAATTTTCCTTCTGAAAAATTACACTCTTCCTCACAAAATAGTCTCAATTTTACAGGATCCATACAAAGACTCTCATCACAATCCATAAACACCGGATTAGCAAACTGATATTTAACAGGATTAACTGCTGCAATAAATGTCAATGTTGGAACAATAACTATATCACCTGGAGCAATGCCTGCTTCAACTAAAGATAAATGAATTCCTGCTGTTCCGCTTTGACATGCAGCAACTTCACTCACATTTAGATATTTTTCCATTTCATGTTCCAATTTCGTTATGTACTGTCCTCCAGTGGATACCCACCCTTGATCAATGGCATCATCTACATATTTTCTTTCATTTCCTTCAAAATTAGGAATGCACAGTGGAATAAACTTCTCCATATTCATTTCCCCTCTTACATTTTACTATCCAAAGATTTATTTTTTTCAATGTGCTCAAAATTTGGTAAATATTTTTTTATTATATTCACAATTTCAGCCTTTGATATCATACTATTTCCAAAAGCAATTTCTAAATCACTGAATAATTTATCAATTTTTTCTTTTTTAACAGGTGCTTTATTAACTATTACCCCTAAAGCATCAAATCGTTTTAATTCTATTTCTTCTTCATCCGTAAAAAACTCTTCAAACATCTTTTCACCTGATGTATTAGAAACCGAATAATGGACAGGGTACATCTTACTTCCATTTCTTACTAAGTCCATTTTCTCAATTGCCTCTTCATCAGATCCACAAAGTAAAGGCTTGTAGCCATATGCTTCTAGTAAAGAATCCGCAATTTTATCGAATGACATCATTTGTGCTTCCTCAAATTTAGGGAAAAAGACTTCTCTGTTTTCACCAAGAATACATGCCAGCAAACAAATCTGCCCACTTTCCTCTGGAGAAACAAAATATCTTTTAATATCCGATGGTGCTGACAAAGGTTGTAATTTTGCAAGCCTATTTGTAAAACCTAAAGGTAATGAACCATTTGAAAATGCCACATTTGCAAAACGGGCAGTTTTCACTGGAAATTTATCTGAATATGAAAATATAACATCTTCCATAAGTCGTTTACTTGCACCCATAATATTTACGGGATTTGCTGCTTTATCTGTCGAAACACAAAAATATTCTTCTGGTGGAAACTCTTCTAATAAATCCAATAATTTTTTTAAATTAAGAACATTATTTCTTAAAAGTGCCTCAATTGAATAAATATCCTTTTCCGAACGCACATGTTTATGTGCTGAAAAATTTGCTACAATATCAAATCCTTCTCTGTTTCTAAACATCTTCTCAAAAACTAAAGAAGCAAAATCCATAGGGTATGTAACATAATCTTCTGGAACATGCATATCTTTTGTTGACCTAAGTTCCCTTGTAAGTTCAGCTAATGCATTCTCATTAATATCAACCACTACAAGTGACTTTGGTTTAAAAGGCAAAATAGCTTTTATAAATGATGAACCAATTGAACCTGCCCCACCAATAACTAAAAGAGTCTTATTTTTTATCTTATTTTCTAATATCTGTTCCTTTTGTCTGATATCACCAATAAACATACTTTCTTTTCTGCATATTACTTTTTCAGAAATAAACTCATTTAAATCAATCATATCCCTTCCCCTTTTTACAATAAAATATTTTTAATTTATTTTTTTACCATCATCATTATAAACGTCAACTTCACACATATCATTAAATATATTCAAACAGGATGACTCTTGCATAAGCACCACCCTAGAAAATTTTACATCAAGCCACATTAATATCTGAATAGGAAAACTTTTTCGAATAATTTTGTATTCAGGTAAACACAAATTATAATCAATTTTATCTGCCGGGTGTGGTTTAATAAATACCAAATCTGTAGGATAATTGCTTAAAATTTCTTTATATAAAAGCACCTGCTCATCTTGAGTCCTTAACTCAGCTCCAGCAGATATATTTGTTTCTGTAAGAAATAGAATTGATCCATTTACCGAATTGGCATCACTTAGTACTTCACTTGTTAAACCCAAAATTGATAATAACTTTTCCTTATCTCTTACTTTTTTCCACATATATTGTGGATCAATCACTTCAGCTTTATCCCTTAGTTCACATGGTATCTCAAACTGCCCCGTAAGAATCACTTTGTTAACCAGCTCATCAAATCCCAATGAATAATAATTTCTGCCATTATCCAGCACAATAGGATATTGTCCTGCATATTTTATATCGTAATTTCCAGCGCCATCTTCAACAACATTCATTCTATTTGTTAAAAAGGCTCTTGATAATGACATATGATCATGACCATATACTGGAATATTCCATCTTCTTGCATATGCAGCGATGACATATGTTAATGAATAATATTGAATAGGAGTTTTTTCATATAAACAGCATAATTCATTTTCTTTCATACTGTTTGCAATAGAAACGTCAATATATCTTTCCATAATATACATAGACTCTTCCCAATTATCTACATACATAATACTCAACAATTGTGTGTATGTTGTTCCAACCAGAATTATATTTCTAAAGTTTGGTTTTTCATTTTTTAATATTCTGTCAATAGTCTGTTTTGTTTTTGAATTTAACTCATCCATAAATCCCTTGTCATACAATAATCTAGCTTTCACCAATACTTCATAAACAGACTCCATACTAGCATTTTTTAATCTTGCCATAACATCATTTTCTATTTTATTTTCATCAGATATCACCATGTTTATTACTTTAATTTCATCAAACTCTGATGTAAATGGAATGATTTCTTCGCTTTCTAAAGAAAAAACCGGAGCATTATCGTACATTGCACCATTATATGCCCTATCAATAAAAAAAACTTTCTTCACTTTATTTTTTATAATGTTATATACTTCTTTTCCTAAAAAATCAAAACCATAAATAGCTATTACATCCTCTGTCTCAAATATATCCGCCAAAGATATTCCTTTGCTTCTTAAATCCATTAAGTCGAATGCAATATTACGTTGATGTTCTACATTATACCTCAATTATTTTCCCCCACAAACATTTTTCCGTTTTTCTTAAGCCAGGTATTTGAATACATATCTGAAAACTTTTCTAACTTGTAATCTTTAGGTAAATCACACTTTTTATTAATTACTATCAACCATTCATAGAATTCTTCTGGCAATTCACACTTAAAATTCCTTTTTCCCATATCTCCTCTCTTTAAAAAGAAATATTGTTTTTCTATTTCAACATAATCTTTAATTTCACCAAACATTTTCTTAACATCTGTAAAATAGTTAGGATGTTCCTTTTTTCTGGCAGCTTCTTCTGCTATATATGCCTGTTCATCATCACAATAATATAAAGTATTTTTTCCACTTAATAATATTTTACCATTTAATTTTAATACTCTAAGCATCTCTTTAAGTGCCTGCTCCTGATAACAAGCATCAAATACTCCATAACATATAATTTTATCAAAAAAATTATTTTCAAATGGAAGCTCTTCCCCCTCCGCAACTATAAATCTGTCTTTACTATCTGAATAACGTTTAACACACTCTGAAATCATTGACTCCGATATATCAATTCCATAATATTCAGACTTACTACTAAAATATTCAAAAAAACGACCAAAGCCACATCCATAATCCAGCAATTTTTCCTTTTTGTCATAATCCAGTTTTGAAAAATATTCTATTGCCTGTTGTTCTCCAACAGTCTTATAATCCCCCTTTGTAACCTTTTCTATATGAGTTTTGTCACCATTTTTATCATTTGCTTCATCTGTAAGTTTTTTCCAATACTTAGTATATTCCTCATTCCAATATTCTTTTCTATCCATGACTACCTCTCCTTACATTATAAGTGTATGCCTTTTTCTTCTCTCCCTGTAAAACAACGACTTTAGTAAATCCACATTTATTATTTGATGCAATACCTATCTTATCAATATTACTCAAATTCACAGTATTATTATCAAATGTGTAAGTCCACTCTCTTCCCATTTCTCTGAAATCAAAATTATCCCAGGCATATCTTCCATCCTTCAGCTTAATTGCCAAATATGGCTGTGGTCCAAAAATATCATTGTCAACCTTTACATCAAGATATGCCCCGCTATCTGACTTAACAATATTTACATCAAAATCAAATTCTTCATATTCTAAATCAACACATTCTCTCATTGCATCTACTGCATTAGAATATATAAACTTAACATCAGGAAATCTGTTTGCAGCGACTTCTATCATCTTACGAACACGATTTATTTCAAATTCCATATCTTTATAATCATGATCAGTAAATGCAAGGATTGCTTTGCCTTTCTCCCTTGCATACAAGAATGCATCATCAACATCCCTTTGTTCCATCTGTCTGGTTCGTGCATACATATTAAGACATCTTGTTATCCACCTCCTGCAACTTCCACTTATCTGGTAATCATCATTTGAAGGATGATATGGATACCACTCCGTTGATGCACGCCGCCAATCTCCAAATCTTCCTTGTGACAAATCTTTTTGTCCTTCTTCATTATTTAGCATAGACTGATTAGCATAATCAAATGGAATCCATTGTTCTAAAAACCAATTAGAATCTGGTCTTTCTGTATGAAATCCTGGTCTAAATACTGCTGGAAACCATCCTCTGTCTAATATACTTCTACATAATATCTGAGATATGTTTTCTCCACCCCAATATGCAGTTCCTGACTCGTGGTAATTTCCAGAAATTGGAACCGGATGATAATGAAAACCTATAATATCCTCTGATTGTTGTTTATCAATTCTCTCTTTGTAATAATCACTTATCGTATGATATCCAGTAGCTCTGCGCCTTGGGTTTTCCCCTGTAAAACCAACATGTGACATACAAAACCAATTAAATATCCATCCATTGTTCTTAGAATCTGGTAACATATTTCGAAATTCATCTGATGTAACTTCATCTATCATCTTACCAACTTCTTCCCAACTTCCCCTGGTTGTAATACGATGCTTATCAACAAGCTTTTGTATTTCCTTTTCTACTCCGCCAAACTTAAACTCCCCATTTTGTAATTTTTCTAAATTTTCTTTACTTTCATCCACATGTATTCCAAATATATTCTCAATCATGTCAAAAGGAACAGATGATTTCTCGTACAAAGGACCTTCCGTATCCACACAATGAACAACATATACAACTTTACTATCCATTCTCCCCCATCCAATCACACAATTTTTTTACTACTTACCCCAATTGACAGCAACCATTCTGCTACTTTTTCTCTTGTATCTGTCGAATCAATTGCTATAACTATATAATCATAATTTTCCATTTCACTTATTATTTCAATTGATTCAACTTTCTTATCTGGCAAATATATTTGATAGTTTTTATCAACCCATGCAATAACATTACAATAATCTACTCTTTCCAACTGTGAAGTATATGTATCCCCAACTTTACCTGCTCCATAAAGAATAATATTTGAACCCTTTTTTACTTTATCAAACGGAAACATAAATTCATTATTTTTTACATAATCACCATACATTTCTCTCCTATTATCAAGTAAATGTAAATACAAATATTCCAATTGTTTTCTTCCATCTGGTATTTTATCTACTTTATCTGCAAGATATTCAAACCATGCATTCGCCTTTTGGAAGAAATCATTACTTTTTATGTATGCCGGCGTTTCATTCAAATGCTGCCGATAATGATATAAAACTTTGTTAGAAACGTATAATGTATCTATTTTTTCCAAAATCGGAAATAAAATTAATGGATCTTCACCATAATGTAATTTTGGAACCTGACTAGCCAGATTATAGCTGTATTCCAAAAGACTTTTCTTAAAAATCTTGTCATACAAAGATTCTGTAAGATCTGGTTTATTTTTTTTAAGATTCCATATTACTGTAGGTAATATACATTTTTCAATTTCTTCTCTGTTATATAACCCTTCTTTATAACTTTCTTCTAAATTTATAATGCCTGACTTTTCTTTATCTACGCACTTTCTAAAAGTAATTAAATCTACATTTTTATTCATGTACTCCTGAAACTGTATATATACCTCCTCATCAACCCAATCATCTGCATCCACAAAAGTTATATACTCTCCCTTTGCTGCATTTACTCCATTTCTTCTCGCACAAATTGGACCCTGATTAGTCTGATGAATCACAGTTACATTTTCATTTAAATCTGCATATGAATCACAAATAGCAGCGCTATTATCACTCGAGCCGTCATCTACCAAAATCAATTCATATTCTCTATATCTTTGGTTTACAATACTTCGAATACATTTATCCAAATACTTCTGTGCATTATAAACCGGAACAATCACTGATAACATATCTTCCCCCCTATCAATTATCATTCAGTTCGATTATGATAGTTCGAATAGAAACTATCCTAATTTTTGTTTTCTCCATTGTTTTAATAATATCCCCATAATAATATGGTACACAAACAACAATTACATCTGCATCCGGTAAGACATTATCTAAAGAATATAAAGGATAGTCTGTTTTAACATTTTTATTCTGATCTATTATATATCCAATATCTATATCTTTTGATTCGATTTCACAAATCAAATGCTTTGCTAAAATTCCATAACCATATATAGCCACATTTTTATAATTGTTCTTAACGAACCAATCTGTCAACAATCTCTTTTCTTCTTTTAATTCTAACATTTTATCCAAAATATTCATATTCAATTCATGAATTATATTTTGCTTTTCAATATATGAAATATATTCCATATAATTATATTCTTTTTCAACTTTCTCACTTAAATAATTCTTTTTTGCATTTACAATGGCATTTAAATAATCATACCCATCCTTTTTGTCGGGTTCAAGGTACATCCCTTCGCCCCATTCATTCCAAGCATTTATAAACGTTATTTCGTTGCCATATTCTTCATTCTTTTTAAACAACTTCGTCAAATTTTTTTCAAAACTATTAGCAGAAGCATGCTGAATAACAACCCCTCCATTACCTCTCCTTGGAGTGTCATCATATTTAACAAAACCACCAAAATAAGTCCTTTTATCTCTCACCTTAAAACTTTGAATTAATTTATTCCAAACCTCATCATATTCTGCAAGTAACAGTCCATTTTCATTTCTTTTAGTGTTAGATACTCCTAGACTTCTTGTAGGTTCATGAAATAAAATCGCATCCATTGCACCATCGCTCATGGACGAATTATTCATTCCTATTACATAAATCCCATTAATTCCAGCTTCTTCTAAAACTTCTTTCCAAGCAGTAATCATCTTTTGTAATTCAATAATTAAATCCGGTTTATATATTAAAAATACTGGTTTATTGTCTATTTTAATATATCTGTCATCTTTAAAAAAATCTATTAAATATAAAATATGTTTCTTCCAGTCTTCATATTCTCCGTAAGACTGTTCTAATAGAACTTCTTTTCCTTCTTTGTTCTTAGGTTCTTCAACGGCTGACCAGACATTTGCATTTTTTACATTACTCCATGATCTTGCCCAGGTTTCATTTGCCCAGCAAAAACAAAATGGCATATCTATTTCCTTATTTTCCAAAAGCAATTCAGCCGGCTTTTCTAATATTTTCTTTCCATCTTTAAAATAATAATGATAAAAGCATAAACCATCTATCATATACTTTTTCATTAATTCGCTTTGCCATTTTAGTGTATTTATATCCATCAAATCATAATAATTGTCATTTAATGGAATGTTGGGTTGATCATGACCTTCAAACAATGGCTTTGCCTTTTTTGCTGAAACCCAGTCTGTAAATCCCTCGCCCCACCACTTATTATTATCTTCCACTTCATGAAATTGTGGTAAATACATTGCTATAACCTTCATAATCTCCCCCCTTATGTATTTTTAAATTTGAATAAATTTCTCCGGTTGAAAAAATAATTCTATATTCTCTCTTATCTTTTTTTCATCCCAATTCCACCACTGTAATTTCATTAATTTATCAATTGTACTCTGTTCAAACCTATACTTAATATGTCTTGCAGGATTTCCACCTACCACCTCATAACATTCTACATCTTTCGTGACTACTGCACCTGCCGCAATAACTGCTCCATCACCGATTCTTACACCTGGTAAAATTATTGCATCAGCACCTATCCACACATCATTACCTATAACAACTGATTCATTTTTTCTGATAGCACTATTTTCATACTGATTGTTATCAATATGTTTTCCGTATTTATTAACCAAATTTTCCATTTCTAAATATTTATCCCATTCATTAAAAATAGGATGATCCAAAAAAGGATGCGTAGTTATACAATCCATAGAATGATTATTCCATATTTTTGCAGTATCATTTATCGAACAATATCTTCCAATAGATTCCGCTAAAGGAAAATTACTTAATAACCCTTTATATCCATATGTATACTTTCCAACTTTACATCCCTTGTATACAATATCCTTCTTATTATACTCATACCCTGCAGCTAATACATATATTTGTGAATCTTCAAAACCTTTTTGCCTTAACGATTCAACTACTTCTGAATTGTACCCCCTTAAAGCCACTACAACATACATATTTTCTATGTTAACATCATCAATACCTATTACTTTTTTTCCTCGAAATGACTTAATACTCTTCCAATTTGTGTCAAAATAACCATAAATAGCTACATTATTTATTGCCATAACATCAGAAAAAATATCAGCACCTTTTCCAGCACTATAAACCCATATTTCTTTGTTTTTCGCGGAGTTAACAATATATTCGGCTTTTTCTTCACAAATTTTTTTAAAATATTCTTCTGCTATCATTCCACAAATCCCATTCTTTTTTATCTAAATAACATTACTAAGAAACCATTCCAAAGTTGTATGATATGTCTCTTGATATAAATCCTCTCCACATTCCTTCATATATCTATCCAGATTCTTTTCTCCCAATAAGAAATTCTGATATTTATATGTTAATGTTTCAGCATCAATTTCAAGTATCATACTGTTTTTTCTAGAATAAACACCTAAGTATCTGTTATCCTTAACATACGCAAACATGTATTTATGCTCATATATATTCTTTATATCCCATGTAGTTTCATCTTCATCTTCTTCAGGTATTATTAATTCCCCTATCTTATCTTCCAAAATATCATAATATAAGAATTTATTTACCCTTGCAGGTACAAGGAAAACATATCTTCCTATCTTTTCTAAAATATAACATAAATCATATGGAGAATATTTGTCCAATTTCTTTACTTTCAATTTTTTTTCTTCTACAACATACCTTCCAAAATCTGCCGGAAATCCGCCTACATGTCTTATTGTCTTATCCTTCGTATTATATATAGAAAGTTCTTCTTTCTCTGATATTGCCAGTATCTCATCTGAGCTTATAAATATAGCATTACCAGATATCTCTTTAGGTACAGTTTCCTTTTGTAGCTCTCCTGTTTCAAGATTAAAACCAACCAGATTATTATTTTCATCACAACATTCAATACAATAAAACACATTATCACTTAATCCAATTTCTATTACCAGTTCATCCTTCTTTGATAATTCAACTATGGATTCTATTATTTCATCCTCTGGATTAATAATCATTAGCTCCTTATCCATGCAAATATAAATTTTTCCTTCATGCAGGAAAGGTAATTTAGTTTCTTTTTGGTTCTCTTCTGTTTCGAATATCTCGTTTTCAATATGGGATATTTTATCCGTTTTAATATTGTAAATAATTATATGTTCGCCCTGATTTACCGGGAAAACAAATATTTTATCTTCCAGCTTAATACTTTTGGTATACCGTCTCCATGATGCCATTTCTTTTTCTTCTAAGCTATGAAAATAACTATATTCTTTTTTATCGTAATCAATTTCAAATATCGCATTTAAATTAAATGAAACAAAATATCCCTTATTATTTTCATCCCATGTGATTTCATCTAATTTAGGTAATTCTCTTTTTAACATTACACCCTCCACATTTAAAACACTATTATTTTTTTATTAGATATACCAAGATTAATCAATTCTTTCTTAACTGATTTTCTTATCTTTTTATCTACAATCCCAATAACAACGTAGTCATAATCAAACCTATTAATGTCTGTTGGACTAATAATATTATGTTCTGACTTTATTTCATTCCATTTTTTATCTGCAACCGATATTATATCTATCTTTGGATAAAACAACATTAATTTTTGATATAATTCACATCCATATTTTCCTGCACCATAAATAATAATCTTTTTGGCATTATCGTTTAATTTTTCCAATATGCTACCTTCTCTTTTGGAATAAGAAAAGTTAGTGGCGAATTTTACCGGCATAAGACAGCAAATATAAAACCATAAAACTGGCACGTCTGTTACATCTTTTATACACCTGCGATACTTAGTAACCTCACCAAATGTAATATTTTCATATGCCCGTAATTCAACAACTCCTTTTGCAGAAAATAATCCCGTTTCTTTTGAAAATGACTTCATGGTTTCTTTTTTTACATCATTATATTCCTCCGGCAATTCCCTGACACCTACGCTAATCATCTTAGCATACCCTCTGATAACATCTTTTTTTGCATATGCTGTAGCACTTTTTCTATATATAGAATATTTATATGGTTTGGCATTAATATAGTGTATTTTATAATTTTCATCTGTTAATGCTGCATAAATTGCAAATACGACTAAATTAACATATCCTCTTTCTATATATTCCCCCATATATTTGTCCATGTCTTTAATTATATCTTTGGATAAAATAAATGAACACCAATGAGTCATGCTCCAGAAAAACTTTTTAAGGAAAAAATTCCTATCTGTTATTTCCTGAGTTTTAATATCACTGCTTTCATAAATATGAATAACATCACTCTTGTTTTTCAATGCATTTTCTAATTCATCTGCATAGTCTTGAATCTGCAATATAGTAGTATCTCCGCATAACCATACATAATCATATTCCTTGGAACAATTCCACAGTGCATCTTTTGTTTTTTTAGCCCCATAATCATCACCAGATGGATCTTTGTATTTCACATACTTAACACTGTCACCATATCGTTTTATATATTCCTTTGCAACCTGTTCTGTTTCATTATCTGGACTGCTATCATATATAACCACATCTATATGATTATCAATATAATATCTTGCTTTTTGTTCCAAATAATCTCTTATGGCTTCATTTCTTTTATATGTAACTATTAATATGCACATATTGTAATCTTTCATTATCAGAGTCCCCCTAATTTTTACCAGTCAGGCGAAAATTCCTCGCCTATCTGAATAAAACTCTCACGTCTGTTCCAATTGCAATGTGATGACTGATAACATCTCTTACATGGACTATCCATTTCATTATCATCATTAACAATCTTTCTATACTTTTGAAATTCTGTTGAATTCCACATCTCCATAAAAGGTCTGTTCATATCATATTCAAAAAATTTAACCGGTGTTGACATACATGGCCTTACATAACCATCTGAACCAAGGAAAAAATCTCTCCATGATACAAAACACTCTTTATGATAATGTTCTCCAGCTATATCTTCTCCAATATAATGTGGCAATTTTAATACAATATTTAATTTTTCAGCTACTTCTATTGCCTCTTCAAACACATCACGCACCAGTTGTTCTTTTCCCCAAAGTGATTCATCTAATAATGAATCTTCAAACACTGTCAGATATACAACCTTGACTTCATTAATTCCTATATCTGCTGCAAGTCTTACTAAATCTGGAAGTTCTCTGATATTTGATTCCATCGCACAAAAAACAAAATTTATCCATGGATACTCGAGACCTCTTTCTTTTTTTATATTTACAATGTCTTTCAAATCCTCTGTAATCTGTTCTATTTTTGAACCTCGTCTTATTCTACTGTTTGTCTCATCTGTAGCTCCATCCAGACTTACAGCAAAAACATCCACATTATAATCAAAAATTGCATTTCTAATTTTCTTAAGATTCATTCCATTAGTACAAAAATACTTTCTCGCATTATGCTTATTTATAATTTCAAGCATATCTATAAAGTGTGGATGAATAGTTGGTTCTCCCCATCCCATCAATGTTACTTCTTCAATTGTATCCATGATTGGCTCTAAACTTCTAAAAACATCCATATCAAACATTGTAGGCTTAAAATCTGCTGCATTTCTTCCACACATAATACAATTTAAATTGCAGGCATTTGTCAATTCAAGTACAAGCCTTCTTGGATAAGAATTCAAAACTGTCTTACCAGCTTCTAATTCTTCAATATTTAGTTTTGTATTTTCCTGCTGCTGCTGTTTTAATGGTCTTCCTTCAAATAATGTTTTTGTTTTTGCTCTTACTATCATTTTTACCCTCTCCTATCTATAAATGGATATAAATCATCAAACTCTGCTGCTTTTAAGCTGCCATCCGGCATAACCTTAGATGCAATTTTAGGCTGAATTTCTGCAAATTCCTGAACCATTACCTCGCATAAAACTGGACCATCATATTTTAAAACTTCATTTATTTTTTCTTCAATATTATCATCCGCAGTTATTCTGAAATTACAAATACCATACGCTTTTGCTATTGCAGAAAAATCCAATGATTCAACCCCACTATCCGATCCTACTCCAAGAAATCTGTCATTCATGTAATTATGCTGATTATGCCTTATTAACATATATCCATGATTATTAATTACAAATAATTTTACAGGAATTTTATTATATTTAAGTGTTGCTAATTCCTGAATATTCATTTGCGTACTTCCATCTCCTGATATTGCTATCACATTTTTACCTTCCTGAGCTACTCCTAATGCCGTAGCCCATGAGCCCATGCTTGAAAAACCGCCTGATGCAATGTACCTTTGTCCCTCTTTTATCTTCCAGCTTTGAGAAGTCATACAATATACACTTCCTGTATCAACCACTATATTAGTTTCTGCCGGAGCCAGCTCTGACAAAATATCTATAAAATAATACAAATTCAATGGTTTCATCTCTTTATATTCCTTAAGCACCACCGGATAAATTTTCCTGTTTTCAACACAGTGATTTATCCATTCAACATGACTGCTAAATTCACCTACAGCACAATTTTTTAATTTGTCCATTAATTTTTCAAGAAAATAATTAATATCACATTTATATTTTATCTGAATAGGAACTGCATCTCTTTCTAGCTCCTTTTCATCTATATCAATCATTATCTTAGTGGCATTTTGGGCCAGCCTGTCAGGATAATACCCAATCGTAGATACTGATAAGCGACTTCCTAATATAAATAACAGATCACATTCCTGTATTGCAAAATGAGATGCCCTGTCACCATAACCACCTGGTCTTCCTATATATAATTCATTAGATGAAGCTATTGTATCTATCCCACCTCTGGATGTTACCACTGGAATACTATATTTTTCACTGAATTCCTTCAATATTCCACATGCCTTAGAATCCCTTACACCATATCCCGACAAAATTAATGGCTTCTTGGATTTCTTTAATAATGATATTATTTCTTCGTAATCTATATCATCATTTGGACTACATATTTTTTCTTCTTTAACTTCACTTATTGCTTTGTCTGATACCTGCATATTTTGAACATCTACAGGAACATCTATCCATACCGGACCTTTTCGTCCTGACATAGCAGCTTTGTAGGCTTCATTCATTACCATAACAATATCATCCGGATTCATTACTGTTTTACAATATTTTGTAACTCCTGATACAAGTGGCTCTATTATTAGACTCTGACATGCATTCTGCCTTATCCCTGTATCAATTGCATATTGTAACAGTTTTGAATTTGCCTGCCCTGATATCACAAATATTGGAGAAGAATCAAAATAAGCCTGTGCTACACCTGTTATTGCATTTGTTGCCCCCGGACCAATGGTCACAAGACATGCTCCCGGTACTTCGTTTACTCTTGCATATCCGTCAGCTGCCATTGCCGCTGCCTGCTCATGATTTGTGCATATAGCTTTCATATCTTTATTTCTATACAATGCATCTGTAAGCCACATTGCCGAACTTCCGGATACCATATATGTCTGTTTACATCCCTTCTCATACAGGAATTTAAAAATATAATCTGATACTGTCATTTTTATCTCCTATTACTTTTTCGTTACTTTTCTTCTTTGCTCATAAATCTTATATATTCCATCTTTAAACTCTGTCTTTGGTAACCACCCTGTATCTTTATTTATTTCTGAAATATCTACAGATAAATTCATCACTGCATTTTCAGGATAATCAACTTCACCAAATCCTAATTTTACATTTGGTGAAACAACCTCTCTAATTATATTTATATACTGCTTTAATGGCATTGATTTTCCATTTCCCAAACAATACACTTTACTTTCTTTACTTTTTTCTCCTATCCTTAAAAGTGCTTCTCCTATATCATCCTCATACAAATAGTCCCATAATTGTTCAGATGGTGTAAATGAACAATGTATCCCATTAATTAATTTATCTATGGTTGACATAATCATCGAATTACTTCTATCGTTAATTCCATATACGCTAAATATTCTTGTCCATATAAAAGTCATACCGTAACTTTTTGCTACAATTTCTGCTAATTGCGATGCAGCCAAATGTAAAATACCATCTGCCCTGACTGGCTTGCATGGCGTAACTTCGTTTATTTTCCCATTTTTTACAATACCATATTCAGCCTGAGTTCCAGCACCTACAAACTTTTTACAGCCTAATTCATGTGCAACTTTAACAGCCTCCAACTCTACCCTTATATTCACCTGTTTATTAATAATATCCTCATAGGATTCCTGATATGTGGAAGTTCTAGTCCATGCCAAATGATAAAAAACATCACACTCTTTATCGATATATTGTGTCAACAATCCATAATTTAAAAAATCACATTCTATTACTTTTACCCTATTATCTTTGGGTAATCGTTCTATATTATTTGAATTTGGTCTGACAACTGCAAATATCTTTGTTTTATCATTCGCATTCAATATACTATTTATCAAAGCTACACCAACCATACTTGTAGCACCTGTAACAACCACTTTTTCCATTATCTTTACTCCTATAATTCATTCAATTCATTATACTTTTTCCTGTCAAGCAACGGTTGCTGATCCTGATTAGGATGTCCGAATTCCAGCTTTGGAAATACATAAGTATCTTCCTGAATCACTATTTCAAATAAAGCCGGTTCATTTGTCTCCATAAGTTTCCTATTGTTATCTATATCCTTAATTGAATTAATTTTGCAGGAATCAATTCCGTATGCCTTAGCTATCGATACAAAATCTGGAACTGTATATCCACCTTCTTTTTTTGTATCATAATATTTCGAATCAAAATACATTTCCTGAAAATGTCTTATCATCCCTAATGCTTCATTATTGAATACAAAAATCTTTACCGGAATTTTTTCCCTTGCAATTAACTGCAATTCTTGAATATTCATCTGGAATCCACCATCTCCGCATATACACACCGGTGTATACTTTTTACCCAGTCCATAATAAGCACCTATGGAAGCCGGAAGTGCATATCCCATAGCTCCCATTCCTCCGCAAAACAGAAAACTTTGATTTTCTTTCATTTCAAAAGATTGGGCAACCCATACCTGATTCTGTCCGACATCTGTTGTTATTACTGAATTATCAGGAACTATCTTACTTACGCTTTTCATATACTGATTAGGCAGATAATTATCAATATCACTAAGCTGACTTTTGATATAATCACATGTGTTTATCCACTCAGACACATCATTGCAGTATTTTATATCCAACAACATTTTCAGTGCATCCTTAACT
This sequence comes from Agathobacter sp., assembly GCA_036308125.1. Classification (GTDB taxonomy): domain Bacteria; phylum Bacillota; class Clostridia; order Lachnospirales; family Lachnospiraceae; genus Roseburia. The sequence continues at coordinate 31,806 of JAXJWH010000154.1, forward strand.
GATAAAAGAAATGATTCTTCATCTTCATGCACTTTATATTTCAATTCATTTTCATCAATATCTATTCTTATTATTTTTGCATTAGGAGCAAAATTCTCTCTTTTTGCTCCTACTTGTCTTATATCAAGCCTTGAACCAATGGAAATAATCAAGTCACTTTTTGATGCAATAAAATTAGCTGTTCTCATTCCATATGCACCAAGAAATCCATAATTTAAGTGATGATTACCTATTACATCAAATGAAATCATGCTGGTCAAATACGGAATACCTAATTTATTCACTACATCTATAGCTGATTTTTGTAATTGTTCTATCTTAATTGCATTTCCCAGAATAAGACACGGTCTTTTTGCTTTCCTTAATTCACTTTCAACTTTTTTCTTATAAGTAAGTTTATCATCATAACAAACCGGATTTTTTTCTATATACCCACTGATTGACATAACATCTACATCAGCTCTTAGCACATCCATTGGTAAATCAAGTAAAACTGGACCTTTTCTTCCATCTGTCGCCATAAAATACGCTTTTTCCAGATAATATTTTATATTCTTTGGATTTTCCACATAGGCACAATATTTAGTCAATGGCTTAACTACAGAAATAATATCAGACTCCTGAAAAGCACGTTGTCTTACACCCATATCTTTTTTTGATTCATAAGTATTCACATTTCCGGTTAAGAAAATAGTTGGTAACGAATCATAATATGCATGTCCTATTCCTGTAATTAAATTTGTCGCACCTGGTCCTCCTGTTGCATATGCTACCCCTGGTCTTCCTGTAACCTGAGCATATGCTGCTACTGCAAAACTAGCTCCCTGCTCATGATATACCACATGAGTTGTAATTTCTTTTCTTTTATGTAAAGAATCCACTAGATTTGTCACTGAACCACCTGGATACCCAAATACATCTGTTATTCCTTTTTCAATTAAAAACTGAACAATATAATCTGAAACTTTCATCTACTTTATTTCCCTCAATCCGTTATTATCCATTGTTGCTATACTAATATCCGCAGAACACTTAGTTCTTATTTCATTAACTATCTCATCTATATATATTGGACCAAGTATTAATATAATATCTACCGGTTCTTCTTTAAAATGCTTTGGAGAAAATATTGGAATATGAGAAGCTGGAGAATACCTGTCTTGCTTAAAACTGGCATTATCTATAATGTATGATATATCATCTCCTAATTCAGCCACCGACAATATCGTAAATGCAAAATGTCCGGCACACCAAACAGCTATTTTCTTCCCATTTCTCCTATTTTCTCTGACATAGTTAGTAATTTCTTGTTTTAATTTTTCAACATACGACCATTTTTCTGCCAGATTGATAACCTTTTTTTTCTTAACTATGGCATAAATGTATAATTTTGAAACAACTCCATGCTCTACAACTTCAAAACCTGCATTCTCAAGCAAAAATCTTAAAGTATTCTCATCATAATATGCTATATGATCCTTTGTAATATCAAAAAAACCACCATTTTCCAATAAATGTTCCAAACTAGGAACTTGAACCAGGCCAACCCCATCATCCTTTAAGTTGTTATACATACATCTTAGAACATTATTCGGTTCGGTTAATCTTGCTATGTAGGCAAAGGATACAAATGCATCAAAAGGGCCACCTTCTATTTTCATATTCTCATCAGAAAGATACCCCTCGAAAACATTTACCCCTTCTTGTTCTCTTGCAATTTTTACAAATTCCTCATTATTTTCTATTCCAGAAGCCTCAACATTATATTCTGTCATCTCAACAAGAGTTTTTAAAAATCCACCTTTTCCTGCTCCGATTTCAAATATTTTTTTACCGTTCAGGTTATATTTATCAATCAGATATGAATACTGTTCCTGTCGCAATTTAACCAAGGCTTCGCACCTTTCCCCAGCCCTTGTGGAATCTTTGTAATATTTAACCGGTTCACAATTCAGCTGTACTAAGCCGCATCCACTACACTGATACACACCGTAATCTGTTGGCATATCTGATACTAATTCATCTTTTTTCGGCAATGTCTGGGCTTCATTTGGCATATTTTTACACATATATAAGCATGGTTTAATTAATTTTGCTCCACACACTATACATCTATCTTTCATACATTTCCTTTCTGTACTCTTCAAAAGAAGATAATTTACTGTCTTTTTCCGAAATAATTGGTTCATCACCTTCTGAATCTATAGGCCATGCCACCTTCAATGATTTATCATCCCATTTTATTCCATCATCAAATCCCGGATAATATTCTCCTTCACACATGTAATTAATCATTGAATCTTCCATTGCATATGTCCCTAAAGCAAACCCCTGAGGAATTATTAAAGAAGCCTCCCCTGTACCATCTAACTCTAAAGACATCCAATTTCCAAATTCTGCACTATCAGGTCTTATATCAACAACCACAACATATATTCTTCCTCGAATACATGTAATCATCTTTCTTTGAGCATGCTGCTTTTGAAAATGTATACCTCTAATAACACCTTTTTTGCTGTTAATAATCATTGATTCTGAAACTTTAAAATCCGTCTTTTTACTTTTATAGAATTTTACCGTTGATCCTCGGTTGTCACTTCCTGGTACATTCTGTAAAAGAAGTACTCCTTCCAAAATATTTTTTCTTCCCATTTTTCCCCTTTCATAAAACAATCAGTTGTAAATTTAATTACATCCCTATATTCTTATATGCCTATTTGTAAAAAAGTTCTATTTGTTTTCTACATATATCAAATGCTTCCTCAGTCTTATTTCTATTCCAAAAATCAAATACATCATCCAGAATCTGTTCCATATTTTTTTTGGGTGACCAATTTATTGTGTTAACAATTTTTTCTATATTTACATCCAAATATCCCGCCTCCTGAACCGCCGAATTTCTTTCGCCCAACACGATTTTTGCTCCGTCAATCTTTGCTGCCATATACTGTGCTATCCGCCCTACGGACATCTGTCCTTCTGGTTTTGGTCCTACATTATAGATTCCAACATCAGACATTTCCGATGTGTAAGTATCATGTATTATGGATAAATATGCATCTATTGCATCCAGTATATGCTGCCATGGTCTTATAGCGTCAGGATGTCTTATTTCCACTGCTTTTCCCTCACTAAATGAATTCAACATACTTGGAAGTAATCTTGATTTAATATGATCACCTCCTCCAAGTATATTTCCTGGTCTTACTATATTAACCTTCACATGTTTATCCTGTAGGTATGATTCAAAATAACTTTGAGCAACCAAATCTTCACATGTTTTACTGCATGAATATGGATCTATTCCTCCTAAATTTTCGGTTTCCATAAAAGAATGTTTGGTAATTCCTTTTTTATTTTGATATACTTTATCGCTACTTACAACCAAAACGCTTTTAACAGCTTCATTTTTTCTAATTGCTTCAAACAAATTCACTGTTCCCATTACATTTGAAGTAAATGCTCTTTTAGGATTTTCAAAACATTCATTAACAAATCCATAGGCCGCCACATGAATTACAATTTCAGGATTAATCTGCTTAATAATTTCATCTACCTTATCGCTTTCCCGTAAGTCACAAATATAATCATGAATATTTAATTGTTTTTTTACTTTAGAATACAATGCCCCCTCTTCAGCCTCTAATGCAATTCCATATAAATCTGCATTAAAATAATCAAGTACCATTGACATCCAACAACCAACAAATCCTGTATGACCTGTAATTAATATTCTCTTTTTTGAATAAAAATCTTCATATTTCATAATTTAACCCCATTTACTTCCACTTTTTCCAAGGTGCTTCTCCACTGCTCCATGCCTCTTCCAGCAAATTTCTATCCCTCAACGAATCCATTGACTGCCAATATCCTCTATGTTTGTATGCAGTTAATAATCCTTCTTCCGCAATGGTTTCCAATGGTTTCTTTTCAAATACATCACTGTCCTTGTCCAGATAATCAAAAATCTTATAATCAAGAACAAAAAATCCTGCATTTATCCATCCGCCATCTCCAAGTGGTTTTTCGACAAATTTGCTGATTCCATCATTTTCATTTATATCAACGGAACCATATCTTCCATTTGGCTGCACAACCATCATTGTTGCAATTCCTGAATTCTTATTATGGAATTCAACTTCTTCTTTGATATTTACATCTGAAACTCCATCCCCATATGTCATCAGGAAGGATTCTCCTTTTGGTATATATTTTTGAATTCTCTTTATTCTGCCACCTGTCATTGTTTCTAATCCTGTGTCAATTAAAGTAACCCTCCATGGCTCTGATTCATTATTATGAATACATATCTTTCCATTTTCTCTAAAATCAAATGTCACATCTGACTTTCTTAAAAAATAATTAGAGAAATACTCTTTTATCATATATCCTTTGTATCCACAACATATTACAAAATCATTATATCCATAATAAGAGTATGTTTTCATGATATGCCATAATATTGGCATATCTCCTATTTCAATCATTGGTTTAGGTCTATATTGTGATTCCTCACTTATTCTTGTTCCTTTTCCACCTGCTAAAATTACTACCTTCATAATACCTTCTCCATCTGTAATTAGTTTTCATTTACAAAATTAACTATGCATTCTGCCATGTAATCTAATTTATCTTTGTTCATTCCCGGATATACTCCAATCCAAAATGCATTATCCATGATCATATCTGTCGCCTCAAGAGTTCCTACCACTCTAAATCCTGCTTTTGCTTCTCTCATTTCATTAAAACAAGGTTGTTTTACTATATTTCCTGCAAATAGTAGTCTTGTCTGTATATTCTTATTCTCAAGATGTTTTATCAATTCATCTCTCGTAAAGCCAGTGTTTTTCCTTACTGTCATCAGAAAACCAAACCAACTTGGTCTGGAATTTTCTGCTTTTTCCGGCATAATAATCTTATCCGACACCACTTCTAATTTTTCTCTTAAATAATCCCAGTTTTCTTTTCTCACCTTTACAAAATCAGGTAATTTCTTTAATTGTGCGCAACCAACTGCTGCCTGCATTTCTGTTGCTTTTAAATTATAGCCAAAATGTGAATATACATATTTATGGTCATACCCCATTGGCAATTCACCAAACTGCTGCGTAAATCTGTGCTTACAAGTGTCATCAACACCTGAATCGCACCAGCAGTCTCTTCCCCAATCTCTAAATGAATTCACTAATCTATGTAACACAGGATTGTTAGTACAAACTGCCCCACCTTCTCCTAATGTAATATGATGTGGTGGATAAAAACTGCAAGTAGATAAATCTCCTATTGTTCCTGTTTTCTTCCACTCACCATCTATATAATATTCACTACCAAGAGCATCGCAGTTATCTTCAATCAGCCAGAGTTCATATTTATCACAAAATTCCCTGATTTCTTTTAAATCAAACGGATTTCCTAATGTATGGGCAATAAATACTGCTTTAGTCTTATCTGTTCTTGCACTTTCCAACTTACTTACATCAATATTATATTGTGGAATTGTAACATCAATAAATACAGGTACTGCTCCATACTGCACTATTGGAGAAACTGTTGTTGGAAATGCCGCTGCTACTGCTATAACTTCATCACCTTTTTTAATCTGTCTTTTGCCTAATGATGGAGATGTAAGTGCCATAAATGCACATAAATTTGCAGAAGAACCTGAATTCACTAAAGAACAAAACCTCACTCCAAGGTAATCAGCAAGACCTTCTTCAAATTCCTTAACATAATGACCTGATGTTAACCAGAATTCCAACGCTGAATCCACCAAAGATATCAGCTCATTCTCATCATAAACCCTTCCTGAATAATTAATCCTGTCACCTGGTTTGTATTCTTCCTTTTTCTTATGATTCTGATTATAATACTCTTTAACCAATTCATTAATTTCATTTTTAATTTCTGTATTCTCCATACAATCCCCCATTTTTCTGTATGCTTATCCCTTGCATATCCTTATTTTTCTTATAAAAAAGCTCCATACCTATTGGCATGAAGCATAAATATTTATAATATACTACAAATACCCCTTGCGACATCTTCATACCGTATATTGTAAAAAACTCCTATTCCTTTAATGTAGTTATCGGTATTTCTGAAGAATTCACCACAAAAATATCTGTTCCATACTACCTTTATTTGTATTTTCCCATCCTTGTATCTGAATCTTATATTAATTCACAACTTATATATCGAACCCATCCATTGCATGCTTAACACTTTTCACAATTTTTTTTACCCCAAATTATGCATTTTATCATTTTTCCACAACACCAAAACCCCCAGGCACTTTCGACCTGAGGGTTTCTACGCTCATCTATTCATTTTACACTACCCCAGCAATGCCAGAACCCCTTCTTTCTTCTGGTTCGACTGTGCCAGAAGTGAGTGGGCTGCCTGCTCAAGTATATTGCATTTTGATACATTGGTTACTTCTTCATCAATTTTTGCATCCCTAAGCTGTGACTCGGCTGCCTGGGTATTTTCTTCTGTGTTTTCATTTGATGCCACAACATGCTCCAGACGGTTTTGCATTGCGCCCATGTATGAGCGGTATTTGGAGAGGTTATTTATGGCATTATTTATTGATGTTATCGCCTTGCCTGCACTTTGGTTTGTGGAAAAATCCAATTTGTCTATTCCAAGGGTGCTGGCATTTATGGTTTTAATTATGTATTCTATCTCACGATATGGTTCGTAGGATACCTGGAATTTGATGTTTTCTTCCTTTGCCATCATTGCTCCTGCGAATATTCTTCCCATATCCGGATAGTATGTTGGTTTATGTGCCGGATCTTTGCTACTTGCATACATCGTTAGTTTTGCTCCGTCTGAGGCGATTCCGTTGGCGTGACCGATTTTGATTTCGTTTCCACCACCGCCCAACGAACCTTGATTTGCAATAACAAGATTCATAATGGTATCCACCACATCTTTACCTGTTTTAATATTGCTGTCATTGATTCCAATATCAAGGGTAAGATTCGCTCTTCCTGCCGAACCTGTTACTGTCGCCTTTGACGAGGTATCGTTGGTGAAATTGAATGAGAACTGCTGCTCACAATTTTCACTACACGTTACATGGAAATTCATACCAATAAGCTTACTCTTGGTATTTTCATTAACATTGGAAAAATCAATGGTTTTTCCCCAGCGGTAAGCATTAATTGTATTTATGTATTCCTTATCCACCATCTCTATGTCGGCGTAATCGTCCACATCAATTTCTACAATCTGCTTCGCCCTAAGAACTGTTCTGTCGTTAAATTCCGTAGTCCTTGATATTCGTCCAATTTCCGACTTAAGCTGGTTTGCTTCGTTATTTAGGGCTTCCCTTTCTTCCTGTGTATTTGTGTCATTTGCTGCCTGCACCGCCAGTTCATTCATTCGCTGAAGACATGCATGCATCTCCGCCGTTGCCCCTTCTGCTGTCTGAATCAGGGATATTCCCTCTAAAGTATTGGAAGTTCCCCTGTTTAATCCTCTTATCTGATATCGCATTTTCTCGCTTATTGATAATCCAGCTGCATCATCTGCCGCCCTGTTTATTCTATATCCTGACGCCAGTTTCTCTGAGGATTTACTTTTTGTTTTAGCATTTGTCTGTAGATTCCTTTCTACATTCATAGCCTCTAGATTATGCGCAACTACCTGCATAAAGCCACCTCCCTGTACCTTTTGCTAATGCGTTACCGGTGTACCACATTAATTTTTATTTCTTATTTTTTGTTTCTTAAATTGTATTCCATATTTATTAAATACACATTTCATATTTCGTTATTGTAACAGGCTAAGCACTCCTTGTGGACTTTGATTTGCCTGGGCAAGCATTGACTGGCCTGCCTGCTTTAGTATGTTGTCTTTTGAAAATTCAACCATTGTTGATGCCATATCCGTATCCCTGATTCTTGATTCGCTTGCCTGAGTATTTTCAGATGTGTTATCAAGGTTGGCAACTACATGCTCAAGTCTGTTCATGCTGGCACCGATTCTGGAACGGTTTCTTGACACCTTAATAATGGCATCGTCTATCGCCGTTATGGATGTGCCTGCTGATTCATGATTCATAAGGGATATACTGTCTAATCCTAATGACATGGTGTGGGCATCATCTATGGATATTTCGATTATCTGCCCTTCCTTGCCTCCGATTTGCAGGTATTTTTTATCCCCTCCTGCGTTGGAATATCCGCCGCTTCCTCCATCTGCAAAGGTGTGAACACCTGTGGATGTCTTGAATTCATCCGGCGAATTTATATCAATTTTATAATAAGTATTATTTTGCATTCCGTTTAATACCGCTGTTCCTGCAAGGTTTCCTGCTATTACACTTCCGTTTCCGTTAGCTCCTACGGTTTGTGTCAGAGCTTTAACAAACGCAACGGAATCTGCATCACCAAACTTCCTTTGAAAATCCGCAAGAGAATTATATTTTCCTCCTGGTAAATCTTTTATTACATCACTTAAACTTTTTCCACCTGCAATTTCTTTTAAGATGCTGTCAAGTCCGCCTCCTATTGCACCTGCCGACATAGTACCACCGCTTGCCATATATCCTAAATACATGGTGGCAAGGTATCCAGTTCCATACTTGGATGCTGTAGTTCCGCTTGACAGGGAATTAGATGAAGATTTAAGAATGTTTTCTATCTGTTTATCTGAGGAATTTGTGGTTATTCCAAGACCTCCATTTACCCAGTCGTTATAATTTGAATATCCTCCACATGTAACCTGTGCCATACCTTCCTTGAACCATCCCGGAAAGGCGTTGGTGTTATCCTTTATTCCGCCACTTGCTCCAAGCATTCCGTTTGGAAGCACATCATCCATGAAGGCATGCATCATCTCATGGGCGATTGTAGCCTTAAGAGATTCGCTGCTGTCATTGGTCAGATTTCCTGCGGCATCAAACTGAAGGGATGCCACATTTACTGATAAGTTAAGTGCAATTCCGCCTAACTGACCTGCGCCGTTATAGCCATAACGTGCTGCCACATAGGCAAGGGTGGATGAATTATCTGCATATAATTTAAAACCAATCTCCGAGCTTACACTTCCCAGATTTGCGCCAAGTGAACCACCAAACGTATTAAGGATTGACTGAACTGCATCCGGAACCATATTTGCCACTGCATTTTCCACAGTAGAAAGCTGTGCGCTGGTGCAGACATTTGAAGCACTTGCATCCCTTATTGGATTTACGCTTATCATCTTGTCAAGGCTGCTTACGGCATACGGAGTTGAAATTATATTTGGACTTGCTGTTTCAAATGTTCCATCCAAAAGAGCCATGGAATTATATTCCGTTGTGTCTGCGATTCTGTTTATCTCCACAAGAAGCTCATCCACTTCCTCCTGAAGCGCATCCCTGTCTATTGTGGTATTGGTGTCATTTGCCGCCTGAACGGAAAGCTCCTTCATTCTCTGAAGCAGACTGTGTACTTCATTTAATGCTCCGTCTGCCACCTGATACATGGATATTCCATCCTGTGCATTGTCTGATGCCCTGTCCAATCCCCTTATCATACTTCTCATCTTTTCGCTTATGGATAAGCCCGCCGCATCATCTGCGGCTCTGTTGATTCTGTATCCTGATGAAAGTTTCTCTGATTTTTTATCTGCGCTGCCTGATACAATCTTATACATACGGCTTGTATTCATAGCAGCTAAATTGTGATTTAGTACCATACTTCCCCCATTGTATCTTTTCTAATACTTAATCCCAGTTACCCGCATATTCCTTCATCATTAATCTGTTGCATTTTGGACAACTTACATCTTCATCTCCTATAACTTCCACTTTTCCATTACACGTTTCACAATTTGTAATATATTTATTAATTTTAGATTTTGTTTTAAACCTAAATTCAAGGACTACTGTTAATTTGTTGCACTTAGGACATACTCCAAGTCGGTTCTCCATCATGTAATTTTCAAGCTCTCCCCTTTGCCTTGCCTCCTTAAGCGCCTCCACTTCCTTTGGGAAAAATCTTGCAATCTGCATTAAATTGCAACTCATAAGACCGCCACCAAGGTTTAGTTTTTCTTCATAACCACATTCACATTTGTATTTATATATTTCTCCCATTTCTATCCAACCTTTTTGTTCTTACAGTATACTCTATCTTGTATATCGTATTTTTCTGATAAAAAAACAACCTGCCCTATTCATCTTTTGTATTCTGCTGTAAATAGAATATTGCTGTCTACTTATATTTGCTTCAAAAAACTGTTTACTTTCATTTATCAAGAGTGTAATCTTGTGGATTTTTCTCAAAATTAAAGTTTAAATCACTATAACAAAGATAAATTCATTTAATATTTGCAGAAAAATCGACAAACAGGTTGAATTATAAATTTGTTGGGATATAATATAATTACCAATATAAGAATAAAGGGGTGTTACTATGATTTTGGAATATACATGTGAAAATTATCGTTCAATAAAAGAAAAAGTAATATTTTCAATGCTTGCCTCAAAGGATAATTCCTTTGAAAAACTCTTAGTGGATTACAAGGGAACACTTATTAATAAAGTGGCAGCCATCTATGGTGCAAATGGTTCGGGTAAGACGAGTTTTTTAGATTCATTAAATTTTTTAAAACATTTAGTTTGTAATAGCAACAATAATCAGCCTGGTGACAAAATCAGACAAATTTCACATAAACTTGCAAAACCCAATACTCCTACGACATATACTATTCAATTTGTAAAGGAAGATGTACGCTATGCCTATGGTCTGTCTTATACATCAGAACAGGTTATATCTGAATATCTTTACTATTTTCCAAATGGAAAGCAGGCAAAAATTTTTGATAGAAATCTGAATGAAATATCTTTTGGAGATAAATTTAAAAAAGATTTTGAAGCAATACTAAATTTTATGAAACCTAATAAATTGTTTCTGTCTGTTTCTGCAAATTATTCTGCAGTTAAAGAATCAGAATTAGTTTTTTTATTCTTTAAGGAAGATCTTATCTTTTATCCATTGCCATTAGAGATTAGTAATTGGCTTGAATATTCTATTGAAAGATTTACCAAAGAACCTGAATTAAAAAAGCTGTTTATTGATTTTATGAAATCCGTTGATACGCCTATTCAAAGCATCGATACTAAATTTGAGAAAACGCAGATGTCTCCGGAATTTATTCCAGATAATATACCAGATGAATTTAAGCCTTTTTTTGCTCAGGCAAAAGAAATCACAAGGTCAGAAGCAAATATAAATTACGGTTTATTTTCTGTTAATCTAAACGAAGAATCTAAGGGTATCCAAAAAATATTTGAAGTATTCGGACCTATTGTGGATATTATTCTTAAAGATAAGGTTTTGATTTGGGATGAAATGGAAACTAGTCTGCACCCTCGTATTGTAAAAGAAATATTAAGACTTATTATGTATGGAAAACAAGATTCTAAAGCTCAACTTATTTTTAGCACACATGATACAAATCTTTTAGATTTAAATACATTTAGAAGAGACCAGATTTGGTTTACTGAACTTAATAAAGACAGAACAACTGATATTTATTCTTTAGCTGAATTGAAAAATGTAAGAAAAGATGAAAATATCAGTAAAGGATATATGAATGGAAAATATGGTGCAATTCCATTTATTCATAATCCTTTAGTATTTCCGGTAGAGGAGGAATTCTAATGCCTCATACAGAAGAAAGAAATCTTGAACTTACACCTAGAAACATTGGTACTCGTGACAGACGTCCTGGTCGAACAATACAATTTGAACTGTCAGCCATTACCAATCGTTTTACAAACAATTTATTATCTATAAAGTCACAATTTAAATTAGCTGAGCAATTAAAAAACGAAGGCAATATGCAATATACGGAAAAAATAGTAACTGCTATTTCTGATGAAATAGCATATATGAATAATTCATAACCTTTGATAATTCATAATAATGCAACCATGTTAGTGCTGGAAAATCTTTATAAACCAAGCAGGAGGTAGATAATTATCTTATCTACCTCCTGCTTGGTTTTATTTCTTCTGATCCCAGAACTGGGAATCCAGCGCACCTGTTTTATTCATGCTCTGATAATACTGGGTTACAGCCTTTGCACCTTTTCTTACATTTCTTGCCTGAGTCTTAATGCTTGCAAATTTTCTTGTCATAAGCTCTTTATTTCTGGCTTCCTGTGCCTGAATTTCTACAGATTTATCTGTGATTTGTCTAATCAAATCCTTCATAAGAAGAATCTGGTCTTTATAGAAATCCTTATTATTTTCAAGCTCTACCACCATTCTTTCAAAGAGTTTTTCAAATCCGCTGTCCAGCTGCTCTAACTGCTTTATCATGTCAGATTTTTTCTCAACTGTCTCATCAAATTCATCCGGTGTTAATTTTGGATTTTCAAGTCCTTCCTTTTGCTCTTCATCCAGTTTTATGATTGTATCAAGAACATTTATCTTCTTTCTTAAACTCTGAATCATTATTTCAACATACTGTTCTGACATAACTTTCCCCCAATTATCTTTTTATGACTATCTTGCTGTTTTCATTACTTCTTTCCAGGTATCCCTCATTGTTCGAAAATGTTTTAGCACTTCTTCTACAATTTCTTTGTCTTTTTTAATATTCGCCTGAATCAATCTTCTATGCATATAAGAATAAACGTTATCAAAATCCTGTGCAACCGGATATTTATGGTCCAGTGTTGCCTGAAATTCTTCGATTACTCTTTGAGCCTTCATAATATTCCTATGAGCTTCCTGAATATCATTTCTCTCTATTGCCTCGATAGCTAAATTACAGAATTTGATTCCTCCCTCATAAAGCATAAGTGTTAATTCTGCCGGTCCTGCAGTCTGAAATTTATTCTTCGCATATGCGGCATATCCTTTTTGTGCAATCATTTCCTACACCTCTCCATTCTTATTTATCCGAAAAATCCACCCATAGAACTTTGTGTGCTGTTTAATTTAGCCAGAGCAGTCTCCATTGCAGAGAATTTCTTATAATAATAGTCTTCCTTCTCCGACAATCTCTTTTCCCATTCGGCAATTGTCTTAGTATAGCTGCTATACTGACTTGACATCTGCTTGTCATTATAAATTGTATAACTTGAACTAAGACTTGTTCTTGCCATCTTATTACCAATCTCATCATAAAGATTGCTTGAAAGCTGTTTCATAAATGAGATTACTGTATCAGGATCTTCTTTTATTGCTGCCATAAGTCTGTCTGTTTTTCCTGATGTATTGGCATCATCTTCATCTCCGTCAATGTGATAAGCATAATATTCATTTTTTGCTGAATTCATGTATCCAAGGGTTGATATTCCAAAGGATGCAAGGCTGTATTTCTTGCCGTTAACCTCGTAGCTTTTGAACATGGCACCTGTCATGGCATCCATAATTCCGCCAAGGGTTGTGTCTTTTCTAAGAAGGGAATCCTTAATCTTTGTCTCCCATTTCTCAATCTCAGAATCTGTCATCGCCTCTTTCTCATCATCCGTCAATGGCTCATATCCTTTGGATGAATCAGCATTGTATAATGAACACATCTCATTAATGATATTGTTATATTCTGTTATAAAATCCTTGATTTTATCGTATATTCCCTGGGTGTCCGTATCTGTTGTAACAAGAATTTCATCATTTCCAGTTGTGGCTTTTGCCTCAATGGTAAGACCATTTACGCTGATTGTGTTGCTTTCGCTTTCAAACTCAGCACCGTTTAAATATATAACAGCATTTTTTCCTGCGGTCTTAACTGCTGCCGAATCTGTTGCTGAGCCTATGTTGTTAAGCGCCTGTGCTGCTGCCGTAACCATGCTTGTCATGGATGTAAGGGCTGCATCATAATCTGAAGTTCCATACTTTGAGGCAAGTCCTGATATTGTGGAATGTTCCTCCATGTATTCATCTGCATCAGCTTTATTGTTACTTAATGTGTTAATATCTGCCGCATAATTTATTGCTACACCATTATGCACACTGTTCATTATTGCAGTCTTGCTGTTATCAAGCAAGTCTTTGCCGTTGGTTTCTGCCTTTGCCTGATTTTCAAAGGATGTTACAGTATTGTAATTGCTTGTAAATGTACTCTTTTCCTCATCAGTAAACTGTGATTTAATATCCTTTGCCACAAGTACTCCTGTAGCTGCACTACCTGTATTATATACATACTGCTCTGTTAAAACATCTTTTTCATCGGCTGTATTTACGAATTTTCCGTCAGCATTTTTCTTATATGTTATTGTATTTCCATCCTTCGTAACTGTATATTCATCGTCATTTACCTTAGTTGCCTGTGTTCCATCGGATGTCTTGTAACCTGTGATATCTTTACTTGCTACCTTGTAGCTTATTGTTCCGTCTGCTGCTACAACGCTTGAAATATAGCTTTTATTTCCTTTTCCATCGTCGTATGCATATATATCATTACCGTTGGCATCTTTTTCCGAGGTCTTTGTATATACATGACCGTTTTCGTCTACAAGATTGTCATCGGCTGTTGTCATTCCGCTGTTAAACTGGTCTTTATTTGTAATTTTTGCAGCATTGGCAGTATAAAAATCATTAAGATTATTATATGCTTTTTCATAAGATATTCCTAAAGTAAGATTTGATATCTGTCTCGAATAGTCTTCGCTTGCGGCTTTTTTACTAGCATATTCCTGTGCTAATGTGTCAAGATTTGCCTTTGTGTCAGCTTCGCTTCCCTTATCGTAAACGGCATATTTTCTATATGTTTCACCAGTTTCCGTATAATTAATGTTACCTGAAGCATCTACACTTCCAAGACTTGTGCCTAAACCTAATACTGATAAAAGTGAATTTCCGTTACTGTTTGTTGCCACCAAATCAAAATCAGAAGCAACTCCTGTTGTTTTGGCGCTTATGAATATTCTGTTATTTGTTGTATCAAGACTTGCATTTAATCCTGCATCCTTTAATTTATTAAGTACATCATCAACTGTATCAGTAGCGTTAATTGAAAGCTCTGTCGTCTCTCCGTTACCTCTTACAAGATTAATCTTGGCTGCATCTCCACCGCTTTGTGAATATCCAAGCTCTGCCAATGTGGATGAATTAGATGCCTTGGTTTTCATCTTGCCACC
The DNA here is from genome assembly GCA_036308125.1 of Agathobacter sp. Lineage (GTDB taxonomy): Bacteria > Bacillota > Clostridia > Lachnospirales > Lachnospiraceae > Roseburia. Next base: position 46,896 of record JAXJWH010000154.1, read on the forward strand.
TGTCAGGTATGCTGACTGGGCAATCTGTGAAATCTTAAGTTTCTGTGTTCCCTTGACTGCGGAATTACTTGCAGTAACTGAAGCCTTAGTATTATCTGAAACTGTTGTCTTGTTCATTACATACGCACTCTGGTATTTCAACTTGGAAACATTTGTATATAAACTATAAACTTTTGTATTAAGGGATTTCCACGCATCCATGGTCCAGTTTAGCTTTGTCTGTTTCTTCTGATAAGATTCTTTCTTTACTGAATATGTAGAAACAAGAGCCTGAACAATTGCATCCGTATCTAATCCTGAATTAATACCCGACATTCTAATTGCCATATCTTTTCTCCTTTACTACCTCTTCTCATCCACCATGATGCCAGCCATCTCCCAGACCTTTGCAATCATATCAAGTGTTTTCTCCGGTGGATATTCCTTAATAACTTCCTTCGACTTTTTATCAACAATCTTTATCGTAACCCTGTTAGTATCCTCGTGAATACCAAATATCGCTTCTGTCTGAGCGCCGGTTGCACTTTTGTTAATGTCCTCAACCGCTTTTCTAATCTGACGATTCTGCTCTGTGCTTTTTTCCTGTTCTGTATCGTTAAGTGCGCATTTGTTATTCTCTACAACTGAGTAATCAGCTTTGTCTTGTTTGCCTGCGGTCACAACTACCCTTCCCGTAACAGGCTCCTGCAAATTCAACTTACTTCCTTGATATGCTGAACTTACCTCCTTAATACTTTCTATTGCCATTTTTTACACCTCCATGTGTCTGACTGAAACTTTCCTACGTCTGTTATATTTATCGGTTGACAAAATGAAAATTTTAGCACATAAAAATAAAACAAATATAAAATTTTGCTTGACATTTTTGTATAAATATACTAAACGTCAAAGCTCATTATCATAACAGGTTTGTTCTTTCTGACACATTCCCTTACAAGAGGTGAAGGGCTTCCGTAATAACCGTCATAGTCAGGCTTCGTCTTTGAATCTCCCTTTGTTTCTTTCTTTGTTTCTTCCTTGAAAAATATATAATCATTATATATTTTTTCATATTCTTGGTATAATTCACCACAGATGTCCTTAAGGACTTCCATGTTTTCATCCCTTATCCACACAAAATCCAAAGCCTTTGCATTTTCCTTGAATATGGCGAGGATTTCCTTTAATTTTTCTATCGCCTTTTCCTTATATGTATATATTCCGCTTACGCTTACGAAAAAGGCAATGGTCTTTTGGCTTTTGCTATCCTTTTCTTCATCTTCCCACAGGGTGAAATCTGCTTTAATTTTATCTTCCCAATAGGTTCTTTTATTCTCACCGGTTACTTCCACCAGCTTATCTATGTAGCTTTTCCTTATCTCCTCTGACCAAAGGATAATCTCATCTGCATTTGCAATTCCCGGAACTGTCACATAATATTCCATCGCCTGAAGGGATTTTTCTTCTCCTTTTTGGATGTCATCCGTCTGGATATCCGGAATGTATACCAGCCTGTCCGTATTGATTCTAAGATTGTCACTCCAGTATTCCTCTTTGGTACAGCTTACATAATTACAGTTATCGTAACCGTCCATTATAATAATTACATCGGGATGGCGCATGGCGATATCATATTCACTTGTAAACTTAACTTCTGGAAAATCCATTTCATTAAGGCATTTCCTTACTTTCCATGGAACTAAATCACTCTGCCCCAGTGCGTCCTTGTCATAGTCCTCCACTTCAAGCACCGTTATATTTTTATCTCCCTCGATGGAATTTGCATAAGCTATTGCCCGCTTAAGTGACTTATCGGTATGAATAGCCCTTTTTATTATAAGGATTTCCTTCCTGTTTATTATTTCTTCTTCCACATAAAGTCTGACATCTTCAACTATTTTTTCAAGAAGCGTGTCATCCTTTCTCTTAGTTCCTTCGTATATCTTATATATCTCTTCGCAGTAAAGCTCCAGCTTTCCCACACAATTAAGTCCTTCACCCTGAAGCTGTTCTATGGCATTTCCCAGTTCTATTGCACTGTTTTGTGCCTGCCCCAAAAATTCCATAATGGAGTCTGAATTTAAATCATCACCTGATTTTATAAGAATAGTATTGATTTTATCAAGTTTATCAAATCCCTCTTTAATAAGCCCCTTAAGGTCATCCCTTGTATAGCTTCTCTCGGCTGGTTCTTTCAGCGACTTTAAGTCACATCCGCATAATTTATGTCCCAGCTTCTTATTTAATAAATCCTCCTGCGCCTTAAAAAGTGGATAATCGTGAAGTCCTCCCACCTTTGACACCTTCATGTAATCCCCGTAGAGATTGTAAAGGACATCCTCATATCCTATTGGAACAGGGATTTTTCCCGTTTCAAAAGCAAGATTAACTGAATAATCATGGTCTGCCCTTTTGAATTTGTGATGTCTTGCCTTAACCCAGTAGCTCATTATGGCAATTTCCCCAGCGTTATCATCGGTGCAGTTCTGGTACAGATAATCCTGAAAAATATACATTTCATTTAATAGATTTTTCCTTGGCTCACCCTGATAATTACATATTTTTTGAATTTTACCTAATTTCTTTCTTGCCTTATCCTCTGACAATTCCCCGGATATATAATCATCCATTAAGGAATCCGTTGCAAGTGCCATGTCGATACGCCATTTTTCCTTGACATCATCCTCAAATACATTGTCAAGAACAAATATGTCAATGCCGCTTACAAAGGGAAACTGATGATATTTCCTGAGAAATTCCTCATCAAAACTAAACACCTTCCTGTTAACCACTCTGGTGTTACATTCGTAATAATCAGGCTCCGTATACATATTTCTGACAAGGTACCCTTCAGGCAGCTCATTTTGCGCCACTTTAAGAAACTCTATGTAATCCCGCCTTCTCATTACAATATCCACATCATCATCCCATGGAATCACTCCGCCATGACGAACTGCACCAAGTAATGTTCCGCAATCTGCAAACCATCTGATATTGTGCCTTTTGCACACCTTGTCTATCTCCCCTAATACCTCCATCTGGGCGGCAAGGGAGCGCTTCATTATCCCTGACACATAAAATCCATCTCTTACTTCGTCCCAAAAATACTCTTTGGAAAATTCCATATCTTCTCCCCCATTTACAGTTTATATATTAGGATTTAATATCATTACCGGTTTATTGACATTTCTAAACTGTTGCACATAAGTCGAGCTGTCCCCGTAATATCCGTCACAAACCATCCCATACTCATCCTCTTTAATCACTTCTCCACGAAACTGCCCTTCTTTTAGCATCTTATCCACATGAAGAAATTCGTTATACACTTTTTCGTTAATACCCTTAAGGCTTTCCTTTACAATCGGTGACACACTCCACACATATTCAATCTGGTTTCCATTTTCCTTTAGTATTTCATATATCCGCATAAGTTTGTCGGTCATTTTAGTTCCGTACTGGGAAAAGGTGCTTATTCCCACATGAATCATCAGAAGTTTCTTATCCGTCACCCTTTTCTTTGGATTTTTCTCATTTTCCGAAAATTCATTGACTTTGATTTTTTCCTCCCAGATGCATCTGGTGTTCTCCCCTGCAAATTCACTTAGCTTCTCCACATAAAGATTTCTCATGTTCTCCGATTGCACAATCACTTCATCGGCATTGCACACCCCCGGCATATTGCAATAACTTGCCATGTTAAAATATGCCCTGTAACTTTCCTTGCTAAATTCCTCCAGTTTAAAAGGCGTTATGTATATGATTTTTTCCGCCTTGTTAATAAGATTACTGCAATAATAATCCGGCTGAATACTCCACACCGGATTAAAGTCCTCGTAGGCATCAAGGGTATATACTCTCTTTGGATAATGTAATTCCATGTCGAATTCATTATAGCCAAGAGCCCTTATTTCTTCAGGCATTTTCTCAATCTCATATTCAGGATTAATTAATGCCCCGTCATAGTCCTTGTAAAAATATGCCATGCAAATCACATATACCTCATTACCGGCATCAATTTCCTTCTTGTAGTACTGCCTGTACCAACGCAAATCACTTTCCCTTGCCACAAGAAATACCACTTCCTCCTTCGATAAAATGTCACTTTTTACATGACCTTTCAACTCTTCGTATTGGTTCTCCAATGCCCTTAAGCCATCTGTTGTTACATCATTATATACATTAAATATATTTTCACATATCTTCTCTATTTTTCCAACAATATCAGGTTTATTATAATTAGCTTCAATAAAATTTCCTAAGTCTATGGTTAACTGCTGTACTGTCACCAAAGCATCTATATTCTTCCTAGCCAGCCTTAAATATTCTTCCATGCTAAAAAGACATTCTTTTATTATGCCCTTTGCGGTATCGGTTTCTTGTTTTCCGTTTCTTTTTGGAATTTTTTCTGAATCGTATTTATATGCGGGTATCTCAAAGTCAAGAACTTCCTGAAGGTGTTTTTTCTGCAGTTCATAAAATGGATAGTCGTGTCCTCCTGCATCACGAACCAGTTTCATGTAATCTCCGTACCTGTTCCTAAGCATTTCATCATAATTATATGGTACGGGAATTTTTGTATTTTCAAATGGCAGCCACAGCATTTTTTCATAGTCTTCCTGTGGCAGTCTTAGCGCTTTATTTCCCAGCAGTCCGTCTGGCATCATTCTTGTCAGGTAGTCTGAGTCTTCTCGTTTTACGCAGGCGAACAGTTCTTCTGCCACTTTATATAATGATACTTTAATATCGTACACTTCATTATATCTTACCAGTTTTTTATTACACAGTTTCTCTACATACCGTAGTTCTTCTTCAATCTGTGCATCTGTTAACTCATGGTTTCCGATTTTATCTGCCAGTGCTATAACATATCTTGCGGCTTTGCATCTTTTTTCTTCTTTGGCTTCATCCCTTGACACGTTATCCAGCACAAATATATCCACCCCTGCTATATACCCGAATCCATGGAATTTTCGCAGGTGTTCTTTTTCGAAACATGCTTTTTTGGTATTGATTATTCTTCCCAGAAACAGCCAGAAATCTTCATGGGTGGCATAATTTATGACACAAAACCCCTCTGGAAGTTCATTCTTGGCAATCTTCATGAAGTATTCATAATCCTTTCTCTTCATGGAGATATCAAGGTCATCATCCCATGGTATGAATCCACCATGACGGACTGCCCCAAGCAAAGTTCCCCAGTCTGCCCAATAGGGTATATTATGTTTCTTGCAAATGGAATCTATCACCGAAAGCACCTCAAGTTGCGCTCCCCACGCCTCCTTCACCATCGCTGGCACCATAAAACCATCTCTTACCTCATCACAAAAGAAATCCTTCTTAAACTCCATGCTCTTCTCCTCACTTCCAACTCATCTACCCATCCCACACACTCTCACCGGGCGCATCACGCCCCCGCAAACTTAACGCCCCAAAAACTTCCCTCCCAGTTTCCAATCTCCCCCGCCGGCTCTTTCCAATTTTCGCCCACCTTAAATTGCCACCAATAAAACTGCATCCTGGAAACCGGGATTGACGTTAACATTTCGGACTCCATGCATAATCCTACGTCTTTTGGGATATGCATTACTTTTTCAAATAGTTGCACCCACACTACAAATTGCAACCGAAAAAAATTCTTCTTCTACTAATGTTTGACAGCGTAATTTTTCCGGGGGATATTACTATGCCTTTGATTGAAAACCTGATTTTACATGATTTTTGCTTTTCTTTTTAATAAATTGCCTACGTCTTTGGCTTATATGCATTACTTTTTTCAAATAGTTGCACCCACACTACAAATTGTAACCAAGGAAAAATTCTTCTTCTACTAATGTTTGACGGCGCAATTTTTCCGAGGGATATTACTATGCCCTTTGAAGAAAACTATATGATATTTGGTTTGCGTTAGCGTAATCGTGTATTTGTTGACGTTAACCACCCAAAAACTTTGGGGTGGTGTGCAGGAAGCACACCAAGGCAAACCTAAGCCATGGACGGCGATTTTGCCGTCCCAAAGTTTTGGGTGGTAAACGTCTTACAAATACTAGATTTACGGTATTTAAAAACCAAATATCATATAGTTTTTTCAAAGAGGCAGTAATATCACCCCTCACCAAATTACTTGTCAAACATTGTAGAAGGAATTTTTCCTTGGACAATTTGTGTATGCGTACAAAAAAAATTTGAAAAAAGTAATGCATATAACCCAAAGACGTTTGATGTTTTCCTTAAGAAAAGCAAATTCATGAAAAATCAGGGTTTCATCAAAGGCAGTAATATCACCCCTCACCAAATTACTTGTCAAACATTGTAGAAAGAATTTTTTTCGAGCAATTTGTGTATGCGTGCAAAAAAATTTGAAAAAGTAATGCATATTCCCAAAAGACTTAGTTAGTTTCCTGTCCGAAATGTTAACGTCAATCCCCCGGTTTCCAGCGGGCTGTTTTCGCTGGCAATTTAAGTTGGCGGGCGAAAATTTGAAAGAGCCGGCAGGGGTGGAGATTGAAAAGTGCTTGTGGAGGGAAGTTTACGTTAAGTTTGCGTTAAAGGGGCGTGTTGTTGCGCCCCTTTTAGTTAGTGGTCTGGGATTGTGTTTACGTTTTGAATCATGACCGGTTTGCCTTGGTTTCTGAATTTCTGGACGATTTCGTTGGTGTCGCCGTAGTAGGCATCGCTTAGGTCGATTGACAGATCACTGTCTGGATTCTCGTCAAATATGCCCCAGTTTTGCGACTTGAAATTCGAAACAATGGATTGGTAACGGTCTAAACATTCAGGTTTTTTTGCTATGATAAACTGCTCAATGTCCTTTTGAGGCTTCCATAAAAGTGCAATGGAATTGCCTGCCTCCTTTAGAATGTTAAGGCTTGACTCAATTTTGTCTAACGCCCTGTCCCCATGCTCAAGGATGCTCTCACTCTCCGTAACGTAAAGAATAGTCTTCTTCCAGTTTCCCTTGGAATCCAATAGAACCTTTTTCCACGAAGAAGGGACTTCAAGCTGGTTCTTATCCACAATCTTCGACTTATCCACTGTGGATCTTTCCTTAACCACGATTTTATTTTCCCAGATTTCCTTGGTATCTTCCCCTGCCCATTGGCATAAAACCTCCACATACCTTTGCTTAATGGCATCTGACCAAAGAATTATCTCATCTGAATTAACAATTCCCGGTACCGTCACATAATATTTCATATTTTTGATGGCACGTTCATCATATAATCCAATCTCATCTGTAAAAAACCATGGAATATATACTAATTTATCTGTCATATTCTTCAGGCTGCTGGCAAAATAAATATTTGGCACAACCATGGAATAATTATATTCGTCATATGGGTTGTTGATATATATAACATCAGGGTGAATCGCCTCAATGTTGAATTTTTCGTAATCCATCACCGGAACATAATCAGGGAATTTGTCTCCTTCGTAGTGCATCTCCCCAACTCTTGCAATAATGTCCCTGTCGCTGTATGGAATCGGAACTACATAAACCTCGTTATTTTCGTCAGCCATCGCTTCTTTCCATTCTTCCTCCATGGTGTACCATGCGGATGCCATAAATGGAAGAAATACTATGGTTTTCTTGGATTTAAGTTCATCCCCTGCTATTTCCTTGACGTTTATTACATCGTCAAGCATATTGTTAAGAACTTCCTCAAGGTTATCCTCTATATTTTCCCCTGTTAAAATGGAAAACAATCTGTAAACGTCCTCGCAATATTTCTCAAGACACTGCACCGTCTTTGTGCCTTCCCCTTTTGACTCCTCTATCCTCTGTCCTGCCTGAAGTGCAAGATTCTGGGTTTCTTCTAACATTTTTGCCACGCCGTCATATTGTTCATTGCATAATGCATCAATTATCTGGCTGTTTAACCTTGTAAGCATATCCGCAACGCCTTCTATTATCTCAACTAATTTTTTGACCGGTTTGGCTTCTTTCCTATTTAAATCTTCTTTATTAAATTTATAATTGAAAATCACTACACCTTGTTCACGTTCAATTAATTTTTCCTGTCTGTCAAAAAATGGATAATCATGACCTCCGCCGCCTTTGACAAGTTTCATGTAATCACCATATCTTAATTTAAGAATCGCATCATACGCAACCGGCACATTTATCTGCATATTCTCAAATTTCATCTTAACGGTATCGCCATAATACTCCTTTGGAATCTTAAATCCCGGATTTTCCTGCCACAATGTCATGTTTACAAGATAATCCGATTCCTCCTCGGTGAAAGCTCCATACAAACCTTCCCCTAATCTAAAAAGCTGCCTTTTTAAATTCTTGGTTCTGTCAAGCTTGATATTGCAAACACCTTCAAGTTCTGTCAATGCCTGTTCAAATTCCTCATCGCTTAGCACTTTATTGTCTACTTCTTTTCCAAGGCAGAATACTATTTTTGATAAATCGTCAGTTTCCTTAAGTAATTCTTCATCCCTTGGTAAGTAATCCAATGGGAAAATGTCTATACCTGCTATATATGGAAAACCATGATATCTGTCCAGAAATTCCGGTGCAAAACTCATAAGCCTTGTATTTACAACTCGGGTGAGCATCTGCTCTACGTCACTGTCTGTATAGGTGTTGAATAATCGGTATTCCCCTTTTAACTCCTTTTGTGCCACAGACAAAAACTTCTCGTAATCGTCACGTTTCATACTTATGTCCACATCATCATCCCATGGTATGTAGCCCTTGTGCCTTACCGCACCAAGCATTGTTCCCCATTCCGCAAAATACTGTATATCATATTTTTCACATATATCTATTACTACTTTAAGTACTTCAAGCTGAGCCGCCCAGCCTCTTTTCACAATGCTTGGTACATAAAATCCATCTATTACTTCATCTCTATAATAAGTTACCGGTAATTCCATAACGCCCCCATTAATGTAAAAAATTTTTTATGTTGAAAAAAGAGGATATATTCTAAGGATTTTACACCTTAAAACTACATCCTCATTTAATAATTTCTATATTTACTGAAGAAGTGATAATACTCCCTGTGTACTCTGGTTAGCCTGTGCAAGCATTGACTGTCCTGCCTGAGTAAGAATATTGTTCTTACTGTACTCAACCATCATTTCAGCCATATCTGTATCACGAAGTCGTGATTCTGCTGCTGATGTGTTCTCTGAAATATTATCAAGGTTTGCAACAGTATGTTCAAGACGGTTCTGGATTGCTCCAAGTTTTGATCTTTGAACAGATACACTTCTTATTGCGTCCTGAATAGTTGTCATTGCCTGTCCTGCTGAAGAGTTAGAAGTTACGCTGATTCCACCAACATTATTAATCGCTGATGCTCTCATTGACAAAATGGAAATAACAATTGTCTGACCTTCCTTTGCTCCAACCTGAAGCTTCTTGTCTGTGAATGAACCATTCAATAACTGTGTATCGTTGAACTCTGTTGTATCTGCGATTCTTGTAAGTTCTTCCTTTAACTGCTCAATCTCATTACTAATCGCTTCTCTATCACTTGTTACGTTAGTATCATTGGCTGCCTGTGTTGCCAATTCATTCATTCTCTGCAAAATGGAATGTGTCTCATTTAATGCACCTTCTGCAATCTGAATAAGTGAAATTCCATCCTGTGCGTTTTCTGAGGCTCTGTTTAAGCCCTTAATCTGACTTCTCATTTTCTCCGAAATTGAAAGTCCTGCTGCATCATCTGCTGCTCTGTTAATTCTGTATCCAGATGATAACTTTTCTGAGGCCTTAGCCTGCTGTCCTGTTGTTACCCCCAACTGACGATTGGCATTCATTGCCGTAAGGTTGTGCTGTACTACCATAATTTACTCCTCCTTGATTCTAATGCAGATTCCCTTCCACATTCTTATTTTAGTTTAGGTTAATTAGTTTCTTTGAACGTTCATAACTCCATCATGGATTTTAGTAATTTTATTACTTTTGCTTTACACGTCTTATATATCGGAGAGGGGTTTTAAATCTTTAGAGGATTTTTTTATTTTTTTAATTTTTGTCAGATATTACTATAACAGCACTACTTTACCCGATTATTAAATCACAAAAAGAGGACTGCCCGAAGGCAATCCTCCATTTATTATGGTTGTCGATGTCATTATCCAAGAATTGAAAGAACACCCTGTGTACTCTGGTTAGCCTGTGCAAGCATTGACTGTCCTGCCTGAGCGAGGATGTTATTCTTGCTGTAGTTAACCATTTCTTCAGCCATATCTGTATCACGAAGACGTGACTCAGCTGCTGATGTGTTCTCTGAAATGTTATCCAAGTTAGCAACTGTGTGCTCTAATCTGTTCTGGATAGCTCCAAGTGCAGATCTCTGTGCAGAAACTGTCTTGATAGCGTTCTGAATTGTTGTCATTGCAGAACCAGCTGCTGAGTTAGAAGATACACTTACAGATGCTACATTATTAATAGCAGAAGCCTTCATAGAATCGATAGAAACAGAAATTGTCTGTCCCTGTTTTGCTCCAACCTGGAGTTTCTTTCCTGTGAAAGATCCGTTTAATAACTTAGTATCGTTGAACTCTGTTGTATCAGCAATACGTGTAAGTTCTTCTTTTAACTGTGTCATCTCATCGTTGATAGAATCTCTATCTACAGTTACGTTTGTATCGTTAGCTGCCTGTGTAGCTAATTCATTCATACGCTGTAAGATAGAATGTGTCTCATTTAATGCACCTTCTGCAACCTGGATAAGTGAGATACCATCCTGAGCATTATCAGAAGCCTTGTTAAGACCTCTAATTTGGCTTCTCATCTTCTCAGAAATTGAGAGTCCTGCTGCATCGTCTGCTGCTCTGTTAATTCTGTATCCTGAAGATAACTTCTCTGAAGACTTAGCCTGCTGACTTGTTGTGATACCTAACTGTCTGTTTGCGTTCATCGCTGTTAAATTGTGCTGTACTACCATAATATTTTTCCTCCTTGAATATAATGCGGCATCCTTGCCACATGTGAAACGATTGTGTGATTTTGCCTCCTTGGCCGTCCGCTCCAACGAGTATCCATCACTGGTTCAAGTAACAATTGTTATCTTGTTTACTTGCCTTATATATCGGAGCCTAATTTCATAACTTAACACCTTTTTTCAATTATTTTTTCTCCACCCCCCTCCCAAATTTCCAATCCCCCAAATCATCAAACTTATTTCGAATTTTATATATAAAATTTATTTTTCAACCACCCCCTGCCCCCTTATTCTGATGCATTACTTCCTCAAATTATTCTGCCCCTATCCACAAATTGTCCCCAAAATTCCCTCCGCCAATATCCCCCGCCCTTCTCCCAGAATATTTCTATGCCACTTTCCCAAAACGCAGCTCCTCTAAGTTATTTTAATGTAGCTTTATCTAAAAGCCTTCATTCATATGCATGGATTTTTCAAAATATTGCAACCACACTACAAATTGCATCCAAGGGAAAATTCCTTCTACTTTGTTTGACAAACAATTTGGTGAGAGGCGATATTACTGCCTCTTTGAGGAAAATGCTATTAATGCCAAGTTATCTTTTGATAGTTTTGCCTATTGGTCTTCATTCATATGCATTGATTTTCCAAAATATTGCACCCATACTACAAATTGTAACCAAGAAAAAATTTAACTTCTACTAATGTTTGACGGCACAATTTTTCCAAGGGATATTACTATGCCTTTTGCGGCAGTTTAAGTGTAGTTCCTTTTTGAATATGATTTTAAACAAGTCTTCGTTCATATGCATAGGTTTTTCAAATAGTTGCACCCACACTACAAATTGTAACCAAGGAAAAATTTTTCTTCTACTAATGTTTGACGGCGCAATTTTTCCAAGGGATATTACTATGCCCTTTGAAGAAAACTATATGATATTTGGTTTGCGTTAGCGTAATCGTGTATTTGTTGACGTTAACCACCCTGAAACTTTAGGTGGTGTGCCGGATGCACACCAAGGCAAACCTAAGCCATGGATGGCGATTTTGCCGTCCCAAAGTTTCAGGGGGGTAAACGTCTTACAAATACTAGATTTACGATATTTAAAAACCAAATATCATATAGTTTTATTCAAAGGACATAGTAATATCCCTTGGAAAAATTGTGCCGTCAAACATTAGTAGAAGTAAAATTTTTTCTTGGTTACAATTTGTAGTATGGGTGCAATATTTTGGAAAATCAATGCATATGAATGAAGACCAATAGGCAAAACTATCAAAAGATAACTTAGTATTAATAGCATTTTCCGCAAAGGGGCAGTAATATCACCGCTCACCAAATTGCTTGTCAAACATTGTAGAAGGAATTTTTTCTTGGGCATTTTGTGTATGGGTACAAAAAATTTTTGAAAATCAATGCATATGAACCGAAGACTGATGAAATTCGTGAAAAAGATAACCTGTGTTAAATGGCATTACTTGCAAAAGGCTTAGTAATATCCAAAATTGCGCGGCATGGCAGAGGGGCTTGGGGGTGGGGGATGATTGAAGAAAAATCCCCGTAAGTGGCGCAAGTGGCAATTTACGGGGATTGGTCTGGCTGTTAGTCGGTTTAAAGTGACTTTACTGCCTCATATTTATTTAGGAGACTGGTAAGCTGTTTGGAGTCTTTGTTTGTGAGGACACGCACCTCTATGGGCTTTGTTAAGTCAAGACTAAAGATTCCCAGAAGGGATTTGCCATCTACTTGTCGGTGTCCGGAGATTAGGTCCAATTCAGCATCCTGTTTCATAATAGCATTTACGAATGTCATAACTTTATCTATGGAATCAAGTAATATATACATACAACTACCTCTCTTAAAATAGTACTCAGATAGTATATTCCATTTTAAAAAAATAAATTCGCATTTTATGTCGATAAGAACAATTCAGTGACAATTAGTCCTTGAAAAGATCTGTTGAATAGTATCTATCACCGCTGTCAGGAAGTAATGCAACAATAGTTTTTCCTTCGTACTCTGGTCTCTTAGCTAATTCGATTGCTGCAAAGAGGCTGGCACCTGATGAAATTCCTACCAAAACACCTTCTTCTTTGGCAATTTCCTTACCAAATTCAAATGCCTTCTCATTTTCTACTGCGATAATCTCATCATAAACATCAGTGCTAAGTGTGTTAGGTACGAATCCTGCTCCGATTCCCTGAATCTTGTGAGCGCCGGCTTTTCCTGTAGAAAGAACTGCTGATGTTGCAGGCTCTACGGCTACGACTTTGACATTAGGATTTTTCTCCTTGAGATATTCTCCAACTCCTGTGATTGTTCCACCTGTTCCAACACCTGCAACAAATGCATCAACCTGACCGTCTGTATCTTCCCAGATTTCAGGACCTGTTGTTTTTCTGTGAGCCTCTGGATTTGCAGGATTATCAAACTGTGCAGGAATGAAACTGTTCTCGATTTCCTTATGTAATTCCTCAGCTTTTGCAATAGCACCTTTCATTCCCTTAGTTCCGTCTGATAATACAAGCTCAGCACCATATGCTTTGATGATGTTTCTTCTCTCAACACTCATTGTCTCTGGAAGTACAATGATGATTCTGTAGCCTTTTGCTGCGGCGATGGCTGCAAGACCGATTCCTGTGTTACCTGATGTTGGCTCGATAATAGTTGAGCCTGGTTTTAATTTTCCTGTTCTCTCAGCCTCTTCAATCATTTCCTTGGCAATACGGTCTTTTACTGAACCTGCTGGGTTAAAATACTCAAGTTTTGCAAGAAGTCTTGCCTTAAGTCCGTATTTCTTCTCAATATGTGTAAGCTCTACAAGTGGTGTGTTACCAATTAATCCTAATGTTCCCTTATAAATATTTCCCATTTTAATTTCCTCCATACCTTAAATAATAATTTAATAACCTATAAAAACTAAGCCTGTGGCTTTAAATTCTTATGCATTCGCTTCTAAAGCGATAATGTACTAATCCTTGGTTAATTAGTGGAATTTGTATTCCCTACTAATTTAATATGATTTATGTTATTAATATACCCTACTTATCCCTGTATGTCAATAGGAATTAAAAATAATTTTAAAAAATCTCCCATTGTTTATTTCTAAACAACAGGAGAAACTTCTTTATCTTCTATTTCATTATTGTTCCACCGCACAGCACATGGTCGCCATCGTAAAATACTGCTGCCTGTCCCGGTGTCATTGCTCGTTGTGGCTCGTCAAATTCGCACAGCAATGTTCCGTCAGGAAGTGTAGTAAGTGAGCATGGTGCTCCCTGGTGGGAGTAGCGGACTTTGCCCACTGCTTTAGTGCCATCTTCTATGGCAGGTTTTGACATGTAATTTACATTTTCCACATGGCATATTTTAGAGAACAGGTCCTCATTTTTGCATATTACTACTTCGTTGGTGTCCACTCTTAATTCTTTTACGAAAAGCGGAGTGGCTGCCGTAATTCCAAGGCCTTTTCGCTGACCTATTGTGTAGTGAATGATTCCTTTATGCTGACCTAATACATTTCCCTGCTCATCCACGAAATTTCCGGGAGCATAGACTCTATTGGTTTCTCTTTCGATAAAGCCGGCGTAGTCGTGGTCAGGCACGAAACAGATGTCCTGACTGTCATGCTTATTTGCCACCGGAAGTCCTGCCTGCCTTGCGATTTCACGAATCTGATCTTTTTCGTAATCACCAACCGGCATGAGGGTTCTTGAAAGCTGTTCCTGAGTTAAATTGTAAAGGGCGTATGTCTGGTCTTTTGCTGCCGTAACGGAATTTCTGATGGTATATCTTCCATTTTCCAATTGCTCGATTCTGGCATAGTGTCCTGTTGCAATATAATCTGCGCCGATTTCAAGGGAACGGTGAAGTAACGATTCCCATTTTACAAATCTGTTACATGCAATACATGGATTTGGAGTATATCCTCTTTCGTACTCTTTGATAAAATAATCAATTACTTCCTTTTGAAAATCTGCTTTGAAATTCATCACATAATATGGAATATCAAGAACTGCTGCAACCCTTCTTGCATCTTCTACTGCCGATAATCCGCAGCATCCGCCTTCCTGAGACTGCAAAAATACATCCTCGTCCTGCCATATCTGCATTGTAACACCGATAACATCATATCCTTGTTCCTTAAGTAAATATGCAGCAACAGAGGAATCCACTCCTCCTGATAATCCAACTACTACTTTTTTCTTCATATCGTTCCTTTCGTGATTACCTTTCCATGACAGCTTAAAAACTGCTCATGAATAATCACGAACAGTTTTCGAACTATTATAACCTGTTTTAATATTCCTCTGCAGGTTCTAATTCTTCTATATCATTTACAGGTTTTTTCAATCCTTCAATCTCTATATTATTCTTCTTGGCATAATCCCACAAAGCCGCATGAATTGCTTCTTCTGCCAACAAAGAACAGTGTACCTTAACCGGTGGCAATCCGTCAAGGGCTTCCATAACTGCTTTGTTTGTTACCTCTAAGGCTTCATTGATTGTCTTGCCTTTTACAAGTTCTGTTGCCATACTGCTTGTTGCAACTGCTGCTCCACAACCAAAAGTCTTAAATTTTGCCTCTTTAATAATTCCATTATCGTCAATGTCAAGATATATTCTCATGATATCTCCACATTTTGCATTTCCAACTGTTCCTACTCCACTTGGATTTTCCATTTCACCGACATTTCTTGGATTTGTGAAATGATCCATAACTTTCTCACTATATGCCATACCAAACACCCTTTCTATCTGCTAAATTAATTATTTTTCTTTACAAAATCTTCATACAATGGTGACATGCTTCTTAAGCGTTCAATGATTTCCTTAAGCTTGTCCACTGTAAAATCTATCTCTTCTTTAGTTGTTTTCTCAGATATTGTTAATCTAAGTGAACCATGGGCGATTTCATGTGGAAGACCTATTGCCAGTAAAACATGGGAAGGATCCAATGAACCTGAGGTACATGCCGAACCTGAGCTTGCGCAAATTCCGTTCATGTCAAGGAGTATTAACATTGATTCTCCTTCAATGAATCTAAAGCAGAAATTTGCATTGTTTGGAAGCCTGTCTGTTGGATGACCGTTTAATTTTGAGTAAGGAATCTCTGTTAAAACTCTGTTAATTAAATAGTCCCTTAATTTTGTCTCGTAGCTTATTCTTTCTTCCATGCTCTCTTTTGCAAGTTCAACGGCTTTTCCAATTCCTACAATTCCAGGTACGTTATGAGTTCCGGCTCTTCTTTGTCTTTCCTGTGCGCCGCCATGGATAAATGAGCGAATCTTAACACCTTTTCTTATATACATGATTCCAATTCCCTTTGGTCCGTTTATCTTGTGACCGCTGGCACTTAACATGTCAATGTGCATTTTTTCAACATCAATTGGAATATGTGCAAATGCCTGAACTGCATCTGTGTGGAATAAAATTCCATGTTCCTTGGCAATTGCTCCAATCTCTTCAAGGGGCTGTATTGTTCCAATCTCATTATTTGCAGCCATAACCGAAATAAGTATTGTGTCAGGTCTTATTGCGGCACGAAGTTCGTCAAGTTTTATCACTCCGTTTTCATCTACGCCAACGTAAGTTACCTCAAATCCCTGCTCCTCAAGCCATTTTGCAGTATGAAGTATAGCATGATGCTCGATTGTTGTGGTTATAATGTGTTTTCCTTTGTCTTTATATGCTTCAGCAGTGGCTTTTAAAGCCCAGTTATCAGACTCGCTTCCGCCACCTGTAAAATATATCTCTTCATTTTTTGCTCCAATCAGATTGGCAATAGTTTCTCTGGATTTATCTACAGCCATCTTAGCCTTGTCTGCAAAACCATAAATTGCAGAAGGGTTACCATAACACTCTGTAAAATATGGTGTCATTGCTTCAACAACCTCTGGATATACCTGAGTTGTAGCTGCATTGTCCAAATAAATTAAATTACTCATACATACATCCTTCTTTCTTCTACATAAATTTAATAATTCTCTCTCGTCTTGCATATATCACAATTATTTTACCAATCTGTCGGATTTATATTCTTAATTTAAGAATCAGTCATCAATTCTATTGCTATATTACATAACTTCCATTTTTTTCATTCTGCCAATCCACAAGATCCTGCAATGTAATATTATCTACTACGTTATTAATTGCTTCATTAATTTTCTTCCAAACGATTACTGTCACACAGTTATCCTGTCTCTCACAAGGCATATCCTCGTCTTCAACACAAGTAACAGGTGCAAGACTTCCTTCCGTTAATCTAAGAATATCTCCTACAGTATATTCCTTTGGCTCTCTACGAAGTAAGTATCCACCCTGCGCACCTCGAACACTTCTTACGTATCCTGCCTTATTAAGTATTGATATAATTTGTTCCAGATATTTTTCAGAAATCCCCTGTCTTTTGGCTACATCCCTTAAACTAATTGGTGTTCCTGTATTATTCTCTCCTAAATCTATCATTAATCTAAGAGCATATCTTCCTTTTGTTGATATCTTCATATGCGACCTCTTTCCTTAAAATTAGTGAATTCCCACTGATACTAGTTTACCTGTTGCCTGTCATAAAGCGGGCGGTTTACCCATGTGATAAAATATCTAAAATGCAATTAGAGTTATTCAGATTTAATATCTGATTATTCCTACCGCTTTACTATACATTTCTTTTTTCTAGTTGTCAATAGGGATTTTAAAATTTGCTATCATTTCATCCGTAAGACTTAGTTCTCCTAAATCATCCGGAATATCTTCCCGACTTACCCACTTTGCCACAGACAGTTCCTCCTCATCCATGGAAATTGTTCCATCTCCATCAACTTCGCAGTAAAAGCCTGCAAGAATATTGTCGGCAAGTCCCCATGGCTGGGATTTGTAGTATGTAATGTTTTTTACCTTAAGTCCCACTTCTTCCATGACTTCTCTTCTTACAGTTTCCTCCAAAGACTCTCCTATCTCATTAAAACCGGCTACAAGTGCGTAGCGTTTATACGCCCTTCCGTTATATTTTGTCAGAAGAATTTTATCTTTGTCTGTTACCGCAACAATTACCGCAGGATTTATCTTCGGATAAACCATATTATGGCACTTGTCGCAGAATAACATTCTCTCCTTGGAATCCTCCGCAAGAGGTGAACCGCACCTTCCACAGTAGATATTATTTCGATACCATCCGTTTAAGTGCATTCCAGTCAGAGCAACAAGCACCAGTTCCTTTGGCTTTGCCCCTCTGAAAAAAGCTCTTTTTTCCCAGAAGTACCTGTTCTCATCTGAAGAATCTGCTTCATTAAGTCTGTCTATAATTTTTTCCTCTGCAACAACCCTGAAATATTTCTTATCATCCAGAGAAAATAAATAGGTTAACTTATCACCGTATTCCTTTACTTTTTCATAAGTTGGAAAAAATATATTATATTTCTCCATCTCCTTATCTTCATGCCCCACCATCAGATTGTCGCCATTGAAAAATAAAATTCTGCTGTCATCATCCGGCGTCGCATTTTCGTATACAATATTAAATTGATGCGGAAATATGTCTTGTATCATGCTCTATCTCCTATCTAATGTCCTATTTTCCTATTATGTTCATAGGAATTTTAAGTAATTATAGCATTTTAAGAACTTTTTTACCATTAAAAATATCAATGTTGTTTTTGAGATTGCCTTTGAATTGCCTTTAGATTTGAAATTTGGTGTATCTGTGACATTTTCAGCTTCCAATAAAAAAATCACGATTGCTCGTGACTGATTAAAGGGGATGATTTGAATTTTGGATTTGTAGTTTTTGTTTCATAATCTTTGAATATATAATTTTTAGGGAGTTGATATTTGAATATTTATAATGTTATTTGCATTGTTATGTGATGAAAAATCATATAATATATTCTGATTACTCAAAAGCTAAACTGCCAATCATAAATATATGCAGTTATATGTGATGTGATATTATTGCGTAATAAAAAAGAGCGCTTCGCTTCGAATTCTCGTAACAGACGTTACCTTCACAGTTAACTCCCCTCAGGCACCCTTGCGTCACATGAGAGTGTCCGCTTAGGGCTGCTGTATTCCTACCCTGACCCGGTTCACGAATTCCCATTGCGCAAGACCCAAACGTCAACGCCACTTATGAAGGGCAGCTCTACCGCTCAAACCCTCTGCGAAGCATCACCCCAACTATAGCGGATTGTTGGTTCAAGGTACCGCTACCACCCCGGCTGCTCGAGTTTTAATTATAAAGTAACATCAAAATTATGTCAAGCATTTTGCCTAAATTGTTTCTGCCTTTTTTTGTTTTTTACGTTCACGAAGTTCCCTGAAGAAGCCTGAAAGCATTGCGGAACATTCATCCCCCAGCAAACCTGTTTCTATTTCAACCTGATGATTAAACTGTGCCATCTGAAGCAGGTTGATAACGGAACCGGCACACCCTGCCTTTGCATTCATGCTGGCTATCACAACTTTCTTCATTCTTGATTGAACAATTGCTCCGGCACACATCTGACATGGTTCTAACGTCACATACATGGTGCAATCCTCCAAACGCCAGTCACCGGTTTTCTTGCTCGCCTTTTTAATCGCAGTAATCTCGGCGTGTGCCAAGGTATTTTTGTCTGTGTTTCTTCTATTATATCCCCTTGCAATTATTTTATCGTTCTGAACGATAACGCATCCTATCGGAACTTCGTCCAATGCATATGCCTTTTTCGCCTGCTTTATGGCTTCCTTCATATATTTTTCTTCCTGTGTCATAGACATATTACTCCAAAATGATATAATTTATATCAGATGTAAACTTTTGCTTAAGTAAGTTTAGCATCTGACACATGATTTTCAAATACAATTATACTATAAAATATGAAGCGAGGAAATTATTTTATGCTATTTAAATATGAAACTAACCGATTAATTATGAAGGTTCTATCTCCTCAGGATGCAGGTCTGGTTCTTGATTTTTACAACAGAGATCGGGAATTATTTGAAAAATACGAAACAAGCCGCCTCCCTGATTTTTACACCTTAAAGCATCACCAGAAACTTTTGAAAATAGAATATGATATGACACTTAAATTGCAAATGGTTCGTTTCTACGTTTTTGAAAAAAGTAATCCTGATAAAATAATCGGCACAGTATGTATCCACAATATAGCACAGAATTTCTATCGTTCCTGCGAAATCGGATATAAATTTTCCAGTGAATATCACCACAGGGGCTATGCCTACGAGGCTCTTAGAAAATGCATTGATATCGCCTTCTACGACCTTAACCTTCACCGAATTAATGCATATGTATGCAAAGGCAACATGCCTTCACTTCGCCTTCTTAGCAAGCTGCACTTTATAACAGAGGGACTGTGTCGTGATTATCTCATCCTTAACGGGCAATGGTGCGACCATTATCTGCTTAGCCTGCTGGATTCCGATGTGTAATGGAATCCGGCTGTTTTTGACATCTGACTAATGTTTGTTTCTATATTCTATATTTTATAAATATACATTTATTATGTTTCAAGTTTTATATACCAGTATCCGAAACTTTGCCCGTTAGGCATATGTGTCACTTCTTCAAAATCATAAAATCCGAAAATCATCGCCATTATCCGCTCCTGCTTATCCCCCACCCCCGGCACTCCTATGTATTTCGTAATTTCCTTGGGGTTATCACTGTCCGGAACATTTTTCACAATCAGATAATGATATACCAGATATCCATGCAGCAAAAAACTGTTATTACAAAGATACCAGTTCTTCTTTGGGAATAATTTGATTTTTGAGACGTCAATCTTCACACTGTTCTCCGGCATTGCAGGCTCGCTTGCTGTAGTGTTTTGAATATTTACTGAATTTTGCTGTAATTTTTGCTGAGTTGTTGCTTTATACTGACTTGTTATATTCTGCTGAGTTTTTATGCTCTGCTGATTTATTGTGTTCGACTGAGGTGTTGTATTCTGTTGATTTATTATGTTTGGCTGAGGTGTTGTATTCTGTTGATTTATTATGTTTGGCTGGTTTGTTATGTTTGGCTGGTTTATTTTGTTTGGCTGGTTTGTTATGTTTGGCTGATTTATTTTGTTTAGCTGGTTTGTTACGCTCTGCTGATTGGTTACTTTGTCTGAGATGTGAGTTAGAATTTGGTTTTGATTCTCATTAGAATTTGCTTTATTTGCGAAATTTTCCATCGCTTTTTGTAATGTGTTCTGGGCTATGTTTTGAGTTGGTTGCTGGTTGGATTGTTGGGATGATTTAGGATTTGTCATTCCTGTGAGGTTTTCCATTGCTTTTTGCAATGTGTTTTGGACTGATTGCTGGCTGGATTGACGAGGCGGTTGATAAGGCAATTTGTTATCTTCAGAGGTTTGTGGGGATTTTTTCGAATTCTTATCCACTATTATATAATCATCTGAGATTCTATCTGCGAATTCCTCCTCCCAACAGGATGCCAGAAAACCATTTTCCATACATTCGATTCTGACACCCTCTATATCCTGAAAATTAAATCCACTTTGATTAATATCTTCCATGTCACATTCTATTCCAAAACCACCTTTTCCTCTGGCAATATCCATTTTTCCCATGAAAATTCCGTACATCCTGTCCTTTTGCGTCAGGAAAAATATCTCTCCGGTTCCTTTATACTGACCTAGATTGTTTATGGTTATCTCAATTCGAACCTTGACATCCTTAATGGTAATCTTCAGATATCCTATGTTTTTCTTCTTGACTTTATCCTCGTATGCATACAAATAGGTTATATATCGTTTCATTCTTCTCCTTCCTGGGGCATCTATATTTTATGCTGAAGTTTTACACCTAAACCTATTGTATTCTTCTTGAGGTAATATAATTACTATTATATTATTTTTCTTGGTTATGCTACATCCGATGGGGAATTTTCTCTATATTATGCTTCATCCAACTTCGCATTTCCATATCTTATTCCATGTCCGCTGGGGAATTCTCTCTATACAGATATATCATAAGCACTACGATAAGTGCAATTGCCATGCAAAACATTCCTAGTAAAATTATTATCTCGTCCGGAATTACAGATATATATTTCATACTTAATCCACAAATTATTGCTATTATTAATGAACATACTGCAACTATTCCAATTATAGCACCGAGAAATGTCTTAAATTTATTTATATTATCAGATTTCTCCTGTGATTTTTGATTAATTGTCTGCTCTGTTGTATCCATAGAATTTCTCCTTTTTATTACATATCATATCAACATTGTAGAAAGTTAATGCTATTACTATCACGCAAAATTTTTATTATTATAACACATTTTTTGTATAATAGATTATATAATTCTAGTTTATTTTTTCTTTTTAGATTGTAATTAATTGTAAAATTATTTTTTTCTTTCAAAATCACCTTAAAATCTTTATTATGTTTTAATTATATATAGTAATTTTCTTTAATTTATCTTGATTTATTTTATCATATTCTTTGTGTTTTTTCTGTGTAAATTCTATTAATTTTTTTCTAATAAAACATCACCGATTCTATATTTTTTGTTATTATTAGTTTTAAATTTTCACTATTTTTATACTATTTTCTTTTAACTTTTTACGAAATATTATATCTTTTCAAAATTCTATATTCAATACATATTTTGTAGTCACGCAAAATTCTTTATGTATATTTATTATATCGACCTTTTATTTCAAAATACTTAATTGATTTAACAAGAAAATATATTATTTTTACACATAAAAAAAGACCAGGCGGTTAAACCGGTCCTCGTCTTTTTTCACTTCTATAATGATTTTTTCATATGGATTATAGCTTATTAACATATACTTGTCAACACCATATTTCAATATTTTTCTTTTAAATTCTAATCTCCAGTTACACTCTGACTTGCTGTTCCCTGACTGGTTGTTGAATCCTCAATTATTGTATCTTCTTCTGTCAGTATTTCTCCAGCGTAAACCCTGTCAATTAATTCCTCAGCTTTGTCCACGCTAGCCTGATCCGGAACTGTGACATATGTCTTTTTGTTTGGAAGGGTAAATGTCTCCTTTGATGCCCCTGTTCCGCTTACCGAATAAGAAATAACATTCCAATCCGGCATATCATTTAATTGCATTCTTACCAGATCAGCCATATCCTGAGTACTTACATTAGTAAGAAACATTCCTTCTATGCTGGCAAGAATATCAGTATAATTTGTAAGCAAAGTTGTTGAATCCTTGGCTTTTGCAATAAGTGCCTTTATCACCTTCATCTGATTTTTTCCACGCTGATTATCTCCATCGGCAAACGAATGTCTTTCCCTTACAAATGATAATGCATGAGCGCCATCCATTGTGACAACTCCCTTTGGATAAAAATAGTCATCATCAGATGTAAATGAAATGTCATTTTCAACTGTCACACCGCCTAGCGCATCTATCAAAGCACTAAATCCATCAAAATTAATCTGTGCATAATAATCCACTTCTTCTTCGTAGAGTTTTCCAAGTGTATCCATGGAGCAGTCAATTCCATAAGCCCCACAGTGAGTAAGTTTGTCATACTGCCAGTATGCTGCCTTTGAAGTAAGTACATAATAATCCCTTGGTGTATTAATCAATAAAACCATTTTGCTTACAGGATTAACCACCGCCAAAATATTTACATCACTTCGACTTGTCGCCAATGTGCTTTCTCTTGTGTCCGAACCACTTATATATAGTATGAATGGTTTTTTCGCCATTGAATCGTCCGAAATATCCCCATCGTTAGTTACTGGCTGTCTGACATCTGCCACTTCCTCAGCAACTTCATATTCATATACAATTTTTGTCTTTTTTCCAAATGATTTATATTGTTTAAGGTCTTCTAATATGGATACATATGCTTCGTTTAAAACAACAACCTCTACATCCTGTCTGAACAACGCATCTACCATATCAGTTACAGTTTCATATTTCGTTGTTAAAATATCTTTGCCGGTTTCCTCTTTGATATTTTCAAGGGCAACCACCGTATTCTCATAATCATAGGTGCTTGTGACCGCAAAAGATTTATCTGTAATTTTATCAATACCATCCGCTTTATTATCTTTTAGTACATATACACCGATTTTATTGCTGGAATTTGCATCAGTTGATACTTTAGAAACAGTATTGTTAAGATGACCAATATAAACAGATGCCACAATACCTACTGTTGCAACCACAAGAGACATTACCGTTCCAAAACTTCTTCTGAAATATCTGAATCCTTTATTTTTTCCTTTTGGAATAATAATTCCTACGGTTATTCCAAGCAGTACAATAAAAGCTGCAATTAACATCGCAAAATATTTTCCCGGTAGCATATTAAGAATGTAAACCTCAATAATTGCTGCAATGGATGCTCCGGTTTGAAGTAGTATGATTAGTGTCGCTATTATCACCCATTTGTGACTTTTAATAAAATTACTCATTTCTCCAACCCCTCTTTAGTATTTATTG
Source organism: Agathobacter sp. (assembly GCA_036308125.1). Classification (GTDB taxonomy): domain Bacteria; phylum Bacillota; class Clostridia; order Lachnospirales; family Lachnospiraceae; genus Roseburia. The sequence continues at coordinate 71,233 of JAXJWH010000154.1, forward strand.
ACATTCATTTATTTTACTGCTATTTACATAATTTTACTAGTCTTTTTATGAAATTTACATTAATTTTTGTATTATTTATTCTTATTAATTATAGATTTTCTTTTTATAAAGCAAAAAAACTATTACCTAATGTAATTTAGGTAATAGTTTTTGTTAGATTTGACAATATTATATCTGTATTATACTCTCGCCATCTGTGACCGTAAATGGAATCAATTCATGTGTCGCCGTTTTATTTAAATCAATCATGTTAAATAAAATCTCGATACTTCTCGTAGCCATTTCTTTATAACCCTGTCGGATAGTTGCAATCTTAGGATTGTAATAATCCGCAAGCATTGTTCCATCAAAACCAACGATTGAAATATCTTCCGGAACTTTCATTCCTTTGTCCAATATCGCTCTGATTGCGCCTATTGCCATCACATCACTCATTGCAAATACTGCTGTAAGTGGAATTTGTTTATCCAAAAGCCTTGTCATTGCACGATACGCACTGTCAAACGAGAATCTTGCCTGTTCATAATATTCATCACTTATCGGATAATTATTTTTATTCATACTTGCCATGTATCCACGATAACGTGAATTAGCAGTCTGTGAAACTTTATAATCACCACCGATTACTGCGATATTCTTATGCCCTTTTTTAATAAGCATATCCACTGCTTTTTCTGCCGCCGCTTCATCATCCGTTGCTACGGAGGACAAATTATCATAATTTAAATTGTCAGCCTGATTAGTAACCAGCACACATGGAACAGACACATTTTTGAAACTTTTAGTAAAATTCTGGTCATTACCTCCCAGGAATAAAACACCAAGGGGTTTTCTCTCCCTGCATAGGCGAACAGCTTCTTTTACCTCATCGTTATCCTCATCAAGATAATACACGCCTACTGTAAAATCCGTTGCATCTACTATTGTTTGTATTTGCTCAATTATTGCTGAAAATAACATATTGGAATTACCCTTGACCAATACCAATATATTTTTTGTTACAGTTTGCTTTAGATGCTTCGCATTATTGTTTGGTACAAAATTGTGGGCATCTACTATCTCCATAATTTTTTTCTTAGCTTCCGGGCTTACGTCCCTTCTATTATTCAACACTCGGGATACTGTGCTGACAGAGTATCCCGATTCTTTAGCTATATCTACTATAGTCATTTTATTTACCCGTTATTTGTAAGAATTTATACTTGGGTTTTAAGGTTAGCCCTTAACAGCTCCGGCAAGTACTCCTTCTATAATGTATTTCTGACACACGATGTAAAAGATAATAATTGGTAAAATTGCAAGTACAAGCATTGCCATCATTGCACCCCAGTCAATCTGACCATGACTATGCTTCAGGAACTGAATTGCAATTGGAATAGTCTTGTAATCAACTGAAAGTACTAACCTTGGAAGAAGGTAATCGTTCCATACCCACATAGCCTGTAAAATAGCAACTGTAACTGTTGTTGGTTTTAAAATTGGGAATACTACGAGGAAGAATGTCTGTACAGGACTACATCCATCAATCATAGCAGCCTCTTCAATTTCCAACGAAATACTTTTTATAAATCCAGTAAACATAAATACTGAAAGTCCTGCTCCAAATCCTAAGTATACGATAATAATTCCAACAGGATTTGATAAATAGAGCATATTAGCAAATTTTGAAAGTGTGAACATTACCATCTGGAATGGTACAATCATTGAGAAAAGGCAAAGTGTATACATTGTCTTTGTAAATTTTGAACGTACTCTTACGAGGTACCATGCACACATTGAACAACAAATTAAGATAAGAGCAACTGAACCAACTGTTATAAAAAGTGATGTTCCGAAACACTCCCAGAAATTTGTAGTCTTGATACCATTTGTGTAGTTTAAGAAACCACATGTCATTCTATGGAATCCCTGAACGAAGGCATCCCATCCTTCTGATAATTTGTTTGTACTGATTCCAAATGGATATTTGAAAATATATGCTTTTCTCTTAAAAGAGTTAATTAATACGATAAAAATTGGTGAAATCCATGCAAGGCTTAATACTGCGAATAATAATGAAAGAAGCCATCCATGTTTTGACTGTCTTACTGCGCTTACTTCTTGTTTAGCTTTAGCCATTAATCCTGCACCTCCTTACTTGTTGTAAGTTTATTCTGAACAATAGCAATAACTCCTACGAGAATGAAGAAAATAACAGCTTTTGCCTGACCTACGCCCTGCCATCCTGTGATTCCGTACATTGTTTCATAAATATTAAGTGCTAAAAGTTCTGACATCTTACCAGGATTTCCTCCTGTAAGAGCTAAGTTCTGGTCGAAAAGTTTGAATCCATTTGTTAATGTAAGGAATGAACAAATTGTGATTGTTGGCATTAACAATGGTAAAGTAACGTTCTTAAGAAGCTGTAATGGATTTGCTCCATCAATCTTAGCTGCTTCAATTAATTCTCCAGGAATATTCTGAATTCCTGCGATATATATAATCATCATATATCCAATCTGCTGCCAGCAAACTACTATAATCAAGCCCCAGAAAGCCGACCACTGAGTGGATACAATTGTTTTCGAAAAGTTCTGAAGTATTGCATTGAAAATCATTAACCAAATGTAACTTAATACGATACCACCGATAAGGTTTGGCATGAAGAATACAGTTCTAAAAAGGTTTGTTCCCCTGATTCCTTTAGTTAATGCCATCGCAATAGCGAATGCAACTACATTTATAATAATTACAGAAACTACTGTAAATAATGCTGTGTACCAAAGTGAGTGTAAAAATGTTGTATCTAATTTTCCATCAACATATAAAATTCTAGTGTAGTTTTTTAATCCTACCCATTTCCAGTCTGTAACTGTTGTAAATTTACAGAATGATAAAAATATACCATACACAAATGGGACAATAAATCCGATTGTAAATGCAATTACTGTTGGTAATGCAAATAATGGAAAATATTTTTTTATAGCTTTCTCCATATCTAATTTCCCTTCCTATAGTAAATATGGGCGAGCAAACAACTGCTCGCCCAATTAATACTCTTTATCTGTATCCCTAGATACTAATAATCAATTTCTTTAAACTCTTTATAATTATTCCCCGTTAGCAAGTTTCCACTGCTTAGCCCATCCGTCAACGAATGCTGTCTTTACATCATCCCAGCTTCCGTCACCATGTGTGTAAGCTGTAAGTGGAGCAACTACATCACTTCTCCATGTATCTACGTTTGGAGTTGCATTAAAGCTCCATGCTACTGAAGTCTTTCCAGCTTTTACATACTCGTTTGCTGCTGCTGCGAATTTGTTCTTGCTCTCGTAATCTCCTGTGAATGTATCAAATGGAGTTGTAAGTCCCATCTCGTTTGTGATTGCGTTACGTCCTTCGTCAGATGTGATTACCCACTCTAAGAATGCTAATGTAGCATCAATGTCTTCCTGTGAAGCCTTAGAGTTAACTGCCCAGTAGTTCTCTGTTCCAACTGCAAGTCCTTCGTTCTCATCATCAATACCCATGTAAATTGGCATCATAGCAAGGTCATCAGTTGTTACTAAATATCCGTTGTCTGCATTAGAGAATGCTGAGTACTCCCAGTCACCATTCTGGTAGAATACTGCCTCACCCATTCCAAGTTCCTGCTCTGCGTTGTAAGAACCAGACTCAAGTGTTGACTTGTCAGCTGCTGATGTATTGATGTATAAATCCCATACGTTCTTGAACTGATCTAAGTATGTTCCATCGATTTCAGCCTCACCAGCTACAAGATCACATCCGTCATCTTTGAATTCGTAGTAAAGTGGAAGTCCTGCAAGATGTCCTGAGAATCTCCAAGAAGATCCATCATCAAGACCTGCTGAAGCAAATGCCTCTGTAAGTTCTGTTCCAAGAGCTTCGTTAATCTTATCTACGTTGTTGTTAATATCTTCTGCAACTTTCTTTAATGTCTCAAAGTTGTTAATCTCATCTACTGATTTGATTACAGCTCCTTCATATTTTGAGCAGTAATCCTCAAGAATTGTCTTGTTGTAAATTAATCCGTAGCACTCATAACAGTTTGCTACTGCTGCAACTTTTCCATCATGCTCAATGCTTAATGACTTATCAATAAGGTGATCGTAAAGTGCGCTATCCTTTAAATCATAAAGGTAATCTGACCATGTTGTTGCATCCTGTGCACTTCCGATTGTGTAAATTGTTGGAGCTTTTTCCTTAGCCATCTCAGATGTTAGTGTCTGATCATATGTTCCGTCAGCTGCTGTTAATACTGTAACGTCTACACCAGTCTGATCCTTGTATGTTGATGCAAGCTCCTGCCAAGCTCCGTCTGATTCTGGCTTGAAGTTAAGTAAGTATACAGAACCATCTCCTGCGCTTTCCTCTGTCTTAGCTGACTCTGTTCCACCCTTGCTTGATGACTCCTTGCTATCACCACAGCCTGCGAACATACTTGCCACCATAGTCGAAATCATTAATCCTACTACTAATCTCTTTTTCATCTTTTTACCCTCCTGTTTTGGAAACATTATTGTAACTTTATACAGTTACTTAAATTGTCTTGTTACCATAAGACTACCTTCTGCTTTGCTGTCGTTTTCCGGTATTGTTTTCGGTAATGTTTGCGGTAACGTTTTCGGTAATTAGAGTATACTCCCCGATTAATTTTTACGCAACCATTTTTTACCATTTTTCCGTCATTTCGTAAGGTATTCATAAAATCAATTTTCCTTTTTTGTGCACTTTGCCACCACTTTTCCAGTCAAAATGTGGATATGTTGAAAACTTTTTCAATTAATTCCGTAAATTTATGTTTTTCGCTAAACAATTCCCATAAAAAACATGCCAAAATTGTTTTCAGAAAAAAATATTGGCAGTCCGGTTCGTTAATTTACACAAAAGAAAAATGGATTTGTATTTGATGATTTGCATTTTGCAATAATGATTTGACAAAAAGTTAGAAATAAAAGAAACATGAATTTCTAATTGGAAATTATGATTTATTGTACAGATTAGTGCAATATTTATATGATTGATTTAAATAATACTGACTTAAATAATACCGCCTTAATAATACCGCCTTAAATTAAAAAGATAATTATAATATCAGACTGTGACCGTATTAAAATACATTGCAAAGCATGGAAACGCTTTGATGTAATTAACCATCTCACTGTAAAAAAATAAGCCGGATAACTTACAAGTAGCGCATCTATGCTACCGGCTTGTTCATCCGACTTAATATCTTCCTGTAAGGTAATGAAGAAATGATACAGGCTTCTTACCGGCTTTCCTCATTCTCTCGATGTAAGACTCATAACAGTTAACTACCTGACTATAAGTCATATCTGGATTAATGTCCTTCATGATATTACCTCCTTTATATTTTCTACGGTCTTATTTCTTTGACCGTAGATAAATATACTCTCATTATTAGTAAATGTCAACAAAATGGATTGTACATTTTTAGATACTTCTCACAAATTACATTCTATTTTCTGTTGCCTGGGTATCACTTTCTGTTGTTTTTTCAACTTCTTCATCGGAATTTTGGGTATCATCTTCCTTAGGAGTATTGTCCTCCTCAGGAGTGTCCCCATCAGCCTCTATATCAAATTTTATCTTAACAGATGTCCCTCTAAAATATGCAGAGTCATACATTCTGACAGTAACATATGCTTCTCCAGGATTATTAACTGTTACTACTCCTTTAGAGGATACTGTCAATATCCTGCTGTTACTGCTTTTGAATGTGACCTTACCCTTGTACTTTGTAAGTGTTTTGCCGGTTACTTTGTCCTTAAATTTAGAAGTAATGGTAACTTTCTTATTCTTGGCATATTTAAATTTATAGTTTGTCTTTACAGACGTTACTTTGGTTTCTCCTGTTGACAGCTTTAAAGTACCTTTGTTACTTAATGTATATATTTTATCCAGAATTTTCCTAATATCACTGAATGTTTTGTCGGATGAAGTTCGCACCATATATACGCATACTACTTCATTACCCTTCTCATTAACAGCCGTTGCTGAAAACACATATCCAGCCGCCTTAGTTGTTCCGGTTTTAGTTCCAATTATATTGTAAAGATTTCTGGAATATTGTGCAGTCGAATAGAATTTATTGGTATTATAAATTACTTTATGCCTTTTACCATTGGTTTCCTGTATCAGATAACTTCTCTTGGCTGTAATCTTTTTAATTGTATCTATTCCCATTGCATAACGGGTAATCTTAGCCATTTCTCTTGCTGTGGTATAATTTTTCTTAAAACCGTCACCAATGTCCAATCCGTCGACATTATCAAAACAGGTTTTACTTAATCCTAATTTCTTTGCTTTCTTGTTCATCGCCTCTACGCATTTTTTCGTTGAACCGAATACACCAACTGCTGCACAATATGTTGCATCTCCTGCAGATGCAATAAGTATCATATTCAGTAAATCCCCAAGGGAATATCTCTCCCCTGCCTTTAAACCACATTTACTCAAATCCTTTGGAATCTTTTTAAGTATGCTGGATTTGACTGTGATTTTCTGTCCTAATTTTCCATTTTCGCATAATACAATTGCTGTCATTAATTTTGTTGTACTTGCGGGATAAACCTTTTTATCCGGATTATCTCCACACAGATATTCTCCGGTTCTTGCATCAATTGCCACAAAACTATGATGCGAACCCAAATCTGAAGGCTTTTTGATTGCACCATTAACAGACATTGAAGGCAATGTCATGGTAATTATTAATGCAAAAATTAATATTGCACTACTTATTCTTTTTACTTTTTTCATTTTCTTATTTCTCTTTCATGTATTCCCTTTATTTCTTTGTCCAATGCTCCAGCGTTCCGTCACAAATCGCTGTCATCATTCGCTTTTTAACCCCTTTGGCATGTTTATTTATATCAGCCAGCAGATTTCTTACATAAGTTCTTTCAGAAGCATGGTCAAAAGGACATGGATTAGTCGCAACAGGAAGATTAAATTTATTCATAAATCCTACTGCCTCTGCCTGTGTTACAAAGACAAATGGTCTTATTAAATCTATATTTACATCATCCAGATGAGTAACCGGATAAAATGTAGAAAATCGACCTTCATAAATTAATGAAAGCATCATGGTTTCAACCACATCATCCATATTATGAGCATATGCAATTTTATTGCATCCTAATTCAATCGCTTTTCCTTGCAATGCACCTTTTCTTAATCTGGCACATAAAGAACACCCTTCTGCCGCTGTCATTTTTCCAATTTCAGTCTTTACAATATGATATTCCACATTTAATTTTTCGCATAATTCCTGTATTTTAGTTAAATCGAATCCCTCATATCCCAAATCAACTGTAATGGCAACTATATCAAATCTCTTCGGATAAAAATTCCTTAAACCACTCAAGGCATACAAAAGCCCTAACGAATCCTTCCCTCCCGATATTCCGATGGCTATTTTGTCACCTTCTCCAATCATGTCATAAGTTTGAACTGCCTGTCTTACTTTACTGTATAATTGCTGTAAATTCATTCTATATTGCACCTATTCTTTCGCACTTATTTCACTATCTTCATAACCGTTTCTAATTCTGCCTGACAAATTAATCTTCAAACACTCCTCAACTAATTCATCCGCAGTAGAATTCGGATATGTATTTATCAGGTTTGATATATTGCGGTAGGTTTCATTATCAATGCTTAATACCTGCATAATAATTTCTTCTGTGAAATCCATTTTCTGCATATTTTTTATATTCTCAAGTAAGCCTCGGACCTTTTCTTCTTCCCTGCCTCTTTCGATTAACGCTTCACTAAAATTACACATATCTTTCACCTGCCTCTCTAATTTATCATCCATTACTAAATCGTACTGCTCTGACAATTTCTTTTTCTTTGTTTCCGTATCATCCTTGCTTACAAGTTCCTCAAGCATGGCAATCAACCTGTTTTTTGACACTTCCACATTTTGAGCTTCCCTCAATTTAATTATAACAGCCTGAAGTTTATTTATGTTATTAAAATTGCTTTTCTGACCGAAAATATTTTTCGTAGTAAGCTCTATTGTATTTCCTAAGTTCGAATTCATAACCGCTTCCCTGCTAATTTATTTACCCAATTATGATACACTTGTTCGAACTAAATGTCAATACTTTTTTCGAAGATATGTTTGCTTTTGTTCTTCTAAATCAACTACATATACGAAAACAATATATGCATCAGGCAATAATATCCTTTCACCTCTTTACATTTCGATTTATAAAGGTTCTAAAATAAATGTTGGGGTGACGATTTTTATCGTCTCTTTGCATTTTTTAGTTTATAATAAAAGAAAAACCTCCAAGTGTCAGCCTTTACGCAAAACACTTGAAGGAAAAAATTAGTCTCTATTCATCATATCAACAATCTGATAAATACCGTCTTATTCTTTTGTTAAATTTACAGTGGATTCGCCGTCTGATGCAGCTTCCTTTGATTCAGCGGAAGTTGTCTCGGAAGGGTTTACAAATTCAGTATCCACAACATCGTCTTCTTTAAATTTATCTTCGGACTGGAACGGATTATAGTTTCCGCCTTCGGCACTGTCTTCATTGCAGAATGTATTTCCTTCTGGAGCTGTTTTTTCAAAAACCGGAAGTTTTGCACCGCAATTTGCACAGAATTTATGCTCACTGTTTTGTCTTAAGCCACACTGTGGACATACCACTGAGCCTTCAAGCTGCTTAAGCTCCTCTTCGAGAGCGGCTATCTCGCTTTTTGTATTATTAATATTCTTAAAATAGTCTTCTTTTGCAGTTTCAAAGTCTGGTTCGTTTTCATAAAATGCCTTACCAAGACCTGCAAACTGTTTCTCTAAGAAATCCTCTTTATTCTTGATATCAATTTTAATTCTTGTTTTATTAGACACCTCTGTCATTTTATCAGTCATGTCCTTGCCTGCTGCCACAAATTCATCCATAATTTTCCCAAAATCAATTGTCATTACGCATATCCTCCTTAATTGTCGATTCACAAACATTCACAAACACTGCTGCAATAATAATTGTTATTGGCGAAACTGATGTTGACTGCTCACCAACCCAAAAATTAAATTCAGTTGTGAAAATATTATATCATATATTTTTAAACTAAATTATTAATTTTTCTTAAATATTACCATCCAGAAGTTTCTATTTCTTTCCACTTATTCTAATTTCTTCCCCCGGCATCCCATCAATAAGTTTTTGTTTTTCGCTTCTTTTTAATTTCTTAATATGGTATTCCCGACTCATTGCCTCTTCCTTCGTGGCAAATGTTTCATAATAAACCAGCTCCACCGGGGTTCTTGTTTTGGTATATTTTGCACCTTTTTTGCTATTATGACATTTTATACGATTATCCAAATCGTTAGTCCATCCAGTATAGTATGTTCCGTCACTGCAACGAAGTATATAGGTGTAATTTAATTTTTCATTCTTACTCACTTACCCTATTCTCCAATAATGTCATTATTTTCATCATACATATCACCGACACAATAATTATTTCTGCACATTTTCTTGATTTTGTATAACCTGCCGTCTGCAATATGTAGAAAATCCCATACCCTTGTGCCTTTAACCGGCACTCCGCAGCAGATTCCCTGAGAAATGGTCACTACCGGTATGGCTTTTGAAAATTTATGCTCAATATTCATATTAATAATCTTGTTTTTCAGGTCACTTGCATAATAATCCGCCTTAAGCATATCCGTATCCCTGTAAATCAGTATGAATTCGTCACCACCGTATCTTGCGCAAAATGCCCCATGCTCTTCTTCCATACTTCTTAACACATCAGCAATTTTACAAAGACAATCATCACCCTTTTGATGACCGTAATTGTCGTTATATTCCTTGAAATAATCAATGTCTAAAATTTCAATGGCAACACTTTCCTGATTTTTCAATGCATTTTCAAATATTTCATCAGCATAATCATTTAATTTAAATCTGTTGGCAAGTTTCGTCAATGCATCAGTGCTGGATTTTTTCTCAAGAAGCTGATTTTTCCGCTCGATTTCATGGCGAACCCTGTTGGCATGCTCAAGACTCTTCCTAAGTTCTATCATATTGTTAATAAGGGCATGATTTTCACGCTCCTTTTGCTCTGATAATTCGTAGTAAAGACCTGCCGCCTGCAGATATTCCGCACTTTGATGATGCTTTCTATAATATTTTATCTTAAGGGAAATCTCCCTTAACTGCATATTGGTTATCTTGAAATTTCTGACCATCGGCTCTAACACATCTATCATGCTCCAGAATTCCTTGTCCTTGCCACATTCTAACAATAATTCGCAATATTTATAATAATCGTCAAACATATCCAGGAGTATCGCATTCTGGGAAATGCATTTATCCACCTGACTAATGCAGTCATCCCTTTTTTTCCGGTCACCAACCCTGTGATGAAAAATCGTTTCCGCACAAAGCACAGCCAGCCTGTCTATGTAATCAGCAAAAGGCCAGTGTCTTTGATAAATAATTTCAAAAAGCTCACCTACGTCATTGTATTCTCCATTTGCTATCTTACTCATCGCCATATTTTCATATATGCAAATCAGCAGGCTGTGATATCTTGGATGCTCCGGATGCTCAATTATGTAATCATATGCTGCTTTAAGATATTTCAGTGCATCGGAATGTCTGCCACAGGACACATTAAGAGCCCCACAGTTTATGTTCAAAATCATCTCTTCCTGTGGAATATTATATTTCTTGCAATACTCCATTCCGTTTAGATAATAGTCAAGGGCAATTGGAGCATTTCCGCTGTTTGCCACAACAATTCCAAGGATATTGTAACTTTTGGCAATCATCTCCCAGCACTTACCCTTTTCCAGATTTTCAATCGCCTTTGTAATATTATCAAAAAACACGTTTCCATCATTCAGGCAATAATAAGTTTCCGCAATGTAATAGTAGCTGAAACCAATCAGAACAGGATCATCCATCTTAGTTCCTAACTCTAATAGATTATTACAATTCCTAAGAGTAATCTCTGCATCCTGAGTACGATTGTCCATTATTTCCTGAGTCCAGTTTCTAATAATCTCGTTGTATGAACTAAAATCCATCTAAACTCCCCCTCTAATTATTTACAAACACTTACGAAGAGTACTACATCCCCGTAAGTGTTTATTTTTTGCATTTTTATAATCTTGTTTTAGTTTTTCGTATTTTACATATCATTTATATTATTTAAGATATTCCTGCGGATTAACAGGTTTATCATCCTTTGTAATCTGAAAATACAGGTTGCTTCCTTCCATGGAATAATATTTCGTAGGTTCAGATACATATCCTGCCACCTGGCCTGCTTCCACCATATCTCCCTTGGCAAAAACAGTTTCCTTAAGCTGACCGTATATTGCCTTATATCCATCTCCCAAATCCTGTGTCAGGGTACATCCGGTTTCTTCATTTTCGACAATGTCAAGGACCTTGCCTTTTGCAATAAAATGTACCTCACTGTTAACGTTCCCCTTGATAACCATCGCCGGATTGTACTGATATTGCTCCAAAGTCTTTCTGTAAATCGTCTTATCCATGCAATATGGGAGAATCACTTCCCCCTCCAGCGGCCAGTTATGCTTTTCCTTCGTGGAAAAATGAAACACATTCGCATCTGCTTTAGTTTCCACACTCTTTAATTTGTTATCGGATTTTTTCGCTTCTTCCTTAATCTCTTCTTCTTTTTCAGTGGAATTATTTTCCGTTGATTCTTCCTTAACCGCCTTTGTTGTATTATCAGGCTTTAACATTTTCGAAGTCTTTTGTACCTTCTTTGTCTCTTCTTCTGCGACCTTGGATTCCTCGTGGTTTCCTGATGACTGCGTCTGATATACACCCACAAATCCAATGGTTCCTGCCACCAGACAGGCGAGTGCGGCTATATACTGTTTTTTCATAGGGCATATCCTCCAATGTTTTAATGCAATAAGTATTTACTAAGTATTTACTGCTAATAGTATTAACATTTCAGGATATTTTATTCATTTTTATTTTTTCATCTTTTTACCGATTATATTACTTAACTGGGCAAACTGCTCTAATGAAAGTGCCTCGCCTCTGATTGTTGGAGAAACTCCAAGCTCCTTAATGCTTTCCTGAATCTCTTCCTTTGAAAGTGCGATTGCTGGGAAATTATTTAATCCGTTTGCCAGAGTTTTACGGCGCTGATTAAAGGAAGCCCTTATAACCTGGAATAATAATTTCTCGTTATCCACATCAACCGGCGGATTTTGGTGTCTTGTCAACTTAATTACCGCACTTCCCACCTTTGGCTGTGGCATAAAACAGCTTGGTGGAACATCTGCAACAATCTTAGGATTTGCATAATACTGAACCGCAAGGGAAAGAGCGCCATATTCCTTTGACCCCGGACCTTCCTGCATTCTGTCTGCAACCTCTTTTTGCACCATAATTGTTATGCTGTCAATTGGCACATGACTTTCAAATAATCCCATGATAATTGGTGTTGTAATATAATATGGTAAATTCGCAACAACCTTTATAGGTTTATTGTCATTGTATTTTTCTGCAATTTTATTTATATCTATCTTTAATATATCGCCATTTATTACTTCCACATTGTCATATTCTGATAATGTTTCCTTTAAAATAGGTATAAGATTTGTGTCGATTTCAACTGCAACCACCTGTCTTGCGGACTCACACAGATATTGTGTCATAGTTCCAATTCCCGGTCCTATCTCTAACACGAAATCATCCTTCGTAATCTCTGCCGAATCTATTATACTTTCAAGAATTCCTGTATCTATAAGGAAATTCTGTCCGAATTTCTTTTGAAAATTAAAATTATATTTCTGTATAATTTCAATTGTTTTAGTTGGATTTCCAAGTACTGCCATATTCTCTCCTTTTGTTTCTAACAATAACAGTTCTTAAACATTTTGTGCAAAAACTCATTATATAATCTGTTGTATTCTTTGTGGAATGTAACTGCCACATTGTCATTTCCCTTGCCCATAAGCTGAGAAGTCTCATATAATTCAAAGGCAATCTCGTAAAGCTCTTTGTTCTTCTCGTAAAATGCATCAGTAAATGCATCCTCAAATTCAAATTTTGCTGCTTCCGCTAAATTGTCACTGAAATCCTCCTCGCTGATTGCTCCTGCTTCTTCGTAATCTGTAAGGAAAATTCTCTTGTCACAGGAATTAACAAAATTCTCAAAAGCATCCTTTACATCCTCATATACTACTTCCACATAATTTTCATTCCAATATTCATCAAAGGCTTCCTTTGTTGGAAATCTGTCTAATAATTCCATTTTCTTTCTCCTTCTTTATTTATAGGGCAAAAAGGTGCTCTTTCGGGCACCTTTTTCATTAACACTTAACACCAAAAAGTTTCATGGCATTTTCCCTTGTCACTCTCTCAACTTCTTCCGGTGTAGTTTCTTTTAATTCAGCTATTTTATTAATTACATATGGCAGCTTGCCAGAATCGTTTCTCTTTCCTCTGAATGGTTCCGGTGCAAGATACGGACAGTCTGTCTCCACTAAAATTCTCTCAAGTGGAATTTCCTTTACCGCTTCAGCAAGTTTCTTTGCATTTTTGAAAGTTACAACTCCGCCTACGCCGATGTAATATCCCATCTTAATAAATTCCTTAGCCATTTCCTTTGAATAGGAATAACAATGTATAACGCCTCGTATCTCCTCAGCGTGAATCTCCTTCATAAGAGTCATTGTATCATTAGCCGCATCTCTGGAATGAATAATTACAGGAAGATTTGTTTTTCTTGCAAGCTCCATCTGTCTTTTAAACCAGTATTTCTGGTTTTCCCAAATTTCTTTCTCTTTATCCCAGTAATAGTCAAGACCGATTTCTCCTATGGCTACTACTTTATCTTTCTTTGTAAGACCTTCTAACCATGCAAAATTCTCTTCGTTAAGGTCTGCCACATCACTTGGATGAACTCCGACTGCTGCATAAATATAATCATATTTTTCAGCCAGATTAACGGTTTTCTCACAAGAATCCAAAGACGCACCAACATTAATTATCGTTCCTACGCCATTTTCCTTAAGACTTTCAAGCAATTCCTCTCTGTCTTCATCAAACGCCTCATCATCATAATGTGCATGACTTTCAAATATCATTCAAAATACTCCTCTATCATCTCAAGTTCATCATAATCTATACAATGTTTAACAGAATTATTTTTCACTGCATTCAGGCACTCTTCGAAATCGAACCATCTGACACTGTCGATTTCTTCCTTTTGAACCTTAAATTCATCCTCTGCCATATCAAGCCACAATAAATATACTTTACTGTATTGTCTGTCATGAAACTCTTCCCCATAGAAAACTGCATCAGCATTTAATTTATGAATTCCACATTCCTTAAGCTGCATGGAAGCTACTTCCACCCCTAATTCTTCCTTCAGCTCTCTTATGGCAGAGGACATGTAATCCTCCCCTGCCGGAATATGGCCTGCACTTGAAATATCATAGCAACCGGGAAATGAATCCTTCGTATCACAACGCTTTTGAAGTAAAATCTGAATATTTCCTCTCTTCTTACGGACAATCCACACATGGGCTGTCCTGTGGGGAATCCCTAATTTATGGGCTTTCTTTCTCTCTATTACTTCTCCTGTTGGTTCTCCATTTTCGTCTACAACATCAAAATATTCCATATTTGCCTCCTCCTGTAATGGTTTACGGCCGTCAAATAAGTAAAATACTTAAGACATCATTATAAGTTACGCAATTTCTGCTCCTGATGGCATCTCCTTCTCAGGAACCATAAGTGAAAGTTTTCCATCAGCATCCTCTGCACAAAGAAGCATTCCTTCCGATAAAACACCTGCAAGTTTGGCTGGCTTTAAGTTAACTAATACCATAACTTTCTTACCTACCATCTCCTCTGGAGAATAGTCCTTGCGGATTCCGGATACAATCTGTTTTACCTGACTTCCGATTTTAACCTGTGAGCAAAGAAGTTTCTTTGATTTTGGTACTGCTTCACAGGCGATAATCTGTCCAACCTGGAACTGCATATTCATGAAATCATCAAATGTAATCTCTGGTTTTGCCTCGATGTCGATTACTTCTTCATCGCTATCTTCTTCAGGTGCTAATCCAAGTTTCTTCTGCTCTTCTTCAAATTCAGCCTTCTGAGCAGCCTGAATGGCTTCAACCTTAGGCATAACCTCTTTTGCATCAAGTCTTGCGAAAAGAATCTCTGGTTTTTCTGTTACCTTTGTTCCGTTCTCAAGTAAACCAAACTCATTAAGTTCATCGTATGTTCTAAGTTTTGTATTAAGCTGTGCAACAATTTTTTCAGCTGTTTCAGGAAGGAATGGATGAAGTAAACTTGCTCCAATTGTGATTGATTCAGCTAAATTGTAAAGCACTTCTGAAAGTCTGTCCTTTGATGCTTCGTCCTTTGCTAGTACCCATGGTGTTGTCTCGTCAATGTATTTGTTGCAACGGCGGAAAAGGGCAAATACTTCTGTGATTGCATCAGCTACACGAAGTGTATCCATTTTGTCATGAATCTTATCCCTTGCAGCTAAGACAACTGCCTTTAAGTCTGCATCAACAGCCTGCTGGTTCTCATCACCCTTATCTCCTGTTGAATTAAGTACTCCGTCAAAATATTTATTTGTCATTGAAACTGTACGGTTTACAAGGTTTCCAAGTACGTTTGCAAGTTCTGAATTGAAACGCTCAATTACAAGATCCCATGTTATTACTCCGTCATTTTCGAAAGGCATCTCATGAAGTACGAAATAACGTGTTGCATCTACACCGAATAAATCTACCATGTCATCAGCATAAATTACATTTCCCTTTGATTTACTCATTTTCTCTCCACCCTGAAGAAGCCAAGGATGACCAAATACCTGCTTTGGAAGTGGAAGGTCTAATGCCATAAGGAAAATTGGCCAGTAAATTGTATGGAAACGCACGATATCTTTACCGATAAGGTGTAAATCTGCAGGCCAGTTCTTGTTAAATAATTCAGATGAACCGTCTGGATCATATCCAATCTTGGTAATGTAGTTAGTAAGGGCATCAAGCCATACATATACAACATGCTTTGGATCAAAATCTACCTGAATTCCCCAGTTAAATGATGTACGGGATACGCATAAATCCTGAAGTCCAGGAAGTAAGAAGTTGTTCATCATCTCATTTTTTCTTGATACAGGCTGAATGAAATCAGGGTGTGTATTAATATAATCAATAAGTCTGTCTGCATATTTACTCATCTTGAAGAAATATGCTTCCTCTTTGGCAGGCTTAACCTCTCCGCCACAATCAGGACATTTTCCATCTACAAGCTGTGACTCTGTCCAGAAAGATTCACAAGGTGTGCAATATAATCCCTCGTATGAACCCTTGTAAATGTCGCCCTTATCGTATAATTTCTTGAAAATCTTCTTAACGCATTTTTCATGATCCTCATCCGTTGTTCTGACAAAATTATCATATGATGCATTAACTAAATCCCAGATTCTTTTTACTTCTCCAGCCACATTATCAACATATTCCTTTGGAGTAATTCCGGCAAGTTCTGCCTTTTCCTGAATCTTTTGACCATGCTCGTCTGTTCCTGTCTGAAAATATACATCATAGCCTTCTTCTCTTTTATATCTTGCTATGGCATCTGCCAGAATAATCTCATATGTGTTACCGATATGAGGCTTACCTGATGTATAAGCAATCGCTGTTGTCATGTAAAATTTACCTTTGTTACTCATTCATATATCCTCCTGAATCTTCAATTCCTACACTTATTTTATAATAAGTTGTCTTAAAGCCCTTGGAATTATTTGCAATAAAAAACGCCTTCTGTTCCCAGAAGACGAGTATTCCCGCGTTACCACTTCAATTCGTCCGAATCTTGCAATCCGAACCTCAATAAATGCACCAATGCACATCCTTCACTGTAACGGGTGCACCCGTCAGAACTTATCCAAAAGATTTATTTAAATTTGAAATTAATTATCATTCCCTTAGTTCAGTTCTGCCACTCCAAAGCCATCTTCCACCTGCCATCGTTCTCCCTTCTCAGCCACCGGGATTCTCTGTAAAACTACTACAAATGTACTCTCTTTTTCTACGTGTTTACATATTTAAATACAATTTATCACGATTTATGGAAAATTGCAAGATAATTGTTTATTAGTTGTTATGTATACTATACTATTTTTAAAATTAAAAACAACGTTAATCTTTATTTAAAATTCTATTAATTAATAATAAACCTAAGAAAGTGATAATGATACAATACACTAAAACTAAGAACATAAAGATGTTTGTAATCATTGATTCTTTTATAATACAATACTCTTGCATAAATTTATCTATACATATACATACAAAAACACCTATCCCCCCTCCTAATACATAAATATACATATTCTCTAAAATAATAATTATTCTCTGCTTTCTTTTCGAAATTCCAATTATATGTAATAACTCCAATTCATCCCTTCTTACCTTTACATCTAACATTGTTTGAATTCCGATATTGAGGATTGTAAATAGTCCAAATAATACTATACACATGCCATACATTATTCTCTTTTTATATACATTAAATTTTTCATCATGCAATTCTTTATTCATATCTGTTAATCTAACGTATTTATTTCCCTTTAGAATGTGCTCAATACACTCCACATATGAACTACTTAAATTCTTTAGGTAAAAAGACGATATGTGATTATTATTAAAATTTTTATTAAAATCATCTATTTTTATTATTACACATAAATAATCATTATTACTTATCGGATAGGATAACAAATCATCAACTTGCTTTACAACTGTATATTTCTTTTTAGAAAATCCTCCGTCAATTGCATAATTTGTTCTTAATTCTACCTGTTCTCCTAGCATTTTTCTAATTTTATACCCCCCTTTTCCGTCATAATTCAAATTCCTACTCAGAAAAATACATTCATTATTTTTCAACTTAAATTCATTTCCAAACATTTCTTTGATAGCTCCATCCGAATACCCCATTACATATAGAGGCAATTCTACATTTTTTTCTGAACTATTCCACCTTAGTGTATCAGATATATTATCTTTAAAAGACTCCTCATATTCTTTTGATAAATATTTCTTTTGAATAGTATAATCCTGGACACAATAATTTGTCATATATGTAATTATATTATTTTCATTACATAATTTTACCAATTTATCATATGAGTTAATTAATGCCATATATTCTTTTTCATCAATATAATTAGAAATTTCATCATACGAATCAACGTCAACTAAATAATCAAAATCATTGTTATTATCTATATTATTTGGTAATTCCTTAAATTGAACGCACAATAACGCTAATCCACCTATGCTAATCCCAATTGTTAAAATGTTATATATGTTGTGATATAACTTAGTTGTAACACCTCGACCTAATAGAATATAATCTTAGAAGGAAATGAGGTAAGTTATAAATGAGTAAACACTATGAAACTGAATTTAAAAAGAAAATTGTTCGTCTTCATCTTGAAGATGGAAGA